>JAFMEZ010000032.1 GCA_017856455.1 Parafilimonas sp.
TTTGCAGAGAGAATGAAACAATTGACTATTGAGAAAGCTCAGGAGGCGATGGCAAGGTTCAAAGTTCCAGAAAGTGAAATGGAAAAAGCAATGGATAAAATGGCGGAACAGGATCTCTTTTCATTTGGCTCATTGCTAAAATCATTTGCTTATGCTTGCATACTATATTTTATCGAGGCTTTGATAGTTTCTGCTATTATTAAAAAGAAAAAACCTGAATTAGAGTTCTAATGGACATTACAGTTGTTATACCACTTAAAAACGAAGCCGAATCATTGCCTGAATTAACGCAGTGGATTGCACGTGTTATGCAGGATAATCAATTCAGCTATGAAGTTATTCTGGTTGACGATGGGAGTAATGACGACTCATGGAGCGTCATCAATCATATTGCAGATGCAGACCAAAGATTTAAAGGCATTAAATTCAAACGCAATTATGGAAAATCTGCAGCATTAAATGTTGCATTCAGACAGGCACAGGGTGATGTAGTTATTACAATGGATGCAGATCTGCAGGATAGTCCTGATGAAATACCATCCCTATTCAAAATGGTTAAAGAAGATGGATTTGATTTGGTAAGTGGTTGGAAAAAGAAAAGATTTGATAATGTAATTACAAAAAATATTCCCTCTAAATTTTTCAATGCAGTTACCCGTAAAATGTCGGGCATCAAATTAAATGACTTTAACTGCGGATTGAAATCCTATAAAAATGAGGTAATCAAGGGTATTGAAGTTTATGGTGAAATGCACAGGTATATTCCAGTGCTTGCCAAATGGCAAGGATTTACAAAAATTGGCGAAAAAGAAGTTGAGCACCGCGCAAGAAAATATGGTTATTCAAAATTTGGCTGGGAAAGATTTATCAATGGCTTCCTAGACTTGGCAACCATCATGTTCATTGGTAAATTCAGAAAAAAACCAATGCAGTTCTTTGGATTATTAGGTGTGTTTGCTTTTTTAATTGGATTTTCAACAAGCGCTTATTTAATTATTTCCAAGTTGATAGATTTTGATTATTCAATCACTACTCGTCCAGCTTTCTATATTTCACTCACTGCAATGGTTATCGGAACACAACTTTTTTTAGCAGGTTTTATCAGTGAAATGATTTCCAGAGGAGCACCAGATAGAAACAATTATAATATTGAAAAAGAAATTGGATTCAATAATTAATCTGTGCAAAAAATAATCATTATTGGTTCTGCATTTCCATTGAGAGGTGGAGGAATTACAACTTTCAATGAAAGATTGGCTCATGAATTACAAGAGCAAGGAAATGATGTAACCATTTATTCATTTTCATTACAATACCCATCTATATTTTTCCCAGGAAAATCACAATACGCAGATCGACCTGCCCCCAATCATCTAACCATAAAGTCAGTTATCAATTCTATTAATCCTTTGAACTGGCTCAAAGTTGGAAGATTAATTGCAAAAGAAAATCCAGATCTAATCATCATTCGATACTGGATACCTTTCATGGCATTATGTCTAGGGTCTATAGCAAGAATAATCAAAAAGAATTCATCAGCTAAAATTATCTGTATTGCCGACAATATCATACCACATGAAAAAAGATTTGGCGATCAATTGTTGACAAAATACTTTGTAAAAAAGATTGACGGTTTTATTACCATGAGTAAAAAGGTGACAAGTGATTTGAAACATTTTATTTCTAATCAACCACATCAACAGGTATTGCATCCTCTTTATGATAATTTTGGAGAGAAAATAGAGAAACTCTCTGCCAGATCATATTTAAAGTTACCATCAGATTCAAAAATTATATTGTTTTTTGGTTTTATCAGAGAATATAAAGGATTGGATTTACTCATTGATGCAATGTCAAATCTTCTAATACAAAATCAATCCATTCAATTGCTGATTGCTGGTGAATTTTATCATGAAAAAGATTTCTATATCAATAAAATAAGGAAATCAGGGATTGAAAAAAATGTTATCATCATTGATGATTTCATACCAGACGAATGGGTAAAATATTACTGTTGTGCAGCAGATCTAATTGTACAGCCATATAAAAAAGCAACGCAAAGCGGCGTAACTCCCCTCGCCTATCATTTTGAAATTCCAATGATTGTAACCAATGTAGGTGGATTACCAGAAATGGTTAAAGATGGAGAAAGTGGACTTGTATGTGAACCAAACAGTCAATCCATTGCTGAACATATTGATGAATTTTTTCAGAAAGAAGATGGTTACTTTTTAGCATCGTTAAAGAGAGAAAAATTAAAATTTAGCTGGCCTACATTTGTTTCACAATTATTTGCACTGGAAAATGAAATCAAATAGTTTCATCTACATATTTTTAATACCTGCTTTGCATTTCTTTTGTAATCCTCTGTTTGCACAAAATCAAAACAACTTATTTAGCATCAAAGAAGATTCTTTAAAAATTCAAGGTAATTTAATTGTCAATGGAGAATTTGCTGAGCAGCGTTTCAGGGCAGATAGTCATTTTACAAGAATGCTTGTAAGAGCTTTACAAATACCCCATTCATTTGATTATCCGTTTGACTCTCTTTCAACCATATCAAGATTGTATAGTCCGGATAGCAATTTCCGCATTTTCACTTGGCAAGTAAGTAAGGACGAAAACATTCACAGGCGACATGGTGCCATTCAAATGAAAACTACTGATGGGGTGTTGAAGCTTTACCCTTTGATTGATAGAAGTACTTTAATTCAAAATCAGGCAGATACCATAACCAATAACGAATGGTGGATTGGCGCTATTTATTATAAGATTGTATTACACACTGAAAATCAAAAGAAATATTACACTTTACTTGGGTATGATGAACATAATCGATTGAGCACAAGAAAAATCATTGAAATCCTTTCTTTTAATGAAACCAAACAACCTGTTTTTGGAGCAAAAAGTTTTGATTTTAGTAACAGTGTATTAAAAAATAAACATCAAACAAGATACTGGATTGAATACAAAAAGAATGCAAATGCAAGTATTAAATATGATGACGAGTCAGATATGCTGATTTTTGATCATTTGATCTCTGAGACCAATGAAGAAACAAGACCAGAAACTTTTGTTCCAGATGGCGACTATGAAGCTTTTAAATGGAATAAAGGGAAATGGTTATATATCGAAAAACCATTTGACTTTAAATTAGAAGATGGTCAGGCACCAGTAATAAAACCAGTTACGGAATCCAAGTTACCTGCTAAAAAACCAGTAAAGAAAGGAAATTAATCATCAAGCTTTAAAACAGCGAGGAATGCTTCTTGTGGAACTTCTACATTACCAATCTGACGCATACGCTTTTTACCTTCTTTTTGTTTTTCAAGTAGCTTGCGTTTACGGCTGATATCACCACCATAACATTTTGCTGTAACATCCTTACGCATTGCAGATATATTTTCACGGGCAACTACTTTAGCCCCAATTGCAGCTTGAATGGCAATTTGGAATTGTTGGCGCGGCAATAATTCTTTTAATTTTTCACAAAGCTTTCGTCCGAAATCCTGTGCTCTACTGCGATGAATTAAAGCAGATAAAGCGTCGACCTTATCACCATTTAGCAGAATATCCATTTTCACAATATCACTCTCTCTGTATCCTATAGGATGATAATCAAATGAGGCATAGCCTCTTGTTTGACTCTTTAGTTTATCATAAAAATCAAATACAATTTCAGTCAGCGGCATTTCAAAAATCAATTCTACCCTTGTTTGAGTCAGATAACTCTGATTGATAAGCATTCCACGTTTACCTAAACAAAGGGTCATGATATTACCAATATACTCTGGTTTGGTAATGATTTGAGCTTTGATGAATGGTTCTTCAATATGATCCATTTGGGTTGGATCAGGCATTTCTGAAGGATTGTTCACTGGAATTACCTGCCCCTTTGTTCCATAAGCAGTGAAGCTTACGTTTGGAACGGTTGTAATCACAGTTTGATTGAATTCACGTTCTAAACGTTCCTGAATAATTTCCATATGCAGGAGTCCTAGGAATCCACATCTGAAACCGAATCCCAATGCCTGTGAAGTTTCAAGCTCGTATGTTAGAGAAGCATCATTCAATTGAAGCTTATCCATACAATCCCTTAATTCTTCAAAGTCGTCTGTATTCACAGGAAAAATTCCAGCGAAAACCATTGGTTTTACTTCTTCAAAACCTTTGATTGCTTCGGCAGGATTAACTGCATCTACAATGGTATCACCAACTTTAACCTCTTTTGCATTTTTAATCCCTGTGATGAGGTATCCAACATCTCCACATCTTACCTCTTTTTGTTCCTGCATGTTCAATTTAAGAATACCAACTTCATCGGCCTCATAATCCATGTTAGTTGAAATAAACTTTATTTTCTCTCCCTTACGGATACATCCATTCAATATTCTATAATAGACAATAATTCCCCTGAATGAGTTGAAAACGCTGTCAAAGATTAAGGCTTGTAATGGGGCATCTGGATTACCTTTTGGGGATGGTATTCGTTGAACAATTGCTTCGAGAATAGCTTCAATTCCAATTCCTGTTCTTCCACTGGCCAATAAAATTTCTTCTGGCTTACAACCAATCAATTCAATGATTTGATCTTTCACTTCTTCAATCATTGCACCATCCATATCAATTTTGTTGATTACTGGAATGATCTCAAGATTATTATCAACTGCCAGATAAAGATTTGAGATAGTCTGTGCTTGTATACCCTGTGTAGCATCTACCAACAATAAAGCTCCTTCGCATGCAGCCAATGCCCTGCTTACTTCATAACTGAAATCAACGTGGCCAGGAGTATCGATCAAATTAAGCGTATACGCTTGCCCGTCAGTATGTTTATAATTGATCTGAATAGCATGACTTTTGATCGTAATTCCTTTTTCACGCTCAAGATCCATGTCGTCCAACACCTGATCCATCATTTCTCTTTCGCTGATGGTATTGGTACTTTGCAATAATCTGTCCGCCAAGGTTGACTTACCATGGTCGATATGTGCTATGATACAAAAGTTTCTTATGTGCTTCATGGAAAATATCAGTAATTGGGGTGAAAATCCCTAATCATTGAGGCTGCGAAGTTAATCAATTATTGTATTTTAGCACCTCTATGGAGAACAGAGAATTATTCGAAAAAGCAGTTAAAGATTCAGAATCCCTTTCAGAAAGACCCAGTAACGACACTTTGTTACAGTTATATGCCCTTTACAAACAAGCAACTGAAGGTGATAACTTGAAAAGCGCTCCTGATAATCCATTTGATTTTGTTAAAAAGGCCAAGCATGAAGCATGGCTCTCTTTAAAAGGCAAATCATCTGAGGATGCAATGTTAGAATACATTCAGTTGGTTGAGAAACTGAAAGTATAATTATTTCAGTGCAGCAATTATTTGAAGAAATTCTTCAGCAATCAGGGAAGCTCCTCCCACCAATCCTCCATCAACGTCAGGTTGTGAGAAAATTTCATTGGCATTAGCTCCTTTTACACTTCCACCATAAAGAATTGAAATATTTTCCGATACTGTTTTTCCATATTTGCCTGCAATAACATTTCTTAAATGTGCGTGCATTTCCTGTGCCTGTTCTGAACTTGCAGTCTTACCTGTACCGATTGCCCAGATGGGTTCATAAGCAATTACAACTTTTTGCACTGCTTCCTGATCAAGGTGAAATAAAGATTCTTCCAATTGTTTTTCAACAAATGCATTTTGTGAACCTGCTTCACGAATATCAAGAGGCTCACCGCAACAGAATATGGGTATAATATTTTTTGCAAGACATAGATTTACTTTTTCAGCGAGCATGGCATTGCTTTCAGCAAAATACTCTCTCCTTTCACTATGCCCAACTATACAATATTTTATATCGATTGAATGAATCATATCAACTGATACTTCACCAGTATATGCGCCTGAGGTTTTATGGTGACAATTTTGTGCGGATATGTAGAGATTTTTTTTGCCCTTGATCATTTCGTTGCACTGGATTAAATATGGAAAAGGAACTGCAAAAATCACCTGTTGATGTTCATGTAGACTTCCAACTCCACTTAATATATCATTTAAAAGCTTTTTACCGTCCTCGAGTGTCTTATTCATTTTCCAGTTTGCTGCTGCGATCTGTTTTCTCATTTAATATGACTTTTATATAGTGAAATAATAGCTTCTCTTTCATTCGATGACAAATTTTGATCTTTCATTTTCATCCAGCGCCTCATTTCAACAAGTAATTTTTCAAGATCATAAAATTTTTGATCATCGATACCCCATGAGAATAGGTGAACATACTTAGGGACAGGAAGATTTTTTTGTGTAAAAATATTTACAAAAGATGAAATTACTGTACCGCTAGAGAAAGATGTATTGATTGCTGTTTTAACATGGTCGCCCATATAAACACCAGCTTTTGTTGGCCCGTCTGAATACTGACCCAATGCATTTTCCCAAATACGAATTGGACCAAATGTGTTCTTCAGATTTGAACCAGTTGTTCCAGCACCCAAATTACACCATGAACCGATGTAGCTGTCTCCTATATATCCGTGGTGAGCTTTGTTTGAGAATGAGTGAAAGATTGAATTCTTTACCTCTCCGCCAATGGTACATTGATGACCGATATTCGTGCCACTGTATAATGTAGCTCCCATTTTCACTACTGCTTTTTTACCAATGTAGATTGGTCCCCGTAACATGGCACCAGACATCACGTGTGCATCTTCATCAATTACTACTGGTCCATCTGAACTATCAACATGGCAATGTTCAATTCTTGCAGTTTGATGTATGAATAAGGGATTTTTCCCTGTTTGCTGAATTGACGCATTTCGATCATTAAAAAGATTCAAATTCAATAAATCAATATCGGACTTTAATAAATTTATATTTTCGTTTGTGAGGTGCCAAAGCTTTTCAATATGAATAAATGCATCTTTTAAATGCGAATTTTTATCAAAAAAATCTGTCAGCTGTAGATCTGCTGATGGAATAAAATTTGATGGAAAGGTTTTATCTGCCTTAGTTGAATCTTCAATAATCTCGAGTGGATAATTTTGCTTTTCAGCCAATTTCAACCACCGCTCTTTAAATGAGAATAAACCAGTTCTCAGATCTTCAAATTTTTTAATTGAAGTCAGTGGAAAAAATTTAACATCCAAGCCTGTATTATCCAAGTGTAAGCGCATGCAAGGAAATAGAGATAAATGTAAAAGAAAACCCTCCATTTGGAGGGTTAAAATTATTTCTTAGCGTATTTCTTCTTGAATTTATCGATACGACCTGCTGTATCTACCAATACATTCTGACCAGTAAAGAATGGGTGAGAAGTGTTGGAAATTTCAAGCTTAATGAGTGGATATTCATTACCATCTTCCCATTTTAATGTCTCTTTTGAAGGAGCAGTTGAACGGGTAAGGAATGTTGTTCCATTACTCATGTCTTTGAATACTACGAATCTGTAATCTTCTGGATGGATACCTTGTTTCATATTAGAAATTTTTAGGCTGCATGGTTTTTGCCATGACAATTTTTAATGAGGGTGCAAATGTAGGGATTTTTAAGGTAAAATCCAACTAAAACGCTTAGCTGCGCATGTTTTCAAACTGGAGCGGGAAGTCAAAATTAGCTGATTTACAGGCTTGTATAACTTCCTGAAGATCATCGATCTTTTTACCAGTTACTCTGATGATATCATCCATTATTTGGGTTTGAACCTTAAGCGATGAATCTTTCACCATCTTGGTGATCTTTTTCGCATCTTCTTGTTTGAGTCCGTTTTTGACCTGAATCTCTTGTTTCACTGTTTTCCCACTTTGATATGATGCTTTAGATTGATCAAAAGCGATGGGTGGAATTCCTTGTTTGTTGGCACGATTAATCAATACTTCAATCAACTGACGCATCTTCATATCATCAGCAGCTTCAAGTGATATTTTAAAATCTTTTTTATTTAAATCGATGTTTACAACTGTATCCTTGAAATCAAATCTATTGGTGATTTCTTTTTTGGTGACATTTACTGCGTTATCCAACAATTGTGGGTCTACTTTACTTACAATATCAAATGATGGCATAAAAAACGTTTAGACGGTTTTTAATGTGTGACGTTTCTTTGAGTCAATCCAAATCCAGGCACCAATCAGGAACAATAAAGTTGAGATGATTTCTGCCTGTGTCGGATGAAATCCAAAAATATCATAAGTTGTATTGACTCTAATTTTCTCAACTAGGAATCTTTCTATCCCATTTAACATCAGGTACAGACCGAATAATTGTCCAGGTGCATTAAATTTTTTTCTAACCGCCCAAAGCAAGACAAAAAGCAGTGCAGATGCTATGATTTCATATAGCGTAGTTGGAAAAACAGGAGGCGACATTTGATAACAATATTGTCCTTCACATCCTTTCATTAAGATGCCCTGTTCGTTTACGTTATGTGGATAGTTATAAGCCCAGAACCAATTAGGTAGGAAAGAGAGTCCTTTAAAAGAAGCATGTGGAACTTTATCTAGATCTCCATATTCTGCAGCGAGTATTCTTGCAAAATCCTGGTTATCCATAATTACCTGATGAAACTCCCAAGATCCTGCTTCAACAATTTTATTTTGCTCATTTACTTTATATGCACTGTTGAAAATCCCCCAATCTCCATCACCTGCAATATGACATCCCATTCTACCAACTGCATAGGCGATCATCAATGCAGGAGCTGCTGCATCAACCAAATGACGTATTGCAATCTTTTTAGATTTTGCAAATCGGATGATAACAATTGTTGCTAATATAAGTCCGCCGTAGAAAGTCAATCCACTTGGAGACAAAAGATTTCCGATCGGATCAGTGATGAAACGATCCCAATTCTCTAGGTTATCAAAAATTTTTGCACCAATGAAACCCGCAATAGCTGCATAAACTGTAATATCTCCTACTCGTTCGTGAGGCCATATTTTTATCTTTCTGCTTTCAGGTTTTGGCAATGCATATTTTCTTTTTTCAAAATATCTGGTAGCCGTTAAAAAAACAGCAAAAAAGAGTCCGCCCGGAATGCTTCCCTGAGATGAAAAAATATATTCCTGTGGATTGCCAACGGATGAATTGAAAAATATTCCAATGATTTTATATCCCACCAAAAACCCAAATCCAAAATTGATGATCAGTTCTCCAATTGAGGCAGGTTTTCCTACAACAATTGTCTCTTCCAGCGGGAATAGAAGATTCATTTTTTCCTTTCGCTGCAATTCAATTTTTAGGATATATGCAGCAACTAAAAAAGCGATGGCTACAAGTATTCCAAAAGAATTCAGGTACCTGGTAAAACCAAAAGGCTCAACACCAAATACCTGTTTTATGAAAAAATATAGATTAGGATACATCTTAGTTACAGAATTCCTCGTAAGCTGCCATCAAATTTTGAGCAATCATTTGCGCTGGTCTTCCTTCAATTTGATGACGTTCAATCATGTGAACCAATTTGCCATCTTTGAATAAAGCAACTGCAGGAGATGAGGGTGGATAAGGCAGTAAATGTTCTCTTAATCGTTTAACTGCATCAATATCAAATCCTGCAAATGTGGTTGTCAAATGATCTGGTTTTTTTTCTGAATTGTGAACAGACATCAATACACCAGGTCTTGCACTTCCTGCAGAGCAACCACAAACTGAGTTGATCACCACCAAGGTTGTTCCTTCGCTTCCTACTGCCTGGTCTACATCTGTTGGGGTTAATAATTCATCGAAACCATTTTCTGTCAATTCCTCTTTCATGGGAATTACTATTTGAGCTGGATACATAATGTTAAGATTTGATAGCAAATTTACGCAATTAGCCCCTTTTCATTTACATTTGTCTAAACATTATTGCCATTGAGGATCAAGTTAGTAATCATTTTATTGGTCGCTTTCAAGTTCTCTTCTGCTCAGGAAATCAGTAAAGACACCACCCTTCCAATCAAGGACTCCTCTGCTACCCTAAATAATCCAAAGCAAGAAACAGATTCTGTATTGCGCATTATTAATTTAAGTCCCTTTTTCACTTTACAAGTTGACTCTACCCTCACCTACGATTTCAAAATCAATAAGCCAGTAGACCAGTATTTTTGGTATTTGAAGTCAGCCCCAGTAGGACTCAGAATTGATAAAAATTCGGGTGTTTTATTTTTTAGGGCAGATAAGAATTTATTCAAAAGCGGACGATTAAAATTTGACATCCCTTATAAGGTTGAATTTGGTGTTCAGAATCTCAGAAATGCTTCAGAAAGAATTGATACAAGTTTCAATCTACAATTTTTCAGCACGGAAATCAATGTCACGAAATTAAAACCCACTGTTGGTAATTTTGTGCTATTAGAAGAAGGCGATACAATTAAATTCAGGGTCCAATGTGAAGATGGCAGTTTTCCTATTGAGCAAATTACCATCAATTCCAATCTTCCCATCACAGATTTTAAGCCAGTGAAAAAATGTAATGATGAGTTTCAGTGGACTGTCCCCTATGATTTCATCAGAGATGGAGATACTACTAAACAGAAATTATTAGCCTTACAGTTTATAGGAACTGACAGTTATAGAAATTCAGATACAGCTACAGTAAAACTTTATATCAAACCAGGAGTCAATTACCCGCAAAAAATGCTGGAATACAAACAAATTGCTGATGAAATCAAGAAATATATAAAAGATCTGAAACTTACTTTTTTCATTCTAAGCAACGAAATTGAACAAACAAAGAAAAACAGGACATACTTTGATATCGGAAGTTCATCCACTGCAATGTTTGGAACTATTTTGTCTACCTCTGCTCAAAGCGATGGGGCAAAAAACTTCGGCAAGGTATTACCATCACTAGGACTAACACTTGTTCCCATTAAAGAAACTGTTTCACCAAACAAAGTACAGGAACAAAACATTGCTTCTCAAGTAAGGGCTACCATCAAACGATTAGATTTTATGCTTACCGAATATAGTCTCGTGGGTGAAAAAGATATAGATATATTAAATAAAACAAAGAAACTCAAAGACGAACTTAAACAATCACAACTCCAATTGATTGATTTACCTCTGGTTGAATTTGATCCTCGATTTACACAAGAGGATGCTGAAAAATACTTCAACAATCCAAAGGTGAACAAGAAATATAAGATGAAGTTTGCTAAGTAATCTACTTTAGATGTATCCTAGGATCTTAAGCATGCTCTGAGCAGTCTGCTCTTTTGCATAAACCCAATCAATCAACTTACCGTTTTTATCTTTTCCAACAATAATATGTTGAGGTGAAGGAATCATGCAATGTTTAATCCCGCCATATCCACTAATCTGGTCTTGGTATGCGCCTGTATGGAAGAATCCGAGATATAAAGGCTCTTTGGGGTTTTCGCCATTCGTTTTAGGAAGAAACACTTCATTGATATGCTCCTCTGAATCATAATAATCATGACTGTCGCAAGTAATTCCTCCAAGAACTACTCGTTGGTATTCATTGTTCCACTTATTGATGGGAAGCAATAAAAATTTCTCACCTATTCCCCATGTATCTGGAAGTGTTGTGATGAAAGATGAGTCAATCATATACCATATCTCACGATCATTCTGAATTTTTTCAGCCAAAACAGAGTAAATATGAGCCATACTTTCACCCACTGTGAAACTTCCAAATTCAGTGAAAATATTAGGCATTGGAACACGGGCTTTCTTACACGCTTTCTTTATATTGGAAATAATTTCATTGATCATGAATTCATAATCATAGTCAAATCCAAGTGAATGCTTAATAGGAAATCCTCCTCCAATATTGATAGAGTCAAGCTCAGGGCATATTTTCTTTAACTGACAATATAGATTGATTACCTTATTCAACTCACTCCAATAATAAATGTCATCTTTAATGCCTTTGTTCAAGAAGATGTGGAGCATTTTAAGTTGAAACTTCTCTTCATAGCCTTCAATCTGGTCAACATAAAATTCAAGAATATCTTTAGCGCGTATACCTAATCTTGATGTATAGAAAGGAAAATTAGGCTCTTCCTCTGCTGCTACCCTGATCCCTAATTTAAAGGGCTCTCTTACAGATTTTTTATAGCGCTCTAACTCCTCTTTGTTATCAAGAATGGGTATTACATTTTTAAAACCGGTATTGATGAGGCGCGCTATACGGGAGGTATAACTCTTTTGCTTAAATCCATTACAAATGATATAAGTATCTTTTGTAATCTTCTTTCTCTTGTACAACTGATTGATGATCTCAATATCATACGCAAATGATGTCTCAAGATGTACATCATGCTGTAAAGCTTCCTCTACAACAAAAGAGAAATGAGAGCTTTTTGTACAATAGCAATAATGATACTTGCCTTCGTATTTGTGTTTCTTAATTGCCTTGGCAAAAAGCGTTTTCGCCTTGTTGATTTGAGATCCAATTTTTGGCAAATAAGTAAGCTTAAGAGGTGTGCCATACTTTTCAATCAAAGCTTTGAGGTCCAAATCGTTGAAATGTAAATATCCGTCTTTGGTATCAAAGCCTTCCTGTGGGAAGTAAAATGTTTGTTTTACAAGATCAGTATATGTATTGCTCATCTCTTAAGCAAGTGGGAATCAGGTTTATTTAACTGACTGTACAAGACTCTTGAATGACTCAGCATTGTTCATGGCCATATCAGCTAGAACTTTACGGTCCAATTCAATTCCTTTTACTTTTAGTTTATTGATGAACTCAGAATATGTGAGTCCTTCTTCCCTAACAGCTGCATTAATACGTACAATCCAGAGTCTGCGGTAATCTCTTTTCTTGAGTTTACGACCAACATAACTATATGTAAGACCTTTCTCTAATACGTTTTTAGCAACTGTATATACATTCTTCCTTTTACCAAAAAATCCTTTGGCTTGTTTGAGAATTCTTTTTCTGCGTGCTCTAGAGGCAACGGCATTTTTTGAACGTGGCATATCTAATTTCTTTTAATTTGTTATTGATTAAATCCTATTTAAGACGAAGAAGTCTCTTTACGAAATCAAGGTTAGCGTGATGAACTTGACCTTCTACACGCAATGCTCTTTTTCTTTTAGTGGATTTTTTTGTTAACAAGTGGCCACGGGTTGGCTTTCTGAAAGTGATCTTACCGCTACCGGTAATTTTAAAAGTTTTTTTAGCCCTTGAGTGGGTTTTAACTTTTGGCATAACAGTATTTTTTACGTTACCCCTACTGGTGTCTTCGAACAGACGAAGAACTTATGGGACCTTTTGGGAATAATTCCAAGCATTGACTTGGAGGCGCAAAATTAATGGATTTTATGAAATTTGACTGATTATTTAGGTTTATTATTCCTTAAAGCTTGGTATTCAGCCAGTTATTATTTTCAGAATTGAAGTCAGGGTAAACTTTATCCGGATCAATTACAACCTTTTTGAGCTCCTCCTGAACAGGAATTCTGGCATTAACACTTGATGCATTTTGCCATACTTCAGCAGGCAAATGCACTCTTCCTTTTGCACCAGAAACAGTTTCATATTCAATTACAACAGGCATAGCCATTTTTTCGAGGTTATGAACAGATACAATGTATCCATTTTTAACTCCCCCTGTCTGTGGCTCTACTTTTCCAATAGATTGGTCCAATCTCCAGTTTTCAAGAATCATTCCTTTCCAGAACCAACTTAGGTCTTCACCCACACTGCTCTCAATTGATCGAAAAAAGTCCCATGGAGAAGGATGTTTATATGCCCAGTCTCTGATATATTTTTTGAACGCCGCATCAAATCTTTTTTCACCAATAATTTGTTCTCTCAATAAAGTCAATGCATAACCTGGCTTGTAATATAAGGAGAGTCCAATGTTCACCTCTTTTAACGCATCAGGTGTTTTCATTACAGACTCAGTACGGTCACTGTAAAGATATTTTGCCATTTCATGCATATTCGACTTTGGAGCTTTGTATTCCCCATTATTAAAGTCATCATCAGCAATTGCGTTGATGAATGTGTTGAAACCTTCATCCATCCATCCATACTTTCGTTCATTACTTCCAACAATCATCGGAAACCATGTATGTCCAAACTCATGATCAGTAACACCCCATAATCCCTCTGTTTTTGCATTTGCACCGCAAAAAACTATTCCAGGATATTCCATTCCTCCTACATTGCTTGCAACATTTGTTGCGATAGGATAAGGATATTCAAACCAACGTTTAGAATAATTTTCAATTGAAGCTTTTGTATACTCAGTACTTCTACCCCATGCATTCTTGCCATCTGAACTTCTTGGGTAAACCGACTGTGCTAAGGCAGTTTTACCGCTAGGCAGATTAATTTTTGCTGCATCCCAAATAAATGATTTCGAAGAAGCCCATGCGAAATCCCTTGCATTTGTAATGGCATATTTCCATGTAAGTGTTTTTTTATCAGGACGACTAGCAGCATCTTTTACTTCTTCATTACTTCTTATGATAACAGTTTGATCAGATGTTTGTGCCAATTGGTAACGTTTCAATTGCTCTGAAGTCATCACTTCAGATGGATTGAGCAGATTACCAGAGGCTACTACCACATGGGTTGCAGGAGCTGTAATCGCAACGTCAAAGTTTCCATATTCTAAATAAAATTCACTTGCACCTAAATAAGGAAGTGTATTCCAACCTTGTATATCATCGAAAACGCATATGCGTGGATACCATTGGGCGATCGCAAAAATATTGCCATCAGCATTTTTCAAAATGCCTGTTCTGTCAGCACCATATTCTGGCACGATAAAAGAGAAATCAACTTTAACTACAACTTTATCGCCATTAGACTTCAAGGTTTTAGGCAGGTCAATTCGCATTCTTGTATCGATAATATCCGGATCAACGTTAATTTCTGATACTTTACCAGCAACAGTATTGATAACCTTAACTGATTCTATTTTATAACCCCCATTGATCTCTGAACTCACCCCGGTATAGCGGCTTCTTCCATTAACAGGAAGTTTTGCATATCCTCTGGATGATGGATTAAAAAGATTTTGATCGAGTTGAAACCATAAAAAGTTATGTTGATGTGGACTATTATTTGTGTAAGTCAATGTCACACTTCCCTTTACTTCATTCGTTTCATCATTTAAACTTGCCTTGATAGCGTAATCTGCTTTGTTTTGCCAGTAAGAAGTTCCAGGTTCGCCATTTCCAGTACGAAATGAACTTCCATAATCCTTATAAAACAATGGATTAAACAATTCATTAGGATCATATTTTGATTGAATTGATTCTTGTGCAAACAAGTTCATTTGCAAAATCAAAAACAGGGATGATAGCAAGTTGATTTTCATAAGATTCTTATTTTCTTTTAATTTTTTTGACCCCAACCATTCCTTGAAATGAAGGTATTGGAGGATCTACTTTCATGATTTGTATTTCGATCTGTAAAATATGGTGAAATTTCGAAAAAATAGCATTCAAGATCCTGTCTGCCAGAACTTCCAAAAGCTTTTCTGTTACAGCGAATTCTTTTTTTAGAACATTAAAGACTTCTGCATAATCAATTGTATCATGTAGGTCTACTATTTCCTTATCAACCATATCTATCAATAGGTCGATTTTAAAGTTAGTCCCGACTTCATTCTCAAGAGGATGAACGCCGTGATAACCAAACAGTAATATATCTTTTAAAATAATTTGCATACTAGTTTCCAAAAAAGAGGTACGCTAAAAATATTGATGTTATGATGCCAACCAAATCAGCCAATAGCATACTTCCAATTGCATATCTGGTATTTTTAACGGCAACAGAACCAAAGTATACAGCTACAACATAAAATGTAGTATCGCTGGTGCCTTGGAATATAGCTGAAAGTCTTCCTGCAAAAGAATCAGCTCCGTAAGTATTCATCGTGTCTACCATCATTGCTCTTGCTCCACTTCCACTAAGGGGCTTCATTAATGCAGTTGGCAATGCATTTACAAATTGAGTATCCATCCCCAATGAAGAAAAAATATTTCCAATGGATTGAGTGATAAATTCAAATGCGCCTGAGCTTCTAAGCACACTTATTGCAACCAGCATTGCTACCAGATAGGGTATAATTTTAATAGCTACTTCAAAACCACCTTTTGCACCTTCTACAAAACTCTCAAAGAGATTGACTTTTTTATACATACCTCCAAGTAAAAAAATCAGAAAGATTAAAAGAATCAGTCCATTGCTGAGCACATTTGAGAAATTCTCTATTTGTCCATCTCCTAAAACAAACTTGATATAACTGATGAGGAGTCCAATTAAAATAGATATTCCTAAAATCCATCCCAAAACAACTGGCTGAAGTAAATTGATTCGCTGCTTGAAAGAGACAATCAAAAGGGCAGCTACTGTTGCAGCAAAAGTGGCAATCATGCATGGAAGAAAGATATCTGTAGGATTGGCAGAGGGTGGCGTAACAGAAGCTCTAATGGCAATTATACTAATAGGAATGAGCGTTAAACCTGATGCATGCAACACCAAAAACATAATTTGAGCATTGCTTGCTGTTTCTTTTTGTGGATTTAATTCCTGAAGACTTTGCATTGCTTTTAATCCAAATGGAGTGGCTGCATTATCGAGTCCTAATAAATTAGCAGAAAAATTCATGATCATATGTCCAAATGCAGGATGTTTATCAGGAACCTCTGGAAAAAGTTTTGAGAAGAAAGGGCCTACAATACGAGACAAAAAACGAATTGCCCCTGCTTTCTCACCAATATTCATAAATCCTAAGAACAATGTCATGATTCCAATGAGCTTAAAAGAAAGATCTACACTATCCCCAGCAGATTTAAAAATTCCCTCTGTAATGGTTTTGAATATTAACACATCGCCAGTTGTTACCCATTTTACAAATGCAACAGCAAATGCAATTACAAAAAAAGAGAACCAGATTAGATTTAGGGCCATGACGGTTAATTATAAATCTTGCGACGAATCAGAATGCTTCTGCGTCATTCTCACTACCTTTGCCACGCAAAAATAAAAATATGGCTTTACAAGCAGGGATTGTCGGCTTACCAAATGTAGGAAAATCAACTTTATTTAATGCATTGAGCAATGCCAAAGCGCAAGCAGCAAACTTCCCGTTTTGCACCATTGAGCCCAATGTTGGTGTAATTACTGTCCCGGATCAACGTCTGATTGAATTAGAGAAGTTGGTAAAACCTCAAAAAGTAGTACCAACGACTGTTGAGATCGTTGATATAGCTGGATTGGTAAAAGGTGCCAGCAAAGGAGAAGGATTAGGAAATCAGTTCCTGGGAAATATTAGAAATACAGATGCTATCATACATGTTTTAAGATGTTTTGAAGATGAGAATGTAATTCACGTTGATGGAAATGTCAATCCCATTCGCGACAAGGAAGTGATTGACACTGAACTTCAGTTAAAGGATTTGGAAAGCGTTGACAAGAAATTGTCAAGAGTAGAAAAAATGTCCAAAACAGGTGATCGTGAAATTCAACGTTGTATTGAAGTACTAAAGGAGCTAAAAATATTTTTAGAACAAGGTAAAAATGCAAGAGCATTTGAAATAAGCAAAGAGGAAAAAGAAAAATTCGTGCATGATCTGTTTCTTCTTACGATCAAACCAGTCATTTATGTTTGTAATGTGGATGAGAAAAGTGTGGTAAAAGGTAATCAATTCACCAATCAGGTGATGGAAGCGATCAAAAATGAAAAGGCAGAAATCCTCTTTATCAGTGCAGCAATTGAAAGTGAAATTGCCATCATGGAGAATTACGACGACAGGAAGTTGTTCTTGGAAGACATGGGATTGTCTGAAAGTGGAGTTGTTCGTTTAATTAAATCTACCTACCACTTGTTGAATTTGGCTACATACTTTACCGCTGGAGTTCAAGAAGTAAGGGCATGGACAATCACCAAGGGGATGATTGCACCTCAAGCTGCCGGAGTTATTCATACGGATTTTGAGAAAGGATTTATTCGTGCAGAAGTGATAGCTTATGACGATTTCGTTTCTTTAGGTTCTGAAAATGCTTGCAAGGAAGCAGGAAAAATGGCGGTTCAGGGAAAAGATTATATTGTGAAAGACGGAGATATCATGCATTTCAGGTTTGCAGTATAAATTCAACTTCATAAAAAACAAAAAAGCCGAATGAAATCTCATTCGGCTTTTTATATGTTCAACATTATTTTATTGTGGCAATAAAACCATGTCTATTTTGTGATAAACACCATTGATAGCATGTCTGTCAGTGGCAGTTATTTTAGAATAAATAGGATTCTTAAATCCTTTCACACCCTGCGTAGCATCAAAAGTAAGTGTTGGTGCTGTTGGCAAAGAGGCAGACAATAGTGTCGGAACTGGTGTAGGTGTTGCTGGTAGGTTTGGAGAAAAAGCTCTCGCTAACAAAACGTGATAAGCAAGAATTCCTCTAACCGTTGCAGCAGGTAATAATGCAAAAGATGTAGGCGATTGAGGCAATCCCAATACAGCAAATAAATTATTGAAAGCTTGATTGGTTGGTGCCATCACAGTAAAATTTGCCAATGGATTGATTAAGTAATCCTGGAATCTATTCCCTGCAGGAACACCAGCATCAGCAGCCAATACAGCTGCAACAAGGTATTGCAAATCCGCATCACGTGAAATCGTATCCAATAAAACACGTGTTGGAGGTGCAGTAACTGCATACAACCTATGCATTACTCCATTAGCAGCATCTATATCAGTTGCTGTAATGGGAATATTATTTACAAAAGCACCACTAGCACCTCTAGATACAAAAGTGCTGAATCTTACCAGTGGATTTGTATTTGGTGAAGGAATGATAAAACTTGTTACAAACTGAGTGTTGGGAAAAGAAGTTGGGATTTCAGCAGCAACCAGCTTTTTACCTGGAATGATATGGTATTGCAAAATACTTGCAATTGTAGTTGCAGGCAATACTGATATAGCCGCAGCTGGTATTCCTGATAAATTAAAAGCTGCATCATTAGGAGCAAAAACTGTAAATACTTTATTCCGATCGGAAAGATCAGCCATCAAGCCAGCTTTGGTAACTGCTGCTTTTAAAATAGAATAATTCGCATCATTGCTGATAATATCACCAATGGTATTATTACTTGCCAAATAAAAACGCTTTGGCACAGCTTCAGGAACATTCTTATTACAAGAAGAGGCCAGTACAACAACAAGTGTTGTAATCAGCAGCATCGATAGTATATGTCTAATTTTTTTCATAATCATTTGTTTAGCGATTTGATAATGTGTTACACGCTTGATTAAAATATGTTGTATCCAAATGAAACATAGTACAATCCACCAATTGATGGGTTAGCCAATGCCGTTATATAATATTGGTTCAACAAGTTGTTTGCACCTAGCTTAACAACAGATTGAATTTTTGGAAACTTGTAACTAACCTGTGCATCTAACACATGATATGCAGGAACGGTTCCATTTGCCAAATCACTTTGATAGTCAAATGCTGCTTGCCAACGGTG
>JAFMEZ010000009.1 GCA_017856455.1 Parafilimonas sp.
CATCAGCATAATGAGCCAAGCCATAGTTTTGGGTTAAGCACAATGAAGGATTGTTTACATGCCATTCAAATTCATCTCTGAAATGTCTGATAGCGGCTGCTACAGGCCATGCTGCTGCATCACCTAATGGACAAATTGTATTTCCTTCGATTTTTCTTTGTATATCCCACAGCAAGTCAATGTCGCTCATTGCTCCCTTGCCATTTTCAATCTTTGTAAGAATCTTTTCCATCCAACCAGTTCCTTCTCTGCAAGGTGAACATTGTCCACAGCTTTCATGACGATAAAATCTTGCGAGGGTAAGTGTATGCTTAACCACACATTGGTCTTCATCTAAAACAATGAATCCACCTGACCCCATCATTGAACCAGTTGCAAATCCTCCGTCTGATAAACTTTCGTAATTCATATAACGGGTCTCACCTTTGGCAGTCTTTAACAACAGATTTGCAGGAAGAATAGGCACTGAGGATCCGCCTGGAATACAGGCTTTTAATTTTTTCCCTTTAGCTATGCCGCCACAATATTCATCACTGTAAATAAATTCTTCAACTGAAATAGTCATATCAATTTCATATACACCTGGCTTATTGATATTGCCACATGCAGAAATTAATTTTGTACCAGTTGATCTTCCAACACCAATCTTAGCGTATTCCTCTGCACCCAGATTCATAATGGGAACTACAGCTGCCAATGTTTCTACATTGTTGACAACAGTTGGACAATCCCACAATCCTTTGATTGCCGGGAATGGTGGTTTAATTCTTGGATTACCACGCTTTCCCTCCAATGACTCAATCAATGCAGTTTCTTCACCACATATATATGCACCTGCACCACGTTGAACATAAATTTCCAAATCGAAACCAGTTCCCAAAATATTTTTTCCTAAATACCCATTTTGTTTTGCTTCAGCAATTGCCTGTTCAAGAATAGCAACGATCCATGCATACTCACCGCGGATATAGATGTATGTTCTATTGCTTCCCAACGCGAAAGATGAAACGATTAGTCCTTCAATCAACAGATGTGGAAGGAACTCCATCAAGTACCTGTCCTTAAATGTACCTGGTTCAGATTCGTCAGCGTTGCAAACAAGGTAACGAGGAACACCTTCAGGCTTTGCGAGAAAACTCCATTTGAGTCCAGTTGCAAAACCAGCGCCACCCCTACCTCTCAATCCACTTTTTTTCACTTCTTCCACTATAGCAGCCGGATCCATTTTCAATGCCTTTTCAACAGCAGCATATCCACCTTCTCTTTTGTAAACATCAAAGTGACGAATACCTTCTATATGAGCTTTCTCTAATAATAATTTTCTTGCCATAATGCTTATTCTCTATTTATGATTGTAGCAGTTAGCAATGATTTCATCAACTTTTGCTGGAGTAAGATGCTCCCTGTAGCTTATTCCCATTTGCATCATCGGAGCATATCCACATGCACCCAAACATTCAACTGTTTTTAAAGTAAACATTCCATCTGCGGTTGTTTCGCCCACTCCGATTCCCAATTTTGACTTTATGTATGCGATGATGTCATCACTTCCATTTAACATACAAGGACCAGTTTGACAAACTTCTAGCACGTGTTTTCCGACAGGATTCAAATTGAACATGCTGTAGAATGTGGCTACTTCATATACCTCAATTGGTTCAATGGACAAAATACTTGCAACATAATCCATTGTTTCCGCGCTCAACCAACCATCAAACTCCTCTTGTGCGAGATGCAAAAGTGGAATCAATGCACTTTTTTGTTTGCCTTGAGGATAACGTGCAATAATTGCATCAACCTCTTTCATTTTATCTACACTGAACTTCACCATTTTCAATTCTTTCTTTTATGCATCCATTTCACCTGCGATCAAGTTGAGACTACTCAATGTGATAATTGCATCACTCAACATGGTATCGCGTACAATCTCTTCATATGCTTGGTAATAAATAAAACATGGCCTTCTAAAATGCAAACGATAAGGTGAACGACCGCCATCACTAACCAAATAAAATCCCAATTCACCATTTGCACCTTCAATACTGTGATAAACTTCTCCTGCAGGAATTTCTGTTTCGCCCATTACAATTTTGAAATGATAGATAAGGGCTTCCATCTTTGTATAAACATCTGACTTTGCAGGCAAATAATATTCAGGAGCATCTGCATGATAAATCTCTGCATCCTTTCCTTTGAATGACTGAACTTTTTCATAAGCCTGGCGGATAATTCCTAGCGATTGCCATACTTCCTCACCACGGACCATGAATCTATCATAGTTGTCTCCAGTAGTTCCAACTGGAATAATGAAATCAAAATCTTCATACGATGAGTATGGCGCATGAACGCGAACGTCATAATCAATACCGGCTGCACGAAGATTTGGACCTGTAAAACTATAATTAAGTGCTCTTTCAGCAGAGATTGCTCCAGTTCCTTTTGTCCTTTCAATAAAAATCCTGTTGCGCATGAAAAGGTTCTCAAACTCTTTCCAAACTTTTGGGAATTCTTCTAAGAACTTTTCAAGCTTTTCAAAAGCAGTATTGGTAAAGTTTCTTTCGAATCCACCGATTCTACCCATATTCGTGGTAAGTCTTGATCCACAAACCTCTTCATAAATTTCATAAATCAATTCACGGTACTGCATTACATAAAGAAACCCAGTGTAAGCACCGGTATCAACACCAACTATCGAATTACAAATCAAATGATCAGAAATACGAGAAAGCTCCATGATGATTACACGGAGATAGTCGACTCGTTTTGGCGTTTTAACACCCAATAATTTTTCACAAGTCATGTGCCATCCCATATTGTTCAGTGGTGCAGAACAATAGTTCAAACGATCTGTGAGAGTAGTAATCTGATATAATGGTCTTCGCTCTGCAAGCTTTTCAAAAGCACGATGAATGTATCCAACCGTTGATTCAGCCTTAATGATGCGCTCACCATCCATTTCCAAAATATTTTGGAATACACCGTGAGTTGCTGGATGCGTCGGACCAAGATTAAGTCTTGTTGTTTGTTTTTCCAACGACCCTTCTGGTAACACTATGTTCGCTTGTTCAGGCATAGATTTTATTTGCTTCTTTATCTTCCAAACATTTCATCATCCTTGTCGATCCTGGTTTGATCTTCAAGAGGAAATTCTTTTCTGAGTGGATGGTAATCCATTTCATCTACATTCAATACTCTTTTTAGATTTGGATGTCCAATAAAATTGACACCAAAAAAATCAAAAGTTTCTCTTTCCATCCAATTTGCACCACTGAAGAGTCCGGATGCTGTGTAGACATCAGGTTTCCCAACAGGTACAAATATTTTTATTCTAAGTCTGGTATTCTCTTTTAGGTTATGAACGTGATAGATAACCCCTATTTCATTACCTGTTTTTTCAGGATAATGGATACCAGTCAAATCAGTTAAAAATTGAAAAGCAAGTGATGGTTCATCATACAAATAAGTCAATACCTTCAGATTAATTTCTGACTTAATCTCTACACACAAAATATCTGATGAATCATCCCATGCGAGTACACCATCACCAAACTGTGTGTTTATTTTTTCTTTAATATGATCGCTGTTGATTGGCATCTTGAATGATGTATATTATTGTATACCGTAAGTTTCCAGTAAATGCTTGTATTGTTCACTATGTCTTCTTCTTAGTGATTCGTTGTGAATCAGGTCTTGAATTTTAAGCACACCATCAATGATTGCCTCTGGTCTTGGAGGACAGCCTGGCACATATACATCAACAGGAACTACCTGATCGATACCTTGAAGAACAGAATAGGTATCAAAAATTCCTCCACTAGAAGCGCAAGCTCCAACTGCCATCACCCATCTTGGTTCAGCCATTTGAAGATATACTTGACGAACAACTGGTCCCATTTTTTTGGCAATTGTACCCATCACCATTAAGAGGTCACATTGGCGTGGTGAGAAACCAACGCGCTCAGATCCGAAACGTGCAAGATCATAATGTGATCCCATGGTAGCCATGAATTCTATACCACAACATGAAGTTGCAAAGGGAAGAGGCCAAATGGAATTCTTCCTTGCCAATCCGACAACTTTATCAAAAGAAGTAGCAAAAAAACCTTCCCCCATGTGTCCTTCAGGCATTTCAACATCGTTGATACCGCGATCAGAGAAATCTTTGGGGTTTAAGTTAAATCGTACAGGCCTAGCCATAGTATTTTTTTATTATAACAAAAACGCTAAGAAGTTGTTTTTCAAAGCGTTTTGAAAATTTAATCTTCCCAATGCAATGCCCCTTTTTTGATGATATAGATAAATCCTGCTAGGAAAAATCCAATAAACATCAATACAGCTAGAAATCCATCCCAACCCAGGGCTTTGAAATTGACAGCATAAGGGTAAAAAAATATCACCTCCACATCAAACAACACAAATAAGATTGCAACAAGAAAATATTTAATCGCCATTGGTTGGCGTGCATTACCAAATTGTTCTATTCCACTTTCAAACACCTGTAGTTTATCGGTAGTCTTTCTTTTAGGCCCTAATAACTGAGATCCCAAGATCATTATTGTTACCAAAACCACGGCAAAAGCAATCTGGATGCCGATGGGGAAGTAATCACTCGCCTTGCTGATGGGCGCATTCTGTCCGAGCAAAGAAGACTGAAGTAAAATAGTCTTGAACATCGGTTGAATTTGATGGCGCGAAGTTAGGCAAATCAGGATGAAAAAAATGAAAGTGTGGAATGAAAAAGGGACAATTTAATTGTCCCTTTACATTTATTTTTTCGGCGGTGCGGCCAGTGCTTTTTGCAGGATATCTCTGTTTTTGATGGCATCCTGATTATTCGGATCAATTTCAATGATTTTATCCAGGTAGCTTGAAGCCAACGCAAGGTCTTTTTTGATGTTAGCGGTGTACCCAGCCAAATATCCATAGGCTGTAATCAGCGTGCTTTTATTCTTTGCTTTGTCAGTCTCAGCAATTGAAATGAATTTTTCACAATCCGGAATTGCCAAACCCCCTTCCATTGTTGAGTCAATTACAGACAAAGATCTGAATGACCAGTAATGACCGTATACTTCATTAGGAAAGTTTGTTTTGTAAACGCTGAAAATGCTATCTGCAGTTTTGAACTCTCCTGCTTTGAAATTTTCGAATCCAGCATTGTACAAATCAACTTTACTGGTTTTAGGATTTAATCCGAGTACTTTCGTCAGCCATAAAGCAGACTTCGCGGTATTGGCTGATTTCTTAAAGAAATCGGCAGCTTTCTTTGCGTAATCCAATTTATTTGTGATAGCAGTATCTGCATTGATTGCCTTCATGAAATAGTCATCTACTTTTGCAGGATCAGATTTCATTTTGGCTGCATTAACAGCAGCTACGTAATAATTTTCCGGATTAAGTTGTTCAGGAGTTGCCTTTTGAAAAAATGTTTCAAGCAATGATAGTGCATTGGCTGAATCATTCAGCTTATCGTAGCTATATGCCTTTAATCTGTATAATCTTGCATCTGCATTTTCACCTTGTGATTTCAACAACGCATCTGATTTTGCAATTGCATTTTTGAAATCACCAGCTGCAAACTGCAAGCTCGCTTCTTCATAATCAAGCGCAGGACCCGCATCAGCATTGATTTTGTATTTATTAAAGAAATCGGTTGCCTTTACAACATCTCTGAAGAAATAGTAAACATACAACTCATAGAGTGCTGGTGCAAAGGTTGGATCATCAGTGATTGCGTCATTGAATTTTCCAAGGAAGATATCTTTCTGTTCATTCCCTTGTGTCAGATAAACCTTTCCAATTTTATATTTTGCAACAGCAGATTTTGGATCCTTTAACAGAGCATTTTCATAAGAAGAAACTGCACCTCCGCCATCCATTAACTTACGATACAAATCACCCATGTAAACATATGCAAATGGATCGTTGAAGTTTTTAAGTGTAGCAGCAAGTTTTAATTTCTCAATTCCATACGCATAATCACCTCCATCTTCCAAGTTTGCCTTTCCTATTGCAACCAAAATGCTGGCATCTTTGGATTTGGTTAATGAAATAGCTGTTTCAAAACGCTGCTTCGCGTCATTGATTTTCTTTTCAGTAATTTCTGATTGACCCATTGCAACCAAAAGAAGTGGGTTGCTTCCATTAGCTCCTTCCATTCCTTTTAGCAAAATTTGTTTTGCTGCAGCGGGATTTTTCGACTCAAAATTTGCTTGAGCCAACCAATAGATAGCCTCCGGATTTGTAGGCGTACTTGCCACAACTTTCTCTAATGTTTCCTTTGCGGAACGGTAGCGCTGACTCAATAACAATTTTCTACCCTCCTGTACTGTTTGTGCAGATACAGCAGAAGTAAAAAGAAGGGCAGCAATCACGAGTCTCATTTTCATACTTCGCAGTTTGTTTTAAGGGTTGTAAAAGTAAGAAATCATCTATTTATTCTGAAACATTTGCTTTTCTAATTTGCAGGGCCATCCTGTCTGGTACAAGATACCCCCTTCGGAAGATTAATTGGCCTTTTTCATGTGTTAAGAAATTGACAAATCCCTTTCCCAGTCCGGCGAAATTCTCCTTCAGCACATAATAAATTCCCCTGTTTAAAGGATATCTTTTGAGGGCCATATTTGCCTGATAAGGCCTAACATATACCTCTTCACCACAATTTGAACATTGTAAGGCGGCAATTTTCACCTTTTTCTGGAAGGTTAATTGGGTAGAATCTTCCTTATTGCCAATCCAACTTACACCAATAAATCCTAATGCATTGGGATGTTTGGCAACATAATCTATCACTCCCTGTGAATTTTGTGCGGCCATCACTTTACCATTCATTGGCTGCCCTTTAAGAATGGAATCCATCAAAAAACGTACAGTGCTGGTGGCCTTCAATCCATCCATTACCAAATCATATTTATACCCGGTTGTTCCGTTTAACATAGACCGGATCTCAGCAACTGAAAAAAGTGAGTCTTTACAATTGTTATGTGTTACCAGCGCAACAGCATCAGTCGCTAATCTTCCGTACATCGGCACAAAAGAAAGCGTGTCCTTATAAAATGGAATTTCCTCCTCCGTTAATCCTCTTGTGATAATCACCATTCGAATGCTATCGTTGAGCAAATCTTTGATGCATTCTGCTTCGGGTTTATAATGTGGGACGATTGTTGCTTTAGGATGTTGCGACATGAATACTTTGATCTGAGAGTCAATGATCGGAGCAAAGGTTTCATCAACACTGATATGAATTGTTCCTGTCGTGAGTGTATCATCGCCAAGAATCACTCTGGCTTTCTTGGTTTTTGGAGTACAAGAGAAACCTATTATGATGACAACGATTAACAAAACATAGCTGTGATTCAACAACTTCATAGAATTATTTTTTTGCTGAAAACCCTCTGTACAACCTGAACACTCCATAACAAACACATGCAATACCAAATATGGAAGAAGTTAAAGAGTCGAATGCAAATCCCTTCATCAAATATTTGTTCAATAAAAAGAACAAGCCTGCCCCCAACCATAGCACTCCCATGGTATAATCATAAATGACTTTGAATCCTTGCTGGCGCTTTTCCTCTCTTTCCTTGAATTTTTCTGAAATCATATTAAAGTATATGATGCAATTTATGAAATCTGCTTTCAAGGAGTAGATGTCCTTCGGATAAATTACTTGCATTTTTACTTATAGTTTCAAAAAAACAAATATTAACAGCGGCTATATTTGCAAAAAACTTGCATGAAAGTGCTGATGGTATGCCTCGGAAATATTTGCAGGAGTCCACTTGCCGAAGGAATCCTCCAGGAAAAATGCAAGAAACTAGGATTATCATGGCAGGTTGAAAGTGCAGGAACAAATGGTTACCATAACGGTGAACCACCTCATCCCCAATCACAGATGGTGGCTAAATTGAATGGCATTGATATATCACACCAAAGGTCACGTGCTTTTAAAGCAAAAGATTATGATGATTTTGATTTGATTATCCCCATGGCGAATGATGTTTTAAGCGACATAAAATATATTTCAAGGGATAAGTTCTCGTCCACTAAAACTACTTTGATGCTTGATTTTCTTTTTCCAGGTTCATCAATGGATGTTCCAGACCCCTGGTCGAGATCTGAAGCAGCATACCATGAGGTTTTTGATTTGATTGATCAGGCATGTGATAAATTAATTGAAGAATACACATCCACAAAACAGCCTTAACTTCGCCTCATGAAGCCCTCTATTCCTCAAGGCACAAGAGATTTTTCTGCAGCAGTATTAAGAAAAAGAAATTTCATTTTCAGCACAATACGACGCGTTTTTGAATTGTATGGTTTCGAGCCATTAGAAACTCCTGCCATGGAAAACATTGAAACCCTAATGGGTAAATATGGTGAAGAAGGCGATAAACTGATTTTCAAAATTTTAAACAACGGACTCAATCATCCCGATAAAAAGGAATCAGCTTTGGTTGATTTTGAATCCGTTTTAAATGGAAAAACTTCGAAGGGAATAAGTGAAAGGGCGCTTCGCTATGACTTAACCATACCTTTTGCAAGATATGTGGCTATGAATCAAGGTCAATTGACATTTCCATTCAAAAGATATCAGATGCAACCGGTATGGAGAGCGGACAGACCACAAAGAGGCCGGTATCGGGAATTTTATCAATGCGATGCAGATATTGCAGGAAGTAATTCAATCCTGCATGAAATTGAATTGGCATTGATTTATACGACAGTATTTAATGACTTAAAAGTTCCAGTTGAAATTCACCTGAACAACAGAAAGATTCTTCAAGCACTGGCAGAGCAATGTGGAGGAGAATCAAATCTCACAAATATTACTATTGCAATTGACAAACTAGATAAGATCGGACTAGAAAAAGTTAAGTCAGAACTTTTGGAAAGAGGACTTACCAATGATCAAGTGAGGATTATCGAGCAATACATTTCTCTTGAGGGCGAAAATCAAAAAATCATTGAAGACCTGCAGAGACTATTCTCCAAAAGCAATATAGGTATTGAAGGAACCAATGAATTGATTGAAATTCTCCATGAAGTACAAAAAAGCAATCCTGCTTCAAACATTAAATTAAATCCTTCTCTTGCCAGAGGTTTGAATTACTATACGGGAACAATATTTGAAATTAAAGCCCTTGGTGTTGAGATGGGAAGCATTGGAGGTGGAGGAAGATATGATGACTTAACCGGACTCTTTGGTGTTAAAGGAATTGCTGGAGTCGGTATTTCTTTTGGTGTTGACAGAATTTATGATGTGATGGAAGAGCTAAGTCTGTTCCCTGAAAAAATACAAGAAGGTACCGTTGCATTGATATTTAATACTGGTGTTGAAAAGTACCACTTATTACATGCAGCTGCTGTTTTAAGAAATGAGAATATTTCATGTGAAATTTTTCATGAACAGTCAAAATTTGACAAGCAATTCAAATACGCAGAGAAGAAATCAATTCCTTACATCATTATCATTGGGGAAGATGAAATCAGCAAAAACAGTGCAACACTTAAGGATCTTAAAACGGGAAACCAACAAGTTTTAAAAATAGAGGATTTAAAGAAGGCAATTAAACCTTAGCAAATTTTCTCAGTTGAATCAAGGCAACCTCTAGGTCTTTAGACAAAGGAGCTTCTAATTTGATTAATTCCCCTGCCATCGTTTTCATTTCTATACTATACGCATGAAGCGCTAGCCGATGTAGAAGAGGTCTTTCAGCTTCATCTTCTTTTGATAGCTTAAATTTTTTCTTTAGTGATGAAAGCAACAAAGGATCTGCAGTTCCGTATAAGACGTCGCAAGCAAGTGGGTGTCCAATATGCTGAAGATGCACACGAATCTGATGTGTTCTACCCGTTTCAAGGTCAAACTCAACCCAACTGTACCCTTTCAATCTCTCCAACACCTGAAAATGCGTAACAGATGGTTTACCGTTTCTACCGATACGCATTTTACCTAATACAGATGGATGTTGCTCAATTGGCTGAGCGATTGTCCCACTATTTTCTGCTATTGAACCGAGCGTTAACCCCAAATAAATTTTCTTGACTTGTCGTTTTTCAAAAAGCTGATTATAGTATTTATGCGCAATTTCATTTTTTGCAAATAACAATAAACCGCTGGTTTCTCGATCGATTCTATGAATGATGAATATTTCAGGATATTTTTTTTCAAGCCATGTTCGTATGGATGGAATTTCAACATCATGACGATCAGGTATGGAAAGCCACCCTGAAGGTTTATTTACAGCGACCAATTCACTGTTTTCAAAAATTATGGAAGGTTGGTTTTTAATTTTTTGCCTGCTTTAGAAATGAACTGTTCATGAATTTTAAAAGTCGAATTTCTTTTTCATTCAACATTCTCCATTTCCCTCTTTCAACATTTTTCTTGGTAAGGTTGGCGAACATAACCCTATCAAGATTTTTTACATCATAGCCTAGAAATTCGAACAACCTTCTTACAATTCTATTTTTTCCACTATGCAATTCAATGCCAATCACAGATTTGTCTTTTGGATCGGCATAGGCCAATGCATCTGCTTTTACAAATCCGTCTTCCAGGTTTATTCCTTTAAGCATCTTTTCAAAATCAACTTTTGACAGCGGCTTATCGAGTTTTACCTCATAAACTTTTTTGACTTCATTGGAAGGATGTGAAAGCTTTTGAGCAAGATCACCATCATTGGTTATCAATAAAACGCCTGTGGTATTTCTGTCAAGTCTACCTACTGGATATACTCTTTCATTGGCAACTCCCTTTAACAAATCAAGTACAGTTTTTCTGCCCTGCGGATCTTCAAGTGTCGTTATATAATCTTTGGGTTTATTCAAAAGGATGTAAACCAAATTTTTCTCTGGAAATATTTTCTTGCCAGCATATAGAACAACATCATTAGGAGAAACTTTAAATCCTGGTTCAACAACAACTTGATCATTGACTTTTATTTTGCCGTCCTTGATGATTGGGACAGCATCTCTTCTTGAGCAAATTCCACAATGGGCAACATATTTGTTCAAGGGCATGGTTTTATCTACTTTTCGAATAGTAATTGAGGATGCTGCAGAAGATGACTTCTTCGCAATAGTTTCTTTAGCAATTTCTTTCTTTTTTTCAATTGCTTCTGATCGCTCTTTTTTCCATTTCTTTTTCTCCTGGCGGATTGCCTCCTTCACAGCACTATTCTTCTTTTTTGGAGCAAACTTTGAAAAGTTATCTGTACGTTTCATGTAAAAGTTTAAATATGACTATGATTTATTGGCCAATTGTCCGCATGCTGCATCGATATCTTTCCCCCTGCTTTTACGCAAACGTGCATTGACACGATTTTTTTCAAGATAGCTCATAAACGCTGCGGTCTTTTCCTCGCTTGGTTTATTAAATTTTGCGAAATCAATTGGATTATACTCGATGATATTGACAAGGTCAGCTGGAATCTGCCTGTAAATTTTGATCAGTTCTCCGGCATCTTCAAATGAGTCATTGAAATTATCGAAAAGGATATATTCTAATGTAATCTCATTTTCTGTTTTCTGATAAAAGTAATTGAGTGCTTCAATCAATGCTTTCAAATCATTTGTTTCATTGATAGGCATAATTTGATCACGTTTCTTATCATTTGCCGCATGCAGCGACAATGCAAGTTTGAATCTTACTTGATCGTCGCCCAATTGCATGATCATTTTGGCTACTCCTGCAGTAGAAACAGTAATCCTACGCGGACTCATCGCCAGACCATCGGTAGCTGTAATTCTCTCAATTGCTTTGAGTACATTTTTGTAATTAAGCAAAGGCTCCCCCATGCCCATGAAAACTATATTGGTCAGTTTTCTGTCGTGGTGTTTGAATGAAAGTTGATTCAATAAAACAACTTCATCATAGATCTCATCAAAATTCAAATTGCGTTTTCGCTCTAGATATCCAGTAGCACAAAACTTACAGCTCAGTGAACAACCTATTTGTGATGAAACACATGCTGTTATTCTATCTTCAGTTGGAATCAATACACCTTCCACCAAATGTCCGTCAAATGTTTTAAATCCAACTTTTATCGTACCATCATCACTGTATTGGGTTGTATTGACTTTAAGAGAGGGAAATGAGTATGCCTCTTCCAATTGAGCACGCAGGGTCTTTGAAAGGTTAGACATGGACTGAAAATCAAAGGCATGCTTCTGCCATAACCATTCCCATATTTGCTGCAGTCTAAATTTTTTTTCTCCTACACTTTCGAGAAATGCTGCTATTTGCTCTTTGCTTTGATTCCTGATATTTGGTTTTGCTGCATTAGACATGCAGCAAAGGTAGTTAATCCTTTATGGTTCTGGTGTGTATCTTAAATATGGCTTTACAACCTTAACACCTTTGGGAAATTTCTTAATGGCATCCTCTGTTGAAACAGCCGGAACTACAATGACATCTTCACCATGCTTCCAGTCAGCCGGTGTAGCTACACTGTGTTTGGCTGTCAGCTGTAAAGAGTCAATTACACGAAGTACCTCCACAAAATTTCTACCTGTTGAAGCAGGATAAGTGATGTATAGTTTTAATTTTTTATCCGGACCAATAATAAACAATGAGCGAACAGTAAAAGTCGCTGATGCATTGGGATGAATCATGTCGTATAAGGTGGCAACTTTTTTATCTTCATCGGCAATGATTGGAAAATCAACATTACAATGTTGCGTTTCATTGATATCGCCAATCCATTGATTGTGTTTATCCAATGGGTCAACACTAACTGCTAACACCTTTACATTTCTCTTTGCAAACTCTTCTTTTAAGAGAGCAGTTCGTCCCAATTCAGTTGTACATACAGGGGTAAAGTCAGCCGGATGAGAAAACAACACTCCCCATCCATCACCCAAGTATTCGTAAAAATCAATTTCACCTGCTGTAGTAAGCGCTTTAAAATTTGGTGCGTCGTCGCCTAAGTGTAATGACATGTGTATTATTTAAAAGACAAACATAGCAAAAAACTATTACTCTACCAATTAAGTAGACTTATTTTTTGTCTTTCCCAGCCTTGCCTACTGAATGTTTTCCAAATCTAGACTTCACTTGGTCGATTGCACTGTATAGATTTAATTTTTGGACTTTGTTTTCAAAAATATTGGTTTGTACAGCCGCGGCAGTAAACTCAGTGCAACGTATTCCTAGTAAACGTATAGATTTTTTTGGATCGTACAATTGATGAAAAAGTTGTTTGGCCGCTTTAAAAATTTCATCATCAAATGAAGTGGATGCAATACTTATTTGCTTTGTATGCGTTTCAAAATCTGGATATCTAATCTTCACAGCAATACACTTTGCTGCTTTTGCATCTCGACGCAGTTCATACCCTAACTTTTCAGACATATTCAATAAAGTAGATTCAAGAAATGAAATGTCATTTACATTTTCAAAAAATGTATGTTCAGTAGATACCGACTTGGCATCATAAGACGAATGAATTTCCGCGTTGGATTCGCCAATTGCTTTTTTGGACAGTACTGCTCCATAAAATCCAAAATTTAATTCCAATATATGTACTGGGTATGCAGCCAAGTCTCCAATACTTTTTATTCCTAACTCATGCATTCTTTTAAGTGTTTGCTCACCAACACCTGGAATACTTTCTACAGGCAATGGAGCAAGAAATTCTTGTTCTTTACCTGGCAACACTTGTATATATCCATTGGGTTTTGCAATATTCGTTGCAATTTTTGCTACCATCCTGCTAGACGCTAATCCAAATGATATGGGAAGCTTAGTCGTTTCCATGATTTCATTACGCAGATCAATTGTCCACTGTAAAGGATTAAAAAATCTATCCATCCCGGTCAGATCAATATAAAATTCATCGATTGACGCCTTTTCAAAAAGAGGTGCTTTTGCCTGAATGATGTCATTCACCCAATTTGAAAACTTGCTGTATTCACCCCTCGATCCTTTCATGAAAATTCCATGCGGACAAAGTGCATGTGCTCCTGACATGGACATGGCAGAGTGTACCCCAAATTTTCTTGCCTCATAACTGCAAGTACTCACCACTCCCCGCTCTTTTGAACCACCAATGATCAATGGCTTATCAACTAAAGCAGGATTAAGGATTCTTTCAACAGAAACAAAAAATGCATCAAGATCAAAATGCGCAATATAGGTTTGTGGGATTGACATGCAATGAAGAAATGCAAGTTCAATTTATATAAATATCCAAAAGCCCAGCAGGCAACTCAACATTAATTTTTTCTTTTTTATGATCTATTTTAATTAGCGTGCTTTCGTTTAGTGGGACAAAAATTTCATTTCCTTTATAATCAACCCTTAAAAGAATTTGCATGGGCTGTTCAATCACCTCCAAAACCTTACCCAATTCGACTTTTTTATCAAAGACTGTAAAGCCCAATAAAGCAATTGGCGAGTTTTTAGAGGCATGCAGTTTTACTTCATTTTCCGGCAACCATACCTGTTTTCTTAAAAAAGATTTCCCTTTTTCAGGAGTATCAACACCTTCAATGATCAACAACAATTCATCTTCCTTTCTAGACTTAATCGACGCTACAAAATGGGGCATGAATTTTCCACCTTTCTCCTCAATAAAAATAATTTTTATTGCTTCGGCATCTACATCTTCACCAAGATGATGTTGAATGATCAATTCACCTTTCACACCAAATGTGGCGATGATTTTACCTATGACTACATATTGTTCCATCATAAAAAAAGCCTCGTATGATACTACGAGGCTTTAAATAAATATAATTTTATTTTATTCTGCAGCTGGAGCAGCTTCAGCAGACTGGTCTGCTTCTGGTGCTGGGGCAGGTGCAGCTTTCTTAGGTCTTGGTTGCGCAGCTTCCATACGACGCTGACGACGCTCTTTTGCAGCAGCTTCTTGGCGTGCGCGTAATTTTGATTCTTGGTCCTGATGCCAAGATTCAAATTTATTCATTGCAGTTTCCTGGTCGAACAAACCAAGACTAACACCACGCAATAAATGTTTCAAATACAAAACACCTTTTGTAGATAAAATTTTACGAACGGTATCAGTTGGTTGCGCACCGTTACTCAACCAGTCTAATGCTTTTTGGCGATCAACCAAAACTGTAGCAGGATGAGTGAGTGGATTGTAAGTACCAATCTTCTGAATGAATTTTCCATCACGTGGTGAACGAGAATCTGCAACAACGATGAAATAGAATGGACGCTTTTTGCTTCCATGTCTTTGGAGTCGGATTTTAACAGCCATAAAAAATAAAAATTTTTAGTGGGTGATCAATAATTTTTAAGGAGTGCAAAGATAAGTAATGGAAATTAAATGGCAAAAAACATTGATAATTAATACGTTAAATCACCTTCGACCCATTCTTCCCAAACCGGGCATATTATTCATGTTTTTCATCATTAGCTTCATTTGCTCAAATTGTTTGAAAAACTGGTTGATTTCTGTCATATCACGCCCGCAACCTTTTGCAATGCGTTTTTTCCTGTTCATATCAATCACATCTGGATTTGAACGCTCAAAAGGAGTCATGGATTTTATAATGGACTCAACCCCTTTAAAAGCATCATCGCTGATATCTATGTCTTTCATTGCTTTACCCATGCCAGGAATCATCCCCATCAAATCTTTTAGGTTACCCATTTTTTTGATTTGTTGCAGCTGATCAAGAAAGTCTTGAAAATCGAATTGATTCTTTCTGATTTTCTTTTCCAGTTTTTTTGCCTGCTCTTCATCAAATTGTGCTTGCGCTTTCTCCACCAGTGTTGCAATGTCTCCCATCCCCAAAATTCGCTGCGCCATACGATCTGGATAGAATACATCCAGCGTATCCATTTTCTCGCCACTGCTGGCAAACTTGATTGGTTTTTGAACAGTGTATTTAATGGAGAGTGCAGCACCGCCTCTTGTATCACCATCTAACTTGGTAAGTACAACTCCAGTAAAATCAAGACGATCATTAAAAGCCTTTGCTGTATTCACTGCATCTTGTCCGATCATCGCATCCACAACAAAAAGAATTTCCTGAGGTTTCAGAAAATCTTTGAGTGCTGCTACCTCATTCATCATCTCTTCATCAATAGCAAGTCGACCGGCAGTGTCTACAATCACTACATTCTTATTGTTGGATTTTGCGAATTGCAATGCAGCTTCAGCAATCTTTTTAGGATCCTTATTTTCTGGCTCAGCATAAACATCAATGCCAATTTGAGCACCTAAAACTTTTAATTGATCAACGGCAGCCGGACGGTATACGTCGGCCGCTACCAATAAAGGTGACTTGCCCTTTACAGATTTAAGATAATTAGCCAGTTTACCACTAAAGGTTGTTTTACCAGATCCTTGCAATCCCGCAATTAAGATGACAGCAGGATTTCCATTGATCTCGAAATTGCTTGCATCACCACCCATCAATTCGGTGAGTTCATCTTGGACAATTTTGATCATTAATTGCCCGGGACTAACAGCAGTGAGTACTTTTTGGCCAATGGCCTTTTCCTTTACCCTATCTGTAAATTCTTTTGCTATTTTGAAGTTAACATCCGCATCCAGCAATGCTTTTCGAATATCCTTGATGGTATTCGCAACATTCAAGTCAGTTATTCTACCCTCACCCTTTATTTGTTTAAACGCCGAGGCGATCTTTTCACTTAAATTTTCAAACATGCTACGTTTTATTTTACCTGGTTCTTCGAGAAAATTTTTGCAAAATTAAGCATTAGCAAGCGGTGAACAGCAGCAATTAGTATCATTCTACAATAGCGAGATTATCCAAGAATATGTTAAATCAGCAGCAATGTTGTCATTTTTTTATCAGAAACCAATGCAAAGTGCTGATATTCATTATTTTGCCCCTTGCAGTTTTGCATGGGGATAACCCCGTTGAAAAAGTTGGAAAGAAAGACTAAATTATATTTTTTCAATTCCGATATTTTTTTATCATTGCAAGGTGCACGGATTTGTAGATGTAATGTGATCAATTAAATATTCATGAGTAAACAATTATTTTCCGTAGAGTACCCAGTAAGATGCTCCCCTAACATTTTATTTGAATTTCTTTCTACTCCAGCAGGCTTGCAGGAGTGGTTTGCTGATAGAGTGGATGAAAGAGACAACATTTTTAGTTTTTCTTGGAACGGGTCAACCGACAAAGCAGAAGTCTTAGATGCTGAAGCTGATAAATTCATTCGTTACAGATGGCTCCATGCACCTAAAAACGAATACTTCGAATTTGTTATTGAGAAAACTGAAGTGAGTGGTCAGACCATTTTGGTCATCAAAGATTTTGCAGAGAAAAAAGAGATTGCAGATCAAACCCGACTTTGGGATGTGCAGGTACATGATCTTTTCCACAGGCTGGGAAATTAAGGATGATCAAAAAACTTGATAGATTAATTCTTAAAGCATTTATTGGTCCATTTATCGCGACCTTTTTCATCACCTTGTTTGTGCTGGTGATGCAATTTTTCTGGAAGTATATAGACGACCTTGTTGGAAAAGGATTAGGTTTCGCTGACATTGCTGAATTAACGGCATATGTTTCTACTACCGTCATCCCTTATTCGCTGCCGATTTCTATTTTGATTTCTTCAATCATGACCTTTGGCAATTTGGGTGAAAGCTTTGAATTGGTTGCCATCAAGTCTTCCGGGATATCCTTAATGAGGTTCATGCGACCAATTCTGTTTGTTTCTTTCATACTCAGCATCATTGCATTTCTCATTTCTAATTATGTGATGCCGGTCGCAAATCTGAGATTCGCAACTATGCTATATGATATCAGGGTTTCAAAACCCGCTTTTGATATCAAAGAGGGGATTTTTTATGATAAAATTCCGGGCTATGCAATCAAAGTTGGAAAAAAAGAGAAGGACGGGAATGGCATCGCTAATATTATCATCTTTGAAAACCAATTTGTATTGCAAGACAATATCATCATTGCAGAAAAAGGTAAAATGCATATTAGTGATGATAAAAAGTTTTTGGAGTTCGATCTCGAAAACGGATGGAGGTATCAAGAAAAAGGCGCATACAATACTACCGCAACAGATTACTACAGATTAGGGTTCAAAAAATATAAGAAGGTTTTTGACTTGAGCAGTTTTAATATGATGAAAACTCCAGACAGCCTTTTTCAAGGAAGTTATGATATGCTTAATGTAAAACAATTGCAACATGCAACTGACTCTATCAACAAAATATTGAATGAAATCAAATACAAAAGAATTCAAAAAGAAGTCAATACTTACTTTACATCATCAACAATATTTTTGAAAGGAGTGGATACTACATTTTTGAAAAAGATTCCAGCGAAAGCAAAAAACTATGGAGCTACTTTGCCGGATTCTGCAAAAACAATGGCTTATTCTAAAGCAGCTGATAAAATCAACTTGATCAAAAATGCATTGGATTTATTGGCATATGATGACAAACAAAGAAATTATGACAAGAGGATGTACCATATTGCATGGCACAAAAAATTTGCTTTTTCATTTGCCTGCATCGTATTGTTCCTCATTGGAGCACCACTGGGCTCAATCATAAGAAAAGGTGGACTAGGCATGCCGCTCGTTGTAGCAGTAATATTTTTCATGATTTTTCATTTGCTGAACATGTTTGGTGAAAAATTTGTTAGACAGGAAATCATGTCTCCATTCTGGGGAATCTGGCTTTCATCACTTGCTTTATTACCAATAGGTATATTTTTGGTCATAAAGGCAATGAATGATTCACAATTGTTCAACAATGAATTTTACTTCAGATTCTTTAAATCATTCAAATCTATGCTTAGAAAAAAATAAATCCATTCAATAAAACTTTGACATATGAAACATAATCATGAAAGAAGAAAATTTATTCAACAGTCAATAAGTGCTGGAATAGCCATTGGAGCAACTACATTTATTCCAGAAGTATTAAAAGGTCATGAAATCCAGACTACCCCATTTACTCAAACTCCATTATCATACGGATTCAATGCACTAGAACCGCATATCGATGCGTTAACAATGGAAATTCATTACACCAAACATGCAGCAGCGTACACAAAGAACCTGAACGATGCAGCAATTGCAGAATTTAAAGGTGCTAATATTTCCATTGAAGATGCCCTAAAAAATATTTCTCTGTATAGTGCAAAACTCAGAAACAATGGAGGCGGACACTTTAACCATGAATTTTTCTGGAAAAGCATGATGCCAAATGCACCACAATTACAGGAAGGCAAATTAAAAGATGCAATCATCAGCACGTTCAATAGCCTTGAAAATTTCAAAGCCAAACTCTCTGATGCTGCAATGACAAGATTTGGAAGTGGATGGGCCTGGCTATATATTGATGATAAAAAACTTTTACAAATTGGTTCAACTCCCAATCAAGACAACCCATTGATGGATGTATCTTCTATAAAAGGGATTCCTCTTTTGGGCTTGGATGTATGGGAGCATGCTTATTATTTGAAATACCAAAACAGAAGAGCAGAGTATGTTAACAATTGGTTTAATTTGATCAATTGGAAACAAGTAGAAGAACGTATGACAAATAGTAGATAAAAAAAATCAGCCTTTGTGGCATCCTTGAAAGATGTACAAAGGCTGAATATGACACGCAATCGTAGACCAAATATAGTCAGGTTTTTCACTTAATTAAATTTTTTAGTAAAAATTTTCCTTAATCTATTGTGTAATATTTACACATAAAACTGTCCTCATGAAGCATTTTTTCGAAGAAAACAAAGAGAGATTTTTAAGTGAGTTGTTAGCATTGTTGCGTATTCCGTCAGTCAGCGCAAGCAGCAATCATAAAAAAGACATGATTGATTGTGCAGAAGCAGTCAAAAATAGTTTAATAGCTGCAGGTGCAGACAGCGCAAGTGTTTATACAACAAAGGGACATCCGATTGTATATGCAGAAAAAATCATTGACCCCTCTCTTCCAACCGTTTTAGTCTATGGCCATTATGATGTACAACCTGCCGATCCATTGGAATTGTGGGAAACAAATCCTTTTGAGCCAAGCATTAGAGATGGAAAAATATTTGCCAGAGGTGCATGTGATGACAAGGGTCAATTTTTTATGCATGTAAAGGCACTGGAATTAATGACAAAAAATGATGCATTAAAAACAAATATTAAATTCTGTATTGAGGGTGAAGAAGAAATTGGATCCCCTAACCTTGCAACCTTTGTTGTTGAGAACAAGCATTTGCTTGCATGTGATGTTATATTGATCAGCGACACCGCAATGATCAGCTTGGAAAATCCATCTATAGCATCAGGTATGCGTGGACTAAGTTATATTGAAGTTGAAGTAACCGGACCAAATAGAGATCTTCACAGTGGTGTATATGGAGGTGCAGTTGCCAATCCAGTAACCATACTTGCAAAAATGATTGCTTCTTGTCACGATGAAAATAATCACATCACCATCCCCGGATTTTACGATGATGTTTTGGAAGCTACAAGTGAAGAAAGAGCATTATTGGCGAAGGCACCTTTTGATGAAAATGAATACATCAAAGATCTAGGCATTGAAACGGTATATGGTGAAAAAGGATTTTCTACCAGAGAAAGAACCGGTATTCGTCCAACGCTTGAAGTAAACGGCATTTGGGGAGGATACACAGGTGAAGGCTCAAAGACTGTACTTCCATCAAAAGCTACAGCAAAGATTTCTGCAAGATTGGTCCCCAATCAATCATCCCAAAAAATCACCTCCATACTGCTCAATTACTTTCAAAAAATTGCACCAAAAGGTGTAACTGTTAGCGCAACTGAACACCATGGAGGCGAACCCTACCTTACTCCAATTGATTCTATTGCATATAAAGCCGCTGCAAAAGCAATTGAAAAATCATTCGGAAAACAACCAGTACCAGTGAGAGAAGGAGGAAGTATTCCGATTTGCTCACTTTTTGAAAAAGAGTTGGGTGTAAAAATTGTCTTTATGGGATTTGGATTGGACAGCGATAATCTCCATTCACCCAATGAGAAATATGATATTGCCAATTATTATAAAGGAATAGAAACCATTCCTTACTTTCATCAATATTTTGCTGAACTAAGCAAATAAAATGGAAAAAGAAAAACTCAGGTTGGATAAATACCTCTGGGCCATCAGAATTTTTAAAACGAGGTCTATCGCTGCTGTTGCATGTGATAAAGGAAGAATTAAAATGAACGGTGAAGCTGTGAAAGCATCTCGAATTGTAAAAATCGATGATGTCTATGAAATAAAGACAGAGGAGAAGCGATGGGTCATTAAAGTAAAAGGACTGCTTCCAAAAAGAGTTCAATACAAAGAAGCAATAGAATTTTACGAAGATCTTACACCCCCTGAAGAGAAAGAAAGAATTGCATTTCAGGCAGCTAGTTTTTACTCAGGAAAGCGACTTTCAAAAATAGGTCGACCAACAAAGAAAGAACGAAGAGATTTGGACGACTTCACGGAAAACATTTGAGCGTAACTTTATACACATGAACATACATATCCTCAGTGTCATTCCTGAATTGATTGAAAGCACATTCTCTCACTCCATCATGAAGAGAGCTGCAGATAAAGGATTACTGCAAGTCAAGCTTCATCATTTAAGGAACTGGGCTGTAAATGAATACGGTATGGTTGATGATTACCAATTTGGAGGAGGTGCTGGAATGGTGATGATGTGTGAACCACTCGTTAAAGCAATTGAAGAACTCAACGCAATACACTCGTTTGATGAAATCATTTATCTAACTCCAGATGGAGAAAGATTTAATCAGGGAATAGCAAATGGACTATCATTAAAAAAATCACTTCTGTTTATATGTGGACATTATAAAGGAATTGATCAGAGGGTTAGAGATCATTTTATTACTAAAGAAATTTCTATTGGGGATTATGTATTGAGTGGAGGTGAATTGGCAGCAGCCGTTATTGTTGATGCTGTTGGGAGATTGATTCCAGGAGTATTAAATGATGAAACCTCGGCATTGTTTGACTCATTCCAAGACAACTTATTGGCGCCACCTGTATATACAAGGCCTGAAGATTTTCGAGGATGGAAAGTACCCCCTGTTTTAATGAGTGGAGACCACAGAAAAATTGCAGAATGGCGTAATGAGGAAGCCTTGAAAAGAACGCAAGAGAAAAGACCAGACTTGCTAAATGAAGATTAATTAAGAATTTGATTGCGCAAAGAAAATAATTCAAAGAACAAATCTGGATTTTCGTTTTTTAATTTTCTTGCACGTAAAGTAGCTGCAAGATCTTTATAATCATATTCCCATTTTAATGTAAAATATGCAATGACAGGCATGCAAAAAATTGAGAGTGTAAGTATGCTAGAATGAAACACATTAGACAATACCAGCGCACTTATCCACCATATCAAACAAACAAAAGCCAGCACTCCAGCAGTTACACTTGTATAAAAGTCAATTCTGGTTACAGTTTTATCAGCAATCCATTTGGTAATTCTACCGGGCAAAAACCAAAACAACTTACCTATTACAAAAATCTCTATGGTGGCAATTAAATTCAATAAAGTAGGACCTAATAAAACTGGGTTTTTTGAAAATGCCCGATCATTGATTTGATAGCTTGTAAGCAAGTTTTGATATCGATTGATTACAACTGAATAATCATGATAAAGTAGATCTGATTTTTCATCAATCTTATTACAAATAGCTCTTGCCTTTTCAAAAAATACCGATGGATTATCCAGACAATCATTATATGCAAGTCGTAATACCTGCTCCACTAACAAAGTTCTATTACCATCTTTTACATGGATGATATTTCTTTCAAAAAAAGGCAATAGATCAGATGTGAGTTGCGAAACTGCCTTTGCAGGAAGTTCATGGTATACGTTTTTATACGGATTGAGTTGCAAGCTATCTCCAACGCTTATATATAAATCCGATTTAATGCCATGAAATGAATAATTGATTGCAATTGACTGAATACTTAGATCATCTCCTCCCACATCTTCAAATGCAGTTTGCAGTGCAACACGTGCTGCACCTTTTTTCATGGGCTCAATTTTCTTTGAAAGCCTGCTAAATCCTTCAGGAAAAATCAACAATAAATGACCTTTCTGAAGCAATTGCTTCCCCCTTTCAAATGTTGCAAAATTTTTTCCAACATTTTCCATTCCATGATCTCTACTGAAAATGGGAATCATGTGCAACCATGTAAAAATTTTATAAACGATGGGATGCTTGAATATATCACCCCGTACATAAAAGTGAACATTTCGTTTTAAAAACACAGCTAGTACCATAGCATCCAAAAACGAAGCGGGATGATTGGCAACCAAAATAGATGGTTTTTGGGGATCTATTTTTTCCAAGCCAATAACATCTATTCTTCTAAAATAGATCTTAAAGGTTATCCACATCAACACCCAAGCAAAACGATATAGCATACATCAAGATAAGGAATCATTCCATTCATCCTTAAATAAGTACTTATAAAAAAATTGACTTAACAATCAACGATAATCACGAATTTTGCCATATCTAATGCGCACCCCTTTTATTTTGACAATCATCTGTGCTCTTCTGTATACAAATCTTACAGAAGCCCAAGATCCTTCGAATTTTCAGGAGCAGTTTCAAGTCAATATCAAAAAATCAGTTTCCAACATCAAAATCGATGGATTGCTGAATGAACAAACCTGGGAGTCGGCAGGAGTAGCAAAAGATTTCCACATGAAATGGCCCACAGATATCGGCCGACCAAAAAGATCAACCTTGGTAAAAATCTCCTACGATGATACCTATTTGTATTTTGGAATTATAGCTAGAGACACCAATTATTATATAGCCCAAACATTAAAAAGAGATAATGGATTATATGAAAGTGATGCCATTTCTATTGCAATAGATCCCATCAATAGAAAAACAAATGGATTTGTTTTCTCCATTACCCCATATAATGTGCAGACTGAGGATTTGGTAAATGCCGGACAAAGTGATATGGAAATGAACTTCAGTTGGGACAATAAATGGTATTCAGCAACAACAAGATATCCCGACCACTGGATTGCAGAAATTGCTATTCCATTAAAAACATTAAGATTTGAAGCTGGAAAGAAAATTTGGGGATTGAATTTTTTAAGAGCAGATCTCAAGAACAATGAGTATTCAAGTTGGACAGATATGCCCTTGAATTTTAATTTCTTTGATTTCGGCTATTCTGGTTCGTTAAGATGGGATGTTGGTCCATCCTCTCCAGGTGGAAACATCTCTTTCATTCCTTATACGACTGGAACATTGCAAAATGACACCAGTAACAACACAGCAAAAGGAAATGCTGGCTTTGATGCAAAAATTTCTTTAACCCCTTCTTTGAATTTAGACCTGACTTATAACCCTGATTTTTCTCAGATTGAAGTTGATCGACAGGTTACCAACCTCACTAGATTTGATATTTTCTTCCCAGAGAGACGAACATTCTTCCTGGAGAACAATGATCTTTTCTCAAACTTTGGAATCCCACCCATAAGACCTTTCTATTCTAGAACAATTGGACTTGATAAAAATGCAAATAAAATTCCCATTATCGGTGGAGCAAGACTTAGCGGGAATCTAACGCCAAAAACTAGAATTGGTTTGATGAGCATGCAAACAGGATCAACCAACGATGCTTCATCTCAGAATTATTCTGCCTTTTCATTTAATCAGCAAGTACAGGCAAGATCTGTAGTAAGAGGATATTTTTTAAATAGACAGTCCACACAACCAACAAAAGTTGAGGAGCCCATTGACATTTTTGGCAGAAACACTGGAATAGAATACAATTTTGTTGACAAAACAAGTAAATGGAATGCATGGACTGGTCATCATAGATCCTTTAAACCTGGCATAGAGGGAAATGAATTTTATATGAATGGAGGTGGAGGTTACTTGAGCAAAAGTCTCAATATTATAATCGACATGGGTAGAATTACAGATAACTACTATGCCGATATGGGATTTATCAACAGAATTGTCAATTATGATGCATTACTTGATACCAGCATCAGAAAAGGATTTGATCAGTTGTATAATGAAACGAGTTATACCTTTTTTCCAAAAACTGGCAAATTGAATCAGATCATGCTCAGGTTGGAAAGTTTTTTTACGAGTAATCTTAATAGAATTGGAAAAGAGCAAATGCAAGACTTTGAAATCCGGCTATTCTTTAAGAATACGTCAAATATGATTTTTCATTCGCATTTAAACAGGAATGAATTACCCTTCTATACCTCCTTTACCGATGCAACTCCAATTCCACCTGGAAAGTATTCAGCTCCATCTTTTGGATATACGTATAATACAGACAGTCGCAAAAAGATATATTTGAAAACAGATTTGGAAGTTGGCAGATTTTTGAATGGTAAAATATTTCGATATGAAGTGTCTGCGACATATAGACTCCAACCACTAGGAAATTTTGTAATGAGCGTTCAAAATGCAAAACTTGAATTTCCTCATCCCTATGGGAAAAACAATCTCTTGCTCATTGCCCCTAGAGTTGAGATCAACTTTACGAATAATTTATTCTGGACTACTTTTTTCCAGTATAACAATCAAAGAAACAATTTTAATATCAATAGCAGATTACAATGGCGCTTCAAACCAATGAGTGATATATTTCTTGTTTATACCGATAACTATTTCACTGACCCATTCATGAAAAACAAGAACCGTGCATTGGTTTTCAAAATGAATTATTGGCTTAACCTCTGACGAGCGATAAGTATTTATGATAACTTTATTATCTTCATGAATAACTAAATCAACGTTATGTCAAGCAACAGAAGATCCTTTATTAGAAATATTGCTTTAGGCACAGGTGCATTGGCTACTTCCATTGGAGCGGAAGCAAACGATTATTCAGTTCCGAAAGGACCGAAATCATTCAACATGTGTGGATTTGCAGCACCGAAACTCTCAACTGTAAGAGTAGGTGTTGTTGGACTTGGACAAAGAGGTCCGGGTGCAGTAGATCGACTTAGTTACATAGAAGGAGTTGAAATCAAAGCACTTTGTGATAAATACGCAGACAGGGTTGAGAAAGCACAAAATATTTTAACCAAAAAGGGACTGCCTAAAGCAAAAGCTTATTCAGGTGAAGAAGGATGGAAGGCGCTTTGTGAGTCAAACGATATAGATCTTGTTTATGTAACTACACCATGGGATTTGCATACTCCTATTTCTGTTTATGCCATGAACCACGGAAAACATGCAGCATCAGAAGTACCTGCTGCAAAAACAATTGATGAATGCTGGCAACTGGTTGAAACTTCAGAGAAAACTCAGAAGCACATGATGATGTTGGAGAACTGCTGCTATGATTTCTTCGAATTGCTCACCCTCAATATGGCAAGAAATGGTGTGTTTGGAGAACTTGTGCACGCAGAGGGCGCTTACATACACGATTTAACAAAAGACTATTTATTTGATAAAGATGGATATGCTGATATGTGGAGATTGAAAGAAAATATGACGAGAAATGGCAGTCTTTATCCAACACATGGATTAGGTCCCATTGCACAATGCATGAATATCAACCGGGGTGATAAATTTGACTATTTGATTAGCATGAGTTCAAATGATTTCACCATGGGCGCAATGGCAAATGAGCTTGCAGCAAAAGATGATTTCTTTAAGCCATATGCAAATAAAAATTACAGAGGAAATATGAATACCACTGTAGTGAAAACAAATTATGGTAAAACATTGATGATTCAGCATGATGTATCAACCATAAGACCATACTCGCGCATACATCTTATAAGTGGAACAAAAGGAGCTGCACAAAAATGGCCTGGCCCTGAAAAGATTGCACTTGGACATGGCTGGTTAAAACCTGAAGAATTAAAAGCTACACAAGAAAAATATACGCTTCCCATCGTCAAACACATTGGTGAGATTGCAAAGAATGTAGGTGGGCATGGCGGAATGGACTTTATTATGGATTGGAGATTGATTGATTGCTTACGAAATGGACTTCCATTGGATCAGGATGTATATGATGCGGCATCATGGAGTGCAGTTGGACCCCTTAGTGAAGCATCATTAAAGAAAAGATCATCATCAATAGATGTTCCTGATTTTACAAGAGGTGCATGGAAATCAAACAAACCGCATGATCTTACATTAAATGGAGGCGCAACTACTGGCGTAAGATCATTAGTTAAATAATAGTTTTCATCAGCTTATTTAAAAACAAGAAATAAAAAAGGGAGTCCAATATTGAACTCCCTTTTTATTAATAATCTGTTGAATAGCATCAACTACTTTACCACTACAACAGGCAATGCTTTTTCAGTAATCATTTTATTGAAAGAACTTAATCCGTTTGAAAGTACTCCCTTCAACTTTGTCATTTGTTCATCGACTTGAGCAGAAAGATCTGCAAAGACTTCTATTGCACCTTTACTGGGTGCCATGTTACCACTTGCTGCCATGTCGAATACTCCACCTAACTTATCATCCAATCGGATAGGAAAGTTCAATACGTCTTGACCACTTTTGGCTTTAGTTTGATGAAGCTTTTCCTCAATAGAAGTTAATTGCTTAGAAAGATCTTCTGACAGCTGTTTCAATTCTTTAGGACAGTTTGAGCCTTGCTTTGATACAAAGTCTTGCATTTGTGAACGTGCCTGTCTAATATCTTTTATAGCCTTCATTGTTTCATTGAATTTTGCTTGAACCTTTAACAAGAAATCCAATTGAGCCTCATAATCAGCTTGAGAGCAATTGTAATTTGGATCTGCAAGTAGGGTAAATGAAACATCAATAGAATCTTTATCAACTCTTACAACTGCTTTATAATTTCCAGGAATAGCAGTAATGCTACCTGGAGCACCTGTCCACAATATCAAATCATCTATTTTATCAGCAGCAGGATATTGCATATCCCAAACAAACTGATTATTGCCTTTGGATAATTTCAGCGCATTTGTTTTTGATCCTGTTGTTGATCTGCTGATCAATTTGCCTTTCGCGTCATACACAGCAATACTTGCGGTACTGCTATCCGTTACATTTGCTGCATAGAAATTAATCACAGCACCTTTTGCTGGATTCATTGCAACGTTTGCTGGTGTACTAGCTGTTGCACCCCATCTGCTGACAACTGGAGGAATTCTAAAAGCAGGATTGGTGGTATAAACATGCAAAGATTTTGATTTAATAGCAGGATCCATTTGTTGAATCTGAGATAAATCATCAATCACCCAGAATGCTCTTCCTTGTGTTGCTACAATTAGATCATTGTTCTTGATTGTAAGATCAGTGATTGGCACCAAAGGCAGGTTCAATTGAAATGACTGCCAACTTGCACCATCATTATAGCTGATGTACATTCCATATTCAGTTCCTGCATACAATAATCCAGCTCTCTTATGATCTGCTCTAACAACCCTTGTGAAATGATTTGCAGCAATTCCAGATGTAATCAACTTCCAGGTCTGACCATAGTCCTCTGTTTTATAGATGTAGGGAGTAAAATCATCCAATTTATATCTTGTTCCTACAATATATGCAGCACCTTTTTTGAATGGATCGACTTCAATGGTATTCCACATTATCCATTTTGGACAATCTTTTGGAGTGACATTGCTCCAGTTGACCCCTCCATCTTTACTTACATGAATAAGTCCATCATCACTACCTGTCCATAACAGATCTTTTTCTAAAGGACTTTCTGCTGCAGTAAAAATGGTACAATAATATTCAACTGAGGTATTGTCTTGTGTGATCGGACCACCACTTGAAGCTTGTTTTGATTTATCATTGGTTGTCAAATCTGGAGATATTTGCTTCCAAGTTGCACCATCATTTTCGGTTACAAATAAAGCATTGCCTGCACAGTATAATTTCTTTGGATTATGAGGAGAGAAAAAAGTTGGGAAGTTCCATTGGAACCTGAACTTCTGCACATCAGCTCCAGCACCCATTGGATTGTCTGGCCATACTGAAACATTTCTGTTTTCACCTGTACGATGATCGAGTCTGGAAAGATAGCCTCCATAGTTTCCGCCATATACAACATCAGGATTCAATGGATCAGCTACAACATACCCGCTCTCTGCGCCTGCAGTTACATCCCAATCCTGTTCAGTAATGTAAGAGCCATAGGTAGCAGATTTAATTCGGATCGTTGAATTATCCTGTTGCGCTCCCAATACACGGTATGGGAATGAATTGTCAGTGCTTACACGATAGATCTGTGAAGTAGGTTGATTCATATAACTGCTCCAATTGTTTCCTTCATCAAAACTAATTTGAGCACCTCCATCATCTGCGACAATCATTCTTTTACCATCTTCTGGATCTATCCATAAATCATGGTGATCACCATGTGGCGTTCTCAAGGTTTGGAATGTTTTACCACCATCTCTACTCTTGAGGAAATTTACATTTGGACAATAAATTAAATTTTCATTTTTAGGATCAACGAAGATTTTTGAATAATACCATGCACGTTGACGAATGTTATTATCATTGCTTTGAAGGCTCCATGATTGACCCCCGTCATTGCTCACAAATAAACCGCCTTTATCATTTTCAATGATGGTGTAAATTTTGTCAACATTTGAAGGAGCAACAGCAACACTTACTATGCCCCAAACACCCTTAGGTAATCCTTTTGAGCTGCTAATATTATTCCATGTTTCACCACCATCAGTGCTCTTCCACAATCCTGATCCCTCTCCACCACTTTCAAGGCTATAAGGAGTTCTGATCACTCTCCAAGTTCCAGCATATAAAACGGAAGGATTTCCTGGTTCCATAATCAAGTCTGCACAACCAGTTTGTTCATTTACATAAAGAACTTTTTTCCATGTTTTACCACCATCAGTTGTTTTATAAATACCCCTGTCATTACTTGGACCAAATAAATGACCCATCACACCAGCCCATACCGTATTAGGATCATTGGGATGGATAACAATATTTGTAATATGTCTGGTATCTTTTAATCCAATGTTTTTCCAAGTTTTTCCACCGTCTTCAGACTTCCACATTCCATCTAAACCTTCTGCTACGTTGCCGCGCATGGTATTTTCGCCTTCACCAACATAAATTATATTCTCATTTGAAGGTGCCACTTCAACCGCTCCTATGGTTCCACCGAAATATTTATCTGAAATATTTTTCCAGTTACTACCTCCGTCTGTGGTTTTCCAAACTCCACCACCAGTGGCTCCAAAATAAAAAGTGTTTTTTGACTTAAAGCTGCCAGTAACAGCACCGCTTCTTCCACCTCGGAATGGGCCAAGCAATCTATACTTTACATTTGAAAGTAGACTTGCATCATAGACCGACGGTTTTTGAGGTGCTGGTTGTTGATTTTTACTTTTTTGTGCGAAGGATACCGTTAACATTAATAATGATGCCAACAGCAAATAGATCTGTTTCATGTATTTGATTTTGAGGACGATAAATATACGGTAATAATAAATTAGTTGCGAACAGGTTTGCCTCCTTTGAGAACACTTTGAATCCTCTCCAGTGTTTTTTTCTCACCGCATAAACTCAAAAATGCCTCACGCTCTAGATCAAGTAAATACTGTTCAGTAACCAGGGTTGGCTCACTAATATCCCCACCACACATCACATATGCGAGTTTTCTTGCCACTTTTGCATCATGTGCAGTGGCAAAACCACCTTGCTCCATGACATGAACTCCAGCAATCAGGGCTCCAAGAGCAGATCTTCCAAGTACCTTTATATCACTTCTTTGCTGTGGCATGACGTAGCCACTATCAAATATTTCAATGACAGATTTTTTTGCTTCACTGATTCTTCTATCTTGATTCATTACAATTTCATCAAGACCATTCCTAAGCACACCCAATTGAAATCCCTCCTTGGCTGAAGTCGCAACTTTTGCAGTTGCTACTGTGATGAATCTGTTTTTAAGTGTTATGGTCTCGGGTTCATCTGCATGCATTTCATCTGCAGCTCTTAGTGCAAATTCTTTTGATCCTCCTCCACCTGGAATAAGCCCAACACCCAATTCTACCAATCCTATATAAGTTTCTGCTGCAGCACAAATTTTATCTGAATGCAAACTTAGTTCACATGCTCCACCCAATGACAAGGCATGCGGTGCAACAACGACAGGAACTGCAGAATATCTTGCGCGCATCATTGTATTTTGAAACATACGAATAGCCATGTCCAGTTCATCATACTCTTGTTCAATAGCCAGCATGAAAATCATACCAACATTGGCTCCAGCTGAAAAATTATTTCCACTATTAGCAATGACAAGACCCTTGTACTTTTCTTCAGCAACCGTAATACTTTTTTGAATTCCTTCAAGCACTTCACCTCCAATACTTCCCATTTTTGTATACCATTCTAATCCCAAAACATCATCCCCCAAATGATATGTTCTACAAGCACTATTTTTCCAAATCGTTTTTCCTTCGAAATGCTTCATAACGATAAAAGCATTTTCTTGTCCAGCAGCATAAACACTCTCTAAGGATTTATTTAACGGAGAATACGCAAACCGTTTACCCTCATTGATTTGAAAAAATGTTTTTTGCCCGGATGAAAGCATTTCATCAACCCAAGCAGCAACAGCAATTCCATTTTTTTTCATCTCTGCCACTGTTTTCTCTACACCCAATAAGTCCCAAGTTTCAAACGCGCCAATTTCCCAACCAAAGCCGGTCATCATTGCATTATCAATACTATAAAGTGTGTTAGAAATTTCTGGAACGCGGTGTGAGATGTAGGAAAAAAGTTTGTAGTGGAACATCCGGTAAAATTCACCTACTTTATCTTGGAATGAACAAAGCATTTTTAATCTTTCATGAAGATCATCAATAGGCTTTGCGGCGTCTAGTGCTGCAAACTTTGGTTTTTTTCTTTGCCCATACTCCATTGTTTTTAAATCAAGTGTGAGGATTTCCTTTTCACCAGCAGCATTCTTTGTCTTCTTGAAAAATCCCTGTCCTGTTTTATCTCCAAGCCATTTTCGATCGTTGATATCTTTCAGCCATGCAGGTATTTTAAATACTTCACGTGCTTCATCAGATGGACAGTTTTCATAAAGTCCATTTGCAACATGTACCATTGTGTCGATACCTACCACATCTGCAGTTCTGAAAGTTGCAGATTTAGGACGACCAATAATTGGTCCGGTCAATGCATCAACTTCATCAATACTAAGTCCCATTGTCTCCATAGTCTGCAGAAGCGACATAATACCATAAATACCGATCCTATTCGCGATAAATCCTGGTGTGTCTTTACACAGCACGGTTGTTTTACCTAAATAGAGATCACCATATTGCATTAAAAAATCAACTACCCATTGTGCAGTTTGTGCAGTAGGAATAATTTCCAAAAGGCGTAGGTACCTGGGTGGATTGAAAAAATGTGCCCCACAGAAATGTTGCTGGAAATCTGCAGATCTCCCTTCTGCCATTAAATGAATGGGGATACCAGATGTATTTGAAGTAATAATTGTTCCAAGCTTTCTGAATTTTTCTACACGATCATACAATTGCTTTTTAATGTCTAAACGTTCCACTACAACCTCCAATATCCAATCACAATCCTTGATCATTGAAAGATCGTCATCAAAGTTTCCAGTTGTGATGAGCCTTGGAACATCTTTTGTAAAAATGGGTGATGGATTAGACTTGATAGCAGCTTCAAGAGCAGCATTGACTAATTTATTTTTCACCGTTTTTTTATCATCTGCTTTTGCATCAGGAGATGGGATGTCTAATAGTATCACAGGAATTCCAATATTTGCAAAATGACATGCAATACGGGATCCCATTACACCGCTTCCGAGGACGGCAATTTTTTTAATATGGGGCTTCATGTTTAGAAGTTGAGCGTATAAGAAAATTCACATGCATGGCATGTAGTCTAACTTCTTAAAGTTACATTATTTTGACCTTGAATTTTTTGGAAAATAGTTGCTTATGAAACTTTCCAACCGCCCTTAGACAAATCACCTGCACTGGCAAAATATAATTTACCGTTTAAGTCCTCTGCCATTAAAATCATTCCATTGCTATCGATACCACGCATTTTTCTTGGCGCAAGATTGGCAACAACAGTAACATGCTTGCCAACAACCTCCTCAGGGGTGAAATGCATTGCAATACCAGATAGGATGGTTCTTTTTTCAAACCCCAAGTCAATTTCAAGTTGCAGTAGCTTATCAGCCTTGGGTACTTTCTGAGCAGACAGAATAATGCCTGTTCTCAAATCTATTTTTGCAAAATCATCAATGGAGATTTCTGGCTTTAGAGGAAGATAAGACGATGATTCTTCTGCTGCTATTTCAGGTGTTTGCATTAATGATGACTTTAATTTATTGATTTGAGTATTCACTTCTTCGTCCTCAATTTTTCTAAATAGCAATTGTGGTTCTCTTAGCGTGTATCCCACACTCAGTAATTTCAGACTGCCTGCATTTGACCACTCCAACATTTTATCGACTACCTTCATCATTTTGCACATCTTCAATGCAGTGCTTGGCAAAAAAGGGCTAATCAAAATAGATAAGTTGGCGGTTAGTTGAAGACAGTTATTCAAACAATTATCAATGAGCAGTTGGTTGTCTGGATTTTCTTGAATTGACTTAGCCTTAATCCAAGGTTCTTTTTCTTGCATGTACTTATTGCCTTTTCTGGCAAGGTCAATTACTTCAAACAGTGCTTCCCTAAACTTATAATTTTCTAAAGATGCTTCAACTTTCTGCTTTGCATCCATAATATCTCTTCTCAGCTGTGCATCAATTGCATCCTCCTTGGCTTCATGATATGCAGGAACTTTACCGCCACATAGCTTATGCATTAATACGAAAGTCCTATTGACAAAATTCCCAAAAATTGCCACCAATTCACTATTCACAGCATCTTGAAATCCCTTCCATGTAAATTCACTGTCTTTTGATTCAGGTGCAATTTGGGTAAGATAATACCTTAACATATCAACACACTGATCTCCACCGTTTTCCTTCATCACGAAATCATTGATAAAATCGCGCATTTCCAGCTTCCAATTTCTGCTGGTACTCATTTTATCCCCTTCTAAATTTAAAAATTCATTTGCCGGAACATTTGTTGGCAATATGTTACCGTGAAGTTTAAGCATCACTGGAAAAATGATGCAATGAAATACGATATTATCCTTCCCAATAAAATGGACCAATTGTGTATCAGCATCATACCAATATGGCTTCCAATCCTTTTTATTTTCAATAGCCCATTGTTTGGTTGCAGATATATAGCCAATTGGAGCATCGAACCAAACATAAAGTACTTTACCCTCTGCATCTTTTACAGGTACTTTTATCCCCCAATCAAGATCACGCGTAACCGCACGTGATTGAAGTCCTCCGTCTATCCAACTTTTGCATTGACCCACTACAGATGCACGCCAATCATCTTTATGCTGTTCCAAAATCCATTCACGTAAAAACTGTTCATGTTTTGCCAGTGGCAAATACCAATGTGTAGTTTTTTTCTTGATTGGTGTGTTGCCACTGATGGTGCTGATTGGATTGATCAGTTCATCAGGACTTAGTGTTGATCCACATGTTTCACATTGATCTCCAAAAGCTCTGTCACTCTTACACTTTGGACAGGTCCCCTTTATAAAGCGGTCAGCTAAAAAAGTATTGGAAGCTTCATCAAAAAATTGTTCAGTTTCTTTTGTCTCAAGCTCATTTCGATCATTGAGATAAGTAAAAAACTCTTGAGCAGTTTCATGATGAAGTTGTTCTGATGTCCTATGATAAATATCAAAACTGATATGAAGATGTGCAAAATCTTCCTTCATTGCCTGGTGATATTTATCGATAATTTCTTTTGCGGTAGTTCCCTCTTTCATGGCTTGAATGGGAATAGCTGTACCGTGTTCATCACTGCCACAAACGAAAACAACATCTCTTTGCTGTGATCTCAAATACCTTACATAGATATCTGCAGGGATATAAGCGCCAGCCAGATGCCCAATGTGTTTTAATCCATTAGCATAAGGGAGTGCCGAAGTAATGAGGTATCGTTTTGGCTGCATTTGCTTTATTGAATAATGATGTTTGCAAAAATAGTCAAATGTGACGAAAGGGTCTGATCGATTTTACAGAATAGAGATTACTTTTATACCATGATCATCCCACCATTTTTAAAACCAGGCGATACCATTGGAATAGTTTGTCCTGGTGGTTTTATGGCCAAAGAAAAGGTATTGAATTGTGTTACCACATTAAAAAAATGGGGATATAAAGTACAGCTTGGAAAAACAGTGGGTGGAAAATCTAAAAATTATTTTTCAGGGTCAGATGATGAAAGACTTTTTGATGTGCAGTCAATGTTAGATGACAAAAATATTGATGCCATCATATTCGGAAGAGGCGGCTATGGTACTACTAGAATTCTTGATAGCCTCGATTTTAGACGTTTTAAAAAAAATCCAAAATGGATTGTTGGATTCAGTGATATTACCATCTTACATACCTATCTCCAAAAACAATTAAAAATATCAAGTATACACGGGCCTATGTGTGGAGCATTTAATAAAGGCCCTAAGGAGAATCAATTTATATTATCCCTTAAAGATGCATTAGAAGGCAAGCCAACTATAGTTCAATCTGAATTTCATTCTTTAAACAATACTGGTAAGACTACTGCGAGAATTATTGGCGGAAATTTATGTTTGCTTGCACATGGTATAGGCACTAATGCTGAGCTAGAGACAAGTGGAAAAATTCTGTTCATTGAAGACATTGGCGAACAGCTCTATAATATTGATAGAATGATGCTTCAATTGAAGCGGAGTGGTAAGCTTAGTAAATTGAAGGGATTAATTGTAGGAGGATTTACCGACAACAAAGACACTGAAAGACCATTTGGTAAAAATGCATATGAAATTATTTTTGATCATATCAAAGAATATGACTTCCCCACTTGTTTTGGATTTCCCATTGGGCATGATGAAGAAAACGTAGCTATTCAATTGGGATTAAAATATACTTTGGAGATTAATAATTACCAAAGCATCCTCAGTAAAATCTAACCAATCAAATGCCTAAGGGCACTTTTAATATTAGAATAGATAAAGTTAAAACCGGTTGATTGAATTTTACTTGCATCAACTGTTGCACTCTTCAACACTTCAATACTCATTTCACCTAAGATCAACTTTAAAAGAAAGGATGGAACCTTAAATGGTATGTATAAATTACCATTCATTGCATGAGCTATTCCTATAGTCATCTCTTTATTGGAAACAGGATCAGGTGCAACCAGGTTATATACTCCATTCACCTCAGGCGTTTCGATAGCATGCAAAAAAGCTCTGCACAAATCATCAATATGAATCCAACTATAGATTTGATTTCCTGAACCTAATATTGCAGCAATACCAAATCTTACAGGTCTTTTAAACTCAACCAATGCACCACCTTCATTACTCAAAGCCAGTCCCAATCTATATTTTACAAGCCTTTTCCCCAGAGAACTAACCTTATCGATACTTTCTTCCCATGCCTTACAGGTTTCACCTAAAAAATCTTGTGACACCGGATCTGTTTCAACAAATGGTTTACCTTGATCTTGTCCGTACCATCCAATAGCAGATGCACTAACAACAGCTTTCACTTTATTTGGTTGATTGGAAAGTGCATGAAAAAGTAATTCACTGGATTGCGTTCTACTTTTTTTGATTTCCTCTTTTCTCTTTTTTGTCCAACGTTTCTTCGCAACCCCCTCTCCTGCAAGATGCACGACATAATCTGCTTGAGCAAGCGCCTGAGGATCTAAGAATTTTTTTTCTGTATCCCATCTGGCATAGAAAATTTTACCACTCGGACGAAAACTGTTTTGAAGCGATGACGCCTTGTAATGAGAAGCTGTTTCGATTGGATTTCTAGATAATATAATAACATCATATCCTTGCTGTAATAATAGTCTGCTTAAGGCTGTTCCTATCATTCCTGTTCCACCTGTGATGAGTACCGTTGGCATACGAGGGTATTTTCTACAAAAATACATCAACAATCAGGAATCATTTAAATAAAAAAGCCCCATAAATATGGGGCTTGCAGTTGGTTTTGGTTAATATGACATTAGTCAGGCTTTTTACCTTCTAGGAAAGTATTGATTGTACTTATTTGGGTATTGTTTTGATCATCTGTTCCAACAGAATAACTGGAATAGAATTTCTCAACAGATGCAAGCGTGGTATTATGCACCTGAAGGTTATGCCTTACATAAGCAGGTATGCTGTCATATTCATTATTTGGATCAGCAGCATTGAAATTAAATGAAAGATTTCTAAGTTTATAAAGCCTTTCTGCAGCACGCAATTTTTGTGCTTCAGCTTCATCAAATGCAGCCAAAGGACTATCAACAGTTGAAATAGTTGGTATCACGGGTTCCTCAACGGCCTTTGCTGGAGCAATCTCTATTTCAGGTTCTTCATGAAACACAATTTGCATGATTTCTTCTTCCTCTTCCGCTTTTGGCTCTTCCTGTACTTGTTTTAATTCAATAATCGCTACAGGCTCCTCTTCTATTTTTTCTTCGATTTCAACAGATGAAATTTCAACAACTGAGCTTTGCTGTTCAATCACTGAATCAACATTGATTTCTGATACAATATCTGATACTTCGTCAACATAAATTACAGATGGTTTAACCAAAAATCCATTTGCCCTCTCGAGTATCTCTTCTTTGATTGATTCTATTTGATCTGCTGTTGGCATTTCTGCACTTTGTTGAACTTGAATATTTTCAATTTCAGGAAGTTTGTTTTGCTCAATTTCAAATTCAAAAACTATTGGCTTTTCTTCTTCAATTAAAACAGTTTCTATCTGACTGATTGATGGTTCAATTTCTTCTATAACCAAATCAGTTTTTTCAGAAGCTTGAACAAACTCTTCTGCTTTCATCGATTGCGCTTGAGTTGCTTCATCTTGATTAATGATCGTTTCCTGAACTGGTGTGGTTGGAGTTTCATAAGTAGCTTCAACAGGCTCTTCCACAATCAATTTTACTGGCTCTGCTATTGGCTTTGGAGCAATATCAAGTGTAAACATGATTTTGTCTTCTTGCACTGATTTTTGCTCTAGAGGCTTTGATTCACCAAAAGGTGACTTTTGCTCAAACCCAGTTGCAATGATTGTCACACTGATGTCCTCTCCCAACGACTCATCGTAACCAAGTCCGAGTATTACATCTGTATCAGGCCCAGCTTGAGTGAGCAAGAACTGCTGAATTGTTTCTACTTCATCCATGGTGAATTCAGTATCACCAGTTTTTGAATTGATATTGATCAGCACCCACTTAGCGCCTTTAATATTACTATCATTCAATAATGGCGAATTCAATGCTTGTTCAATTGCCATATGTGCGCGATTTTCACCTTGCGCTCTTGCACTTCCAAGAATTGCAACGCCACCATTTCTCATTACTGTACAAACATCAGCAAAGTCAACATTTATCTGTCCTGTTGCATTAATAACATCAGTTATACATTTTGCAGCTGTTGCCAACACATTATCGGCTGTTGATAAAGCTGCACTCATGGTTAAATTCCCAAATTGGTGCCTCAATTTATCATTGCTGATCACCAAAAGTGTATCAACCTGATTTCTCAATTCCATAATTCCACTTTCGGCATGCGCAGCGCGCTTTTTCCCTTCATATGAGAAAGGTGTAGTTACAATACCCACAGTAAGAATTCCCATATCCTTGCAAATTTTTGCAACTATAGGTGCTCCGCCAGTACCTGTTCCACCACCCATTCCTGCAGTAATGAAAGCCATTTTGGTATTCACTTCTAAAATTCTTCTTACCTCATTAAGACTTTCTTCAGTTGCCTGTTTACCAATTTCTGGATTTGCACCAGCACCCAGTCCCTGTGTCAATGAAGGACCAAGTTGAACTTTATTAGGAACCTTGCTCAACGCCAATGCTTGAGCATCAGTGTTACATACCACAAAATCTACACCCTCAATTCCTAGACTATGCATGTAATTAACAGCATTACTGCCGCCACCGCCTACGCCTATTACTTTGATGATGGATGATTGTTCTTTTGGGAGATCGAATTGTATCATGGTTAATGGGTTTTTAAGTTGTTGGAATTTTATAGGAGTTGTTTATCGTCTTCTTCTTTAAATAAATCAATGAGACCGTCTTTGATGCTGTTCATAAAATCAGAAAGTGTTTTTCTTCCTTTTACAGGAACAGCTTCAACAATGACTGTATCATTTTCGTCTGGATTTGCATTTGCTGTAGTTTTTGCCATAGGTCTTCTCTCCTCAGGATGCAGTCTGTTGTAATTGTTTTCATATACATTGTATCCCTTTAGGATGAGTCCTATACAGGTAGCATACATCGGTTTTTGCAATTCAGCGATATGATTGGTTGCCAAATGTTCATTGGGATAACCAATTCTTGCATTCAAACCCGTTGCATATTCTGTCAACTGAATAAGGTGTTTCAATTGTGACCCGCCACCTGTGAGTACAATTCCACCATTCAACATTTTATTGTCTAAACCAACTTGTTTCAAATGAAATGTAACAAATGCTAGTATCTCACTCATTCTTGCCTGTATGATCGATGCAAGGTTTTTTACACTGATTTCTCTAGAGGGCAAACCACGAAGACCAGGAATTTTTATAAATGCATTTGCCTGTGCTGCATCTGCCAGTGCACTACCATATTGAACCTTCATGAGTTCGGCTTGTGTTTTCAAAACACCCAATCCCATTTTGATATCATTGGTGATATTTTCTCCACCAAATGGAATAACAGCAGTATGTTTTAAAATACCCTCATAAAACACAGCCAAGTCGGTAGTTCCGCCACCAATATCGAGTATCGCAATACCAGCTTCAATATCTTGCTCACTCATCACTGCAGCTGAAGATGCAAGTGGCTGAAGCATTAAATCTTTCACTTTTAATCCAGCCTTTTCCACACTGCGATTGATATTTCTTATGGCATTACGATCGCCTGTGATAATATGAAAATTAGCTCCGATTTTAACCCCAGTGTAACCAATCGGATCTGAAATGTTTTGAATATTATCAACTGTATACTCTTGTGGAATGACATCAATAATCTGGTCGCCAGCGGGAATATAAGTTTTGTATTGATCAGCAATCAATTGATCAATTTCAAACTGCTTAATCTCATCCTCTGTAGATCTTCTAACAATATCACCTCTTGTTTGCAGACTCTTAATATGATGACCGGCAATACCAACATACACTTCATTGATTTCAAGTCCAGGATTTGACTCATAACAATTCTTGAGTGCGGTTTCAATTGCTTTGATTGTCTGATCAATGTTTAAAACCATTCCGTGCTGAACGCCATTGCTATTGGCAAGACCAAATCCTAAGATTTCTAATTTGCCAAATTCATTTTTGCGTCCTGCGATGGCTGCAATCTTTGTCGTACCAATGTCAAGTCCTACAATAATGGGTTGTTCGTGTGTCATAATTCACTTTTTACTGGGGTTTGTATTCTGATTGATATTTGTATTTAAAACGGGTACAGTTATTTGCGTTGAATCAAGTTGAGTAGAATCTGCTACAATCATTTTTGCACTTGAACGTTCACACACAACTTGATCTTTATATTGAAGATTGATATTTGTGTATCTATTCCATGATTGCTCCCTATTGAATTTTTGGTAGAGCAACTTTAATTTGTTGAACATTGGACTCCAATCATTCCTGACACCAAGTTCAATGGTATGATCACCAACTTGAGTTGATAATTCAAATCCATTATCTGGTTTAATATATATCGATTCAATTTGTGCCAGCCAGAAAGAATCATTCAAAATGAAATTGGAGAGGCTTGTAATTCTTTCAATTGTTGCACTATCACTTCTTTTCATGCCAGCTGGATTGATATAGAAATTTGTAAAGACTGGCAAAGCGATATGATCAGTGGACTTTAATGGTAATAATGAAAAATGGTTATCGAGGTAATAAGAACTTCCCTCTGGTGTGAACAATCTTGCAACAGGATGTTTTTGTTTAATATCAATATGAAGCACATCTTGATTATCGAAATACAAATCAGCATTTTCGATCCATGGATTTTTGCTCAATTGATTTTCAAGTGCAAATAAATCAAATGAAGTGATTTGTTTACCTAAAGGCTGCCAATTAGACTGAGAGGGCCACAAACTATTGTGTACCTCCTGCTTATCAATCATGTTTATAAGCTTTTCGTCAAGAAATTCTATTTCAATCTGCTTACAAACCTTCACTTTCTCTTTAGTAATTGCACTGATTAATAAAAAAGAGAGTCCTGATCCAATGAGGAGCCAAAAAAGAATATTGAAAATTTTTAATATCGTTGATTTTTTTATCATTGGTTCAACAATATTTTTTTTATACCATCAACTGATCTATCAATGTCGCCTGCACCAGCAGTAATCAGCACTTCAGGATTAATTTGCTTGATTTCATTTAACAGATCTTGCTGTTCAATGATCTTGGCCTCAGTAGTGATTCTTTTCGAAATCATATTACTTGTTACGCCTTCTATAGGTTTTTCTCTTGCCGGGTAAATAGGCAACAATAATACTTGATCGGCGAGTGAAAGGCTCTCAGCAAATTCATTTGCAAAATCACGGGTTCTACTAAAAAGATGTGGCTGAAAAATTACAGTGAGCTTCTTGCCTGGATAGAGATTTTTCGTACTTAATATCAAAGCTTTCAGTTCTTCAGGGTGATGAGCATAATCGTCGATGTAAACAACTTTATCATTTTTAACGATATATTCAAATCGTCTTTTTACACCCTTGAATCCATTGATAGCAGAAATGATTTTTTCATCATCGATGTTTAAATACTTTGCAATAGTTATTGCAACGAGACTATTTTCAACATTATGCATCCCTCCCATATTCAACTGCACATTTTCTAACTTCCATCCAGGTCCGGATACATTGTACCTATAATATCCATTCAATACCTCAATCTGAGTGACATGTATATCTGCGTCTTTCCTTTCAATATGATATGTAAAGTGGTTAGCAGATGTAAACTCTTTTTCTTTTACAAGACCTTTTTTGGTTATTAATAATCCTTCTTTATCAAGCTTTTCTGCAAATGCCATGAACGCATTATCCATTTCCTCAGCAGTACCATATATATCTAAATGATCAGGATCCATTGCAGTAATGGCAATTATATTTGGATGAAGTTTCAAAAAGCTACGATCATACTCATCTGCTTCGATAACAGTACAATTGTTGTCGCTACTCCAAAAGTTTGTTGCGTAATTAGAAGAAATGCCACCCAAAAAGGCATTACAACCATATTCAGTATCTCTGAGCAAATGTGCAACCATCGTACTGATCGTGGTTTTTCCATGAGTGCCAGCAATACATATATTAAAGGAGTCTTTTGATATGATACCCAAGACGTCGCTTCGTTTCAACAGTGGTTTGTTAAGTCCTGAATAATATTCTTTGATTTTCGCCTCTGCTGGTATCGCCGGAGTAAAAACCACTAAATCTACATCAGTTGGGCATTGTGCAGGATCATCATCAAACTGTATCAATGCGCCCTCCTGCCCCAAATCATTTGTTAGGATTGAAGGAGTTTTATCATATCCATATACCTTTATTCCTAAGGATAGAAAATAACGTGCAATCGCACTCATTCCTATTCCACCTATGCCGATGAAATATGCTTTTTTGATATCTGATATGTCAATTGTTGCTATCATGCTTGATGTACACAATTAATTATTTCATTTGCTATTTTATAATCAGCATCTGTAGTAAACATTTTTTGCGCTGCTTCACCAATCGCCTTTAACTTCTCTTTATTCTTCATCATCAATTCAATCATGACGATAAGTTCTGCTGACACATTATTATCTTTTATCAAAACACTTGCACCATTATTGACCAGTGCCATTGCATTGGTTGTTTGATGATCTTCTGCAGCATGTGGAAAAGGCACCAAGATTGATGCTTTTGCTGATGCACATATCTCTGCAATTGCAATTGCTCCAGCTCTTGAAACAACCAAATCAGCAACAGCATATGCATAATTCATTTTACTGATAAACTCAGTTACACAAACACCTTTTCGCTTAATTAAACTTTGGTCTATCAAATCAAGATTACCTTTACCTGTTTGCCAAATCACTTGAATTCCGCTGTCAAGCAACCTTGATAATCCATTGCCAATAGCTTGGTTGATGCTTCTGGCACCAAGACTTCCTCCTATTACCAATACAGTTGGAAGGCCTTGTTTAATTCCAAAATATTCAAACGCCTCTTCGATATTAAATACTGAATGAATAATTTCAGATCTGATTGGATTTCCAGTTTTGATCAATTTGTTTACAGGGAAAAATCTTTCCATGCCATCCGTCCCTACCATTATTGAACTTGCATGCTTGCCTAACATGATATTTGCTTTTCCTGCAAAAGAGTTTGCCTCGTGAAGAAAACTTGGTATTCCTTTTCTTTGGGCAAACCGCAATACTGGGAAACTTGAATATCCACCCACTCCAAAAGCAGCATTTGGCCGGAAAGTGTTAAATATTTTTTTGACTTGAATAAAGCTTACAATCAATTTGTATGGAAGATTCCAGTTTTTCCAAAGCTTTGATCTGTTAAAACCTGCAATATCAATTCCCTCAATTTTATAGCCCGCTTGCGGAACTTTTTCCATTTCCATTTTCCCTTTTGCACCAACAAAAAGTATTTCAGTTGATGGTGCCATTTTTTTCAATGCATTGGCAACTGCAATAGCAGGAAATATATGTCCGCCTGTTCCCCCACCTGCAATGATTATTCTTAATTCACTCATTGCACACCTCCTTCTTCTTTTGCTGTTTCAGGAATTTCTTTCCCCTCCATGATCTCAACATTTCTTGCTACACTCAGTATAATACCAATAGCAAGACAGGTGAACAAGAATGAACTACCGCCCATACTAACAAGTGGTAACGTTACGCCAGTAACAGGAAATAAGTTCACATTTACTGCCATATTGGCCATTGCCTGTATAACCAGCGTGAAACTTAATCCCAATGAAAGAAATGCACCAAATGCATACGGACACCTGCGCATGATTCTGAGACATCGATACAGGAACAACAGGTATATCATTAAAATCATTGCTCCGCCAATCAATCCATATTCTTCAATAATTATTGCATAAATAAAATCTGAGTATGGGTGTGGGAGGAAGTTTCTAGCCTCGCTGTTACCCGGACCCAAACCAACCCATCGTCCTTTTGCAATTGCAATTTTTGCTTGTTGCACTTGAAAAGACGCCTCTGCTTTGTCTGCATACATGAAATTCTGAACGCGTTTGATCCAGGTCTCAACACGTCCCTTTGTTAGTACAGTTGGTAATGGGTCCGACTTACCTGTATCTTCATTATAATAAATTCTTGCAAATCCAATCAACATTGCAATGGGTAGCAATGCGATCAATATGACCAATAATAAATGCTTAATACTTGCTCTTCCGATAAACAACAATAACATACTTGTTGCACCTGTGAGTAAGGCCGTTGAGAGATTTGCTGGAGCAATTAAGGCACAGATCAAAACAACAGGAGCAATGACTGGCAAGAATCCTTTTTTAAATTCTTTGATTGTTTCCTGACGTTTACTCAATTGTCTACTTAAATACATGAACAATGCAAGCTTTGCCAGATCTGATGTTTGAAATGTAAGATTAATAATTGGCAATCTTATCCAACGATTTGCATCATTCAAATTAGTTCCGAAAAACAACGTATATAGTAGAAGCGGAACTGATACGATATATAAAATTTGTGCAACCTTAGAGTATACTGTATAATTAACAAGATGAGCAAAATATATAATAGCAACGCCAATTGCGATAAACACTATTTGCTTGAACAGATATGACTCTGTACTCTTAGAGAGTTTATATGCAAGAGTACCTGTACTACTGTATACAGCCAATAAACTTACCAAAGTAAGCAAAACCACAAGCGTCCAAATCACCTTGTCGCCTTTGGTTCTTTTGGAGATACTTGATAAAGAATATTGTTTTATATCTAAGCTTTCGCCTTGCATTGTTTATAATTCCTTTACGGCATTTTTAAATTGCTGACCCCTGTCTTCATAATTTTTGAACAAATCAAAACTTGCACAAGCCGGACTCAAAAGCACTACATCACCTTTTGTTGAAACCTCATATGCTCTTTGAACTGCTTCATCTGCACTTGCTGTATCGATGATTTTTTCAACTACACCCTCAAAAGCAGTATGTATTTTTGAATTGTCAACTCCCATACAGATAATGGCTTTTACTTTTTCTGCTACCATTTCTTTGATCATTTCATAATCATTGCCTTTATCAACACCGCCTAAAATGAGTGTAACGGGTTTCTCCATACTCTCTAATGCAAACCATGTACTATTTACATTGGTTGCTTTTGAGTCATTAATAAATTCAATACCTCTTACTGTTGCAACTTTTTCCATACGATGCTCTAAACTCTCAAATGATGCAACTGCATCCCTTATTTTTTCTTTGCGTATACCGATTACCGAGCCAGCTACAGCTGCTGCCATGGTATTATACTGATTGTGTTTTCCTTTAAGCGCGAAATCAAATATGCTCATGGAAAATGAATCAGCATTTGCAACCATCATTTTACCTTCTCGGATGTGTGCTCCTTTTGGCATTTCTCTTTGCATACTAATGGGGAGTGGTTTTGAATGAAATGGGTAATTGTTAAGATTTTGAATAGTCACAGGATCATCAGCATTGTATATGAAGAAATCCAATGCAGTTTGATTCTTGGTTATATTAAATTTTGCTTTGATATACTTGTTGAAATCATAATCATACCTATCAAGATGATCTTCAGTGATGTTTGTAAGTACCGCCACATCTGGCCTGAATGCATTGATATCATCCAATTGAAAACTGCTGATTTCAACAACATACAATGGCTTTGGATCAAGAGCAATTTGTCTTGCAATCGAGTTGCCAATATTTCCTACTAACGCGCAATCCATTCCTCCTTTTATACAAATCTGATATATCAAAGAAGTTGTTGTTGTTTTACCATTGCTGCCTGTTATTCCAATTATTTTACTGTCGCCTTTATACCTATACGCTAACTCTATTTCACTTATAATCGGAATTCCCTTTTGAATGATCTGCTGAACAATTGGTGATTGGTGTGGTATACCTGGACTTTTCATTACTTCATCGGCTGCCAGTATACGCTCATAATGATGTTGTCCTTGCTCAAATTCAATTTGATTGTCGATCAACTCTTTTTCATAATGAGCTTGAAGCTTTCCGCCATCAGAAACAAATACATCATACCCTTGCTGCTTACACAACAACGCAGCACCAACGCCACTTTCACCTGCCCCTAGTATGATAATTTTTTTTCTCATTTAACTTATCTCATTTTTAATGACATGATTGCAAAAACAACGAACAAGAGTGTTACAATCCAAAACCTTACTGCAATCTTGCTTTCATGGTATCCTTTTTTTTGATAGTGATGGTGCAGAGGACTCATTAAAAACACTCTACGACCTTCACCATATTTTTTCTTGGTATATTTGAAATAGCTCACTTGAATAATTACACTTAGATTTTCTACAAGAAATATTGCGCAGAATATTGGTATCAATAATTCTTTTCTCACCATTATTGCAAGTGAAGCAATGATTCCTCCAAGTGCTAGACTTCCTGTATCCCCCATGAAAACTTGAGCAGGATAAGTGTTGTACCATAGAAACCCGATACATGCTCCAATCATTGCGGCAATAAAAATGGAGACTTCACCCAAGTTGGGTATGTACATAATATTTAGGTAGTCTGCGAAAATTAAATTGCCGCTGGCATATGCAAATAATGCAAGACATAAACCAATAATAGCAGAAACTCCCGTAGCAAGTCCATCTAATCCATCTGTAATATTTGCACCATTTGAAACCGCTGTTACAATAAAAATAATCACCAACATGTATACAACCCAGCCATATTGTCTAAGTCCATCTGGAAGTAATCGAGCATAATTGAATTCATGATTCTTAATGAAAGGGATTGTAGTTATTGGTTCATTTGCTTTTACAAAATAGCGTTCTCCCCCCTGAAACTTGACAACTGTTGCGTTCGAAGGCTTTCCCTCACCTTTAAACTCACGCATTACTTTTACATTGTCATTGAACAACAATGTGACACTTATAATAACGCCCAAACCAACTTGTCCTAATATTTTGAACCATCCTGCTAATCCATCTTTATCACCTTTTTTGTAAGGGATACCCTGTTCCTGTGAAAGTCTTTTCGCACGCAGTTTTAAATAATCATCTACGAAACCTACTAGTCCTAACCACACTGTACTCAGCAATAACAGTTTGATATAAACTTTATCAAGATTTGCAAACAATAAAGTTGGAATAAGTATACCAAGCAAGATGATGAATCCACCCATTGTAGGTGTTCCCTTTTTTTGCTCTTCACCCTGCAATCCCAATTCTCGAACACTTTCTCCAACCTGTTTTTTTTGCAAGAAGAGAATAATTCTTTTTCCATAAACAAGCGTTATAAACAAGGATAACAGTATGGCCATCATTGACCTGAACGTGATAAATTGAAATATTCCCATACCAGGAAATTTCAATCCCTCGCTCTGCAACCATTGATACAAGTGATATAACATACTTATTTATTTATCTAATTCTTTAAAAGCCGACATTAAAACTTCCTTATCATCAAATGAATATTTCTTGCCTTTCACTTCCTGATATTTTTCGTGGCCTTTTCCTGCAATCAGAATAATGTCATCTTGTTTAGCCAACATTACTGCCATTCTGATGGCTTCTCTTCTGTCTTCTACCGTAACCACTTTTCTCAGCAGATCAAATTGCATTTCCTGCTTCATGTCATTCAAAATATCAACCGGTTCTTCACTTCTCGGATTATCTGATGTAAAAATTGCCTTGTTGCTGTATGTTGCAGCTGTTGCGCCCATAACCTTCCGTTTAGACTTGTCTCTATCTCCACCGCATCCAACTACCGTAATAATCTGCTCATACCCTTTTTGTAGTTTCTTTATTGTAGTGAGAACATTCAATAATGCATCAGGAGTATGGGCATAATCAACAATTCCAATAATTGACTGGTGCTCAGAGAGCAACCAATCAAATCTTCCCTCAGCACCTTGGAGCTTACTCATCACCCTTAAGACTTCCTGCTTTTCTAGTCCAAGGTTTATTGCAACTCCATATACAGCCAACAAATTATATGCATTGAATTCTCCAATGAGTCTGAACATCACTTCTTGATCATTGATCAGCATATGTAGGCCTGTGATACTATTATCGATGATCTTTCCCTTAAAATTTGATGAAGTTTTTAAACTGTAGGTATACTTTTTTGCAACTGTATTTTGCAACATATAGTTGCCATTTTTATCATCTTCATTTACCAATGCAAATGCAGTTGTAGTGAGATGATCAAAAAATGATTTTTTTACACGGCGATACTCATCAAATGTTTTATGATAATCTAAGTGATCATGTGTGATGTTGGTAAAGACAGCTCCAGCAAAATTGAGTCCACTTATTCTTTGCTGATATATAGCGTGACTGCTAACTTCCATAAATACATACTCACATCCAGACTGATGCATCGTATGTAATAATTTATTTAAGGATATTACATCTGGAGTAGTATGGGTTGATGGCAGAACATCATGATTAATTCTATTGTTTACAGTTGAAATCAAACCAACCTTATACCCCATTTCTAAAAACAGGTTGAATAGCACTGTTGCAACAGTTGTCTTACCATTTGTACCAGTGATTCCTACAAGTTTAACACTTGAGGTAGTATTACCATAAAAATGATGGCTCATGATGCCTGCTGCTTTAGCAGCATCGCTTGTCTGCACATAAGTTACATTCGCATGAATCTGCTGTGGAATATTTTCACATACAATAGAAGTTGCACCAGATTGAATAGCGTTTTCAATGAAATCATGCCCGTCATTTGAAACACCCTTCATTGCAATGAAACAACTTCCAGGCTTGATCTGTCTTGAATCAATTTGAATATCAGAAACAGATATGTCTGTACTGCCTGAAACAGAAAGTATATTAATCTTATATAGTATGTCTTGCAGTTTTTGCATCAGGGTTTTTCTGATTTAATGCCAAGATTCAAGTAGACTGTTTGTCCTTTTTGTAGAGGAGTGCCAGCCGGAATAGATTGGGCAGTTACTTTACCTTTTCCATATGCTATTACTTGAATAGATTGGTCTTCTAAAATTTCCAACGCATCTTTCAATCCATACCCATTCAAATCAGGCATTATGCCACTAGAAATATTATTTGATAAAAATTGAAGAGGTGTATCCGATTTTTGATTTTTAAATTGCTGGACAATCAATTTATGATCAGACAATTTTCCTTTTGTTGAATTTCGATTGGTATCAATCAACGTTGGGTGCTTATAATACTGATATAAGTCGCGATCAATCGTGTATAATTTATTTGCGATTGTTCTAAAAACAGGACCAGCAATTTGTGCACCATAATATCTTGCAGCAAAAGGCTTATTTTTTATAACAACTATACAGGAGTACTTTGGTCTATCTGTTGGGAAATAACCTGCAAAAGATGATTGATAAATATGCTCGGTATAACCTTTATTTCCATTTGCAACCTGTGCAGTTCCAGTTTTTCCTGCAATTGGAAAATTTAGATCAAGAATACTTTTTGCAGTTCCAGATGTTACAACACCTTCTAAACAAATTTTTAATTGTTGTAGGGTTTTTGCACTACAAATTGAATCGTTCAGTACTTGCGGATTGAATTCCTTGACTTTTGCACCATCTTTCATAACAGCATTCACCAAATAAGGTTTCATCATTTTACCATTATTAGCAACTGCGTTGTAAATCATCAATGTTTGCAGCGGTGAAATGGCAATAGAATAACCAAATCCCATCCAAGGCAAAGAAACATTGCTCCAATATTTACCACCTGGACGTGGGATTGCTGGATTGGATTCACCAATCAAATCAATTCCAGTAGGTTTATGTAATTGTAACTTTTCAAGATGGGAAATAAATTTTGATGGATTTCTTCCGTAATAATTTACTGCCAACTTTGCCATTCCAACATTAGAACTAAGTTCAAATGCCTGTTGATAAGTAACATCTGTGTGATGATGCCTTTCACTGTCCCACACTGTTCTTCCACTATACTCCCACTTTCCACCTTCGATATTTACATGGCTTGAAAGATTGATGTATTGATCATTCAAAGCAGAAAGCATTGTGATCAGTTTAAATGTGGATCCTGGTTCTGACCTTGTAATGGCATAATTCATATCCTCCAAATAAGAACCATCAGGTTGCCTTCCTAGATTAGCGATTGCTTTGATTTTCCCTGTACTGACTTCCATTACAATACAGGTTCCATTGGTGCATTCATTCTCACTCATTACTTTCAGTAATGCCTGCTCAGCGATATCTTGAATATTAACATCTAATGTTGTGATGATATCCTTACCATTATCAGGCTCGATTTCTGAACCCTCTACTGGAACAAATGCTCCACCTGCAATTCTTCTCACCAATCTCTTACCCGTTACCCCCTTCAATAAACTATCATAGGTTTTTTCTATGCCAACACTTTTGGTAACAATATTCCCTGTTGAATCCACATACTCTCTTGAAAGTCCAATTGTTCTATTGGCCAATAGTCCAAATGGCGTCATTCTTTTTTCCTTCTCAATAAAAATGAAGCCATTTTTATTTTTATTCTTTTTTATAAATCCAATACTTCTGAGAGATTGATATTGATTGAAATCTATATTACGTGTCAACAGATGATATCGGTCTTGACGATTAAAAACATCCATTAACTCTCGCTTGTATTCAACTTCAGTTTTTTCGCCTAGAATTAAAGCAAGATTGTAAGCGATACTATCGAGGTGCTGCTTTAATCTTTCACCATTTTTCTCCTGGATACCGTCTGCTCCAAAATCGAGATAGATATCAAAAAAAGGAATTGAACTGCTTAGTATTCTTCCATCTTCGCTGTAGATTGTACCTCTTTCAGCATCCATTTCTCTGTACTCCAAATGAAGACTATCACTCAGTGAGCGCCAATAAGCACCTTCAGCATTTTGTATATAAAATGCTTTTGCAAAGATGCAGACCCCTAACACCAACATCATGATGTAAATGAGGTAACTACGCCATAATATGTCTTTTTTTGTTTCCAATTACTTGGATGAATTTTTAAGTTTATTTGTTGTGTCCTCCAATGTCATTGGAGGTTCTTTAATTTCTTTAATACCAAATGGCTCAACAGCTTTTACAACTTCAGACTGTTTAGTCATGAACATCCAATCTTTTCTGATCATTTTGAATTCGTATTGGAGGTCTTTCATCTCTTTGGAAGTTCTATTGATGTCTTTGATTGCTTTTTCAGCATGGTGACCATTATATATATATAGAATTGCGAGTGCTGCCAAAAACAAGAAGAAACGAACATTCTTCACCAACCAGGCTTGGTTGATGAAAAACCACTTATTCTCTCTGCTATTCATTTTTTGTTCGTTCATTAATCTTTTTTTTCTGCTACTCTTAACCTTGCACTGCGTGATCTAGGATTTCTTGAAACTTCTTCTGCACTGGGTTCAATTGGTTTTTTGGATATTGGATTAAACGGACTTGAAATCTTAGTGCCATATACTGGATCTATACTGATCTCATCAACATCACCAGTTTTAAAAAATTGTTTCACCATTCTATCTTCGATACTGTGAAAGGTTATAATTGCAATTCTTCCTCCAGGCTTTAGCACTTCAACGGATTGATTCAATAAGTCTTTTAATGATCCTGTTTCATCATTGACTGCCATTCTCAACGCTTGAAATACCTGTGCGAGATATTTATTGGGATTGCCTTTGACGATTGGCGAAATGACAGCCTTGAATTCTTCAATGGTTTTGATTGAAGTAGTTTGCGTATGCGTCACCAACAACTGTGCAAGCGTTTTTGCATTAGATACTTCACCATACTCTTGAAAGATCCATTGAAGTTCAGCGGCAGTTTTGGTTTTAATCAGCTCCGATGCAGTAAGTTCGCCCGACTGATCCATCCGCATATCCAAAGGCGCATCAAAACGTATTGAAAATCCACGTGATGGTTCATCAAATTGGTGGCTACTCACACCGAGATCAGCAAGAATTCCATCTACTGATGAAATTTTGTGTAGGCGTAAAAACTTAGAAAGATGTCGAAAATTGTGAGGAATAAACAAGATGCGTGTATCAGCAGGTAAGTTCTTTTTTGCATCTGCATCCTGATCAAAGGCAATCAATCTCCCCTCATTTCCCAATTTTTTCAAAATTTCCCTTGCATGTCCACCTCCACCAAATGTGCAATCAACATAAATACCGTTTGATTTTATGCTGAGTCCATCAATGGCTTCATTAAGCAGTACCGGCACATGGTAAGTGGTTGAATGATCACTTATTTTCTGTTCACCTTTCTGCTTATTAGGCAACATCAGTTTTGTTTTTTCATTGTTGATCTTTCTTTGCCATCACTTCAGCTGCTAGATTGCTGAAAGTTTCTGGAGAAAATTTTTCAAAGAACTGCTGATACTTATTTTTATCCCATATTTCCATTTTGTTGACCGCTGAAACCAACACAATATCCTTTTCGAGTCCAGCGTGCTCCATCAAATTCTTAGGCAACAACAACCTCCCTGCACTGTCCAACTCTATTTGCATTGCGCCATTTAGAAAATAACGTCTAAACTCTCTGACCTTTGGATCAAAATCATTGAGATTGCTGATTGACTCATACAAAGGGTTCCAGCTTTTCATAGGATACATCGAGAGGCATTTTTCAAAACCACGGTTGATGACAAAAACAGGCATTTCACCCTCAGGCAGCTGTTTTTTTATGCCTGCAGGTAGAAGAAACCTACCTTTGCTGTCAATTGTTGCCTCGTATTCGCCTATGAAACCTATCATTTACAATCAGTTATGTAAAAAACCATTTATTGACACAAAATAACACAAAATCCCACTTTCATA
>JAFMEZ010000033.1 GCA_017856455.1 Parafilimonas sp.
AAAAAAGTCAGAATCATTTCAAGGTGCAATAATTCGTGGTAATCTTGACAAGAAAAATATATCCTTAGTTTTTACTGGGGATGAATTTTTTGAAGGTGTTGGCAGTATCGCTTCAACACTATCAAGCGCCAAAATAAAAGGTAGTTTTTTTCTTACAGGCAGACTGTATAGAAATAAAGAGGCTCAAAATGCTATTCTTCGATTAAAGAACGATGGGCACTATATGGGACCACACTCCGATATGCATTTATTATACAATGATTGGAAGCTGCGAGATAGTTTACTTGTAAGTAAAGATTCCATGCTGCAAGATTTGAATAATAATTATAAAGCAATGGCGAGTTTAGGGATTCAAGAACAAAAAAGATATTTCATACCTCCATTTGAGTGGTGGAACAGTCAGGTTGCATCTTGGTGTAAAGAGAAAAATATTCAGATCATCAATTTTACTCCTGGAACTGGGACAAATGCTGACTATACTTTTCCTCAAATGGGAAATTCATATAAAAGTTCAAACGAATTACTAGAACGACTCTATAAGTTTGAACGATTACATGGTCTAAATGGCGCAATGATACTTATTCATATTGGAACAGATCCTAGCCGTACAGATAAATTTTATGATCAATTGCCATCGATTATAAATGATTTAAAAGCAAAAGGATATTCTTTTGTCAAAGTAGATGAGCTGTTGAAATAATGTTTTAATTCTTTGTTTTTTTATCAAGTAAATCAGCCAGCTCCTTTGTTTTCTCTGGCAATTGCTTTGCAAGATTATTTTTTTCGCCCGGGTCCGATATCAAATCATATAACTGAGGTACAAGATCATTACCAAGTTCAACATTGGTCAATTTGCTAATTGATATTCCATTATTTGGTGAGATATATTTCCATTTTCCTACAATGATTCCATTAGGTTGCATACCCTGAACTATCAAATTAGATCTTCCAATAAGGTCGTTGCCTATCCATGCGTTTAGTTGGATTTCACTGTCCAACTCGGTTTCACTTTTTATTTTGGAATCCACAAGATTTGAAAGACTACTCAATAAATCCATCTGACATACTAAGGCATTTGAAACTGTGCCTCCCTTAATTTTTTCAGGCCAGCTTAATATTGTAGGCACTCTTGTCCCAGCTTCAAATACACTATACTTTCCACCTCTGAATATTCCCGAAGGTGTATGTCCGTTTAATTTTGTAACAGCATCATCCATATATCCATCATCTAATACTGGGCCATTATCACTTGAAAAGATGATCATTGTATTTTTATCAATTCCTAATGATTTTAAATGATGTTGGATTTGACTGACTGTCCAATCAATTTGCAAAATAGCATCTCCACGATATCCTAATCCACTTTTACCTTTAAAGACGGTGGACGGCATTCTTGGTACATGTGGTTCAGTCAATGCGTAATAAAGAAAAAAGGGTTTGTCTTTATGTTGTTCAATAAAAAATTTAGCTTGATTTAAAAAAGTAAGTGGCATTTCCTCGTCTGTCCAACGTGCTGTCTTGCCACCACTCATAAATCCAATTCTTCCAATTCCATTAACAATAGTATTGTCATGTCCGTGCTCAGGACTATTTTTCATTTTCAATAACTCAGGGTTTTCTTTCCCAGTAGGTTCATTTCCAATCTTATTTTTATAGTTAACTGCAATGGGGTCATTACTATCAAGACCAACAACTGTTCCATTTTCTACAAATACAGTTGGTACTCGATCAGCGGTTGCAGGAAAAATAAATGAATATTCAAATCCAACTTCATTTGGTCCCGGTGAAATTCTTTTGTTCCAATCTTTTTCAACTTGACTTCCTAATCCAAGATGCCATTTGCCTACGATACCCGTTTTGTATCCAGCATTTTTTAACATCTTGGGTAAAGTGATTTGATTGGTGTCAATAATAAGTGCTGCATCACCAGGCAAAACACCTGTACCTTTCTTTTTCCATGGATATTTTCCAGTCATCAATGCATACCTGGATGGTGTACAAGTTGCTGAAGTTGAATGTGCATTTGTAAACTTGATACCTTTTGCTGCCAATTGATCTATGGCGGGTGTTTTTATTTTCGTTCCTCCATAACAACTCAGATCGCCAATGCCTAAATCATCGGTGTAGATAATAATTATATTAGGGTTGTTTATTTTTTGAGACCAGCAAATGCTTTGAAAGAGAAGCAGTATAAAAAGTTGTATGATTTTCATATTGATTATTTGAGCATTCTATCTGCAATTTCATCTGGCCAAGGGATCATACGACCAGTATTTTTGTATGTTGGAAGTGTTGCCCCACGTTCTTTTAAAATTATTGTCATTTGTTTAGCCATGGAATTTAATTTCTCTGGCATCTTTAATGCAATATCAAAATCCTCATTGATGTCTTTATGAATATTATATAATTCAAGTTTTTCTTCTTTGTGAAAATAAATCAGTTTCCAATCACCAATTCTAATTGCAGATTGCCACGAGATCCCATGTAGGTTAATATTTGTCCAGTTGTTTGGATAATGCCAAATTAAAGCACGTTCATTATTGATTTTGTCTTTGTCTTCAATCCAACTATTAATTGAAAATCCATCAAGATGTTGCTTTAAATTAATATTCTTGATATCTGCCCATTCCAATATGGTTGGAAAGATATCATCAACAGATATATATTGATTTCTAGTTTGATTCGTTGGTATACCAGGACCAGCAATAATCATAGGAATCCTGATACCGCCTTCATACAAAGAGCCTTTCCCCATTTTTAGTGGATAGTTTTGTCTGTGTGCGGGTGGATTTCTAGGTGGGCTTAGCGACAAGCCTCCATTATCAGAGAGAAATAATATATATGTATTTTTTGTTGCTCCAATTTTTTCAAGGTATTGCATGATCTCACCAAGACTTTTATCTATTCCCTCAATGAGTCCCGCATATTTTGCCTCAGCATCATTTAATCCTTTCTTTATATATTTTTCATAATACCTTTTGTCTTTGTTAAAAGGAAGATGAACAGCATACTGTGAGAGGTATAAAAAGAATGGTTGTTTTTTTTGTCTGGCATTTTCAACGGAATGAATAGCAGCTTTCGTTAATGCATCCGTAAGGAATTCGCCGTTTTTTATATATTGATCAAGATCTCTTACATTCCAAAGTGTATCATTTATATTGGATTTATATCCATCTTCCGCCAAAAAACTTCCAGGATGACCTGCAGCAGTCCCTGCGATATTTTCGTCAAAACCAATATTACGTGGATTTGCACCGGGTGTGCCATACGGGCCAAAATGTCCCTTCCCACAATGGATAGTGTAATAGCCTGCTTTTTTTAAAATCTGTGGTAATGTGTTTGCAACAATGGTATTGTTTATTCCATTTACTGTACTCAATCCATTGATGTTCCAATGTGGAGGGTTTAATATGCTATCGGGGTAATCCGTGGTTTTATCTTTTAATACATTAGTCCAATTGGTTACATTATGTCTTGCAACGTTCATCCCTGTCATCAAACTGACTCGAGTAGGCGTACAGACACTATTAGTATATGCACTCGAAAATTTTATCCCCCTTAAAGCTAATTTCTCAAGGTTGGGGGTTTCATATATATAGTTTGATTGCGTTTTTTCCTTCCAGAATGGAACAGAACAGTCTTGCCATCCCATATCATCTACCAAAAAGATAATAATGTTGGGTTTTTCTTGTGCAAAAGATCTTATGCATTGAAAGCACAGAAAATAAATTAAAATTGAAATAGAGCGAATTTGCATTTCATAAATGTATCAATTAAATTTTTGAATACATTATTTGATATATTCTTTTACAAATGACATGCAATACTTTTTTATCAAGTCTCTTACATGTTTGAACTCATTCATGATTTCTTCTTCAGTGCCAACTGCTTTAGCGGGATCAGGAAAATTGTAATGAAATTTTTCTGCATTGCTCGGGAAATAGGGACAGCGTTCTTTAGCATTATCACAAACAGTTATTACAAAATCAAAATCAATATCCTGGTACTCAAGTACATTATTTGAAGTATGATTTGAAATATCAATTCCATCTTCAGCCATGATTGCAATAGCTCTTGGGTTAACCCCATGGGTTTCAACACCTGCACTAAATACGTTTGCCTTATCTCCCACAAAACGTTGCATGTATCCATGGGCAATCTGACTTCTGCAGCTATTACCAGTACAGAGAATTAAAATATTTTTTGTTTTCATAGATTATATTATTAGAAAGCTTGTTATTGCTGAACAAGCTGAGTTAAATTAAGTTAAACAATTAAAAGTACTAGCACAAAATACATAAGCGGTCAATATAAAGTATAACAAAACTCTTATAGAATTAAATTTAATATATGTTTGATATCAATTAAAAAGACTGCAATGAGGAATCGTGCTTTTCCAATGTTATGTCTAGTATCATACACATTTATACTGTTCAAGATTTTAGTGTTGAAAGATTTGCCAATGGTGAGAATAGGTGGACTCATGTTTAATTTTGGGGGAACACAATCAGGGCAACCCAATTTTATTCCTTTCAAAACAATCATTCCATATTTACAGGGGAGAAGCGGTTTGTTGATTGCAGGCTTGAATATCATCGGAAATATTACATTATTGATTCCAATCGGTTTTCTGATTCCATTTGTTTACAAAAAAATGAATGGATTTAAGTCATTGATGTTTGCTGTTATTTTTTGTTTGTTCATTGAAGTCTTACAAGCTTATTTGAAAATTGGAATTTTTGACATTGATGATGTCATATTAAATGGATTCGGAGTAATGATAGGGTATTGGGTGTATACATTATTACCCAAATTTATTTTAGCATTTAAGTCGTATAAAGTTTTATTCTACATATTAATTGGACTGATAGTGATTGCAGTTGTATATGGAGTCTCTTTATTATTTGATGATAGGGCGCCAATCCAATTTGAATCTGCTGTGCAACATCGTCATGAAAAAGGTGCAAATAAAAACGACAATAAATCTGATTTACAGGAAGACTTGTGTAGGGGAACTGGTGGAACTGGAAGCATTATTGATATACAAAATAAAAAATTCACCATACAGCGTAAAGATGGTGTAAAGGAGTTCATTCATATAACTGATGAAACAAAAATTATGACATCTTCTGGCCAGGCCAATGAAACCATTTTAAAAATTGGCATGAAGGTTACATTGGTTATTCAATCAGAAGATGTCAATAATAAGGTTGCTTCTCTTATTTTGGTATGCAAATAATTTTATTGAGTGATAAACGCCTTTGAATAATTTATTTTCATTGCATCCATATGAGGGAGATGTGATTCCAATCTCTTTTTAAATGCTGGGAAATCTTTTTTTGCTTTGGGCGACCAGGCAATTTCTGATAATGCAAGTGCACGAGGGTATGTCATGTACTCTGCATATTTTATATTGTTGATATACTCCGTCCAAACATTCGCTTGAATCCCTACAACATGTTTTGTTTCTTCTTCAGTTAATTCAGGCAAATCTGGTTCAAATGAATAAGATTTAGAAAGTGGCAAATTTCCTCCAATGGCAAGTGGTTCTGTTTTTGAATCTCCTTGATAGTAGTCAAGGTAAAAGAAACTGTTGGGCGACATCACAACATCATGTTTTTGTTTTGCAGCTTCAATTCCACCCTGTACACCTCTCCATGACATTACCATTGCATTGGGAGATAATCCTCCTTCCAAAATTTCATCCCAGCCCAATAATTTTTTTCCTTTTGAAGTAACAAATTTGTCAATACGTCTAATAAAGTAACTCTGTAACTCATGTTCATCTTTGAGTCCGAGTTGTTTGATAAGGTTCTGGCAAAAGCGACTTTCCTTCCATTGTGTTTTAGGACATTCATCTCCTCCTATATGTATATATTGTCCGGGAAATAAAGCCATTACTTCTGTCAGTACATCCTCCAAAAAGGCAAATGTTTCTTCTCTAGGAGCAAGTACATCTTCAGAAACTCCCCAACGTGTTGCAACCTGATAGATTTTATCTGGATTACATCCTAATTGCGGATAAGCTGCAAGCAATGCCTGAGAGTGTCCAGGCATTTCAATTTCTGGAATTACGTTGATGTATTTACTGGTAGCGTAAGCTACAACCTCACGAATTTGATCTTGTGTATAAAATCCACCATGTGGTTTTCCATCAAATTTTCTGTCGCGATAATGTCCAAGCATCGATTCTTTTCTTACAGATGAAATCTGAGTAAGCAAAGGATATTTTTTTATTTCAATTCTCCATCCCTGGTCTTCAGTGAGGTGCCAGTGAAAAGTATTCAGTTTATATACAGCCATTACGTCTAAAAATCTTTTGATGTCTGCTACTGAGAAAAAATATCTTCCTACGTCCAGCATCAATCCTCTGTATCCAAATCTTGGTGCATCCTCAATTGTACAATTCGGAACACTGATTGATGCAGTAGTTTGTTGATCTCCGCTCGTTGATGCAGGCATTAATTGAAGCAGTGTTTGAAGGGCATAAAAAGCTCCTGCTCCGGTACTTGCTTCGATATCAATTTTTTTGGATGATACTTTAAGTGTGTAGGCTTCTTTTCCTAGTGAAGGATTCATGATGAAATTGATTCCACCATTGGATCCCTTTTTGCTTGAAACACCAAGTGTACTTACTTTATTTAATTGGGTAGTCAATAAATCGGCAACTGGTGTAAATAATTCATTTCCCACTGCAACTGTCATTCCTTTTTTCAAAGTGTAAACACCTTGTTGAGGCATCAGTTTATTTGGTTGTGGAATGAGGTTATAATTGTTTTGAGCATGAAGACAAATTGATATGGCAGTCCATATCATTGTAAGTAGATAATTTTTCATTTTGCGTATTTAATGTATTTCAATTTATTCTTCTCCAACAGCAGGTTGAGGTATGTTGATTAAGCTGCCATAAAAAAGTGCATTCAAGAATAGTTTATTTGTTCCATACCAAGTCCCTCTAAAATTTGGCTCATCTGCAAACATGATTACCCTTCCGGCTCCTTCTGATCCAACAAGGATTGAGGCACTTCCTTTGATTTTTTTCATGGTAGATGGATGAACATATCCACCAATCAAAGGTTCAGTGAGGTATTGTGCAACAGTACTATATGGATTCTTACTGTTTTGAAAAAAAGTAAGGCTGTTTTTATACACTGCTATTTTTCTTGTGGAAAATCCAAAACCGATTGGATGCGTTGTGTCTAAATCAACACGGAATATTGAACCCCCCAATGCTTTTGCACCCTCTATCTCAACAGCTCTGTCAAAATCTTGCCTTACTGTTGTTTGTTTACTTGTATCCTGCAGCAGGCTTTCTTTTGTAAAACCATTTTTAATCGCCCATTCACTTCCTCCTTTGATGGTAATGATGGTATTTCCATTTTGTACCCAGGATTTAATTTTTTCAGTAGTTGCTTTATCCATCAATGAGTAAACACCAGAAACGATTACTAAAGTATTGTATCGGCTGAGATCTGCTCTACCAATATTTAAAATGTCAATTTTAGTAATAGGCATTTGCAGACGCTGATCCAACAGATGCCATACTTCTCCAGCCTCTGATGCTGCAACGCCGGTACCAATGATCATCAGTGCCTCTGGCTTACGCAGTGTTTTTAAATATGAACTTCCTAGATCAACACCAGTATTATTATATCCTGTTTCTATGGAGTGTACTTTAATATTTGATGATTTGCTAGCCTTTTTAATCAGCTCATATAAATTTTCGCCTGAAATATTTTGTTGTTGAACAGGGATAAAAATACTGCCATATCCAAATTTTACTTCTTGTCCGTTGATCATGCTGGAAAAAGGACGGAAAGCAGTTTTCAGTATAGCTCCTCCTTGCTGTAGTTCGTAAATAAACTTATGGATATTATAGTCTGTATTGTTGATCAGGTATCCATAGTTGCTTTTGATGAACTCACTAATTGTTGATGCAGGAATGGTTTCTATTTTTTTACCTGGCGTCATTGCTGTCTTTACCTCACTGAAAGGCAAACCATACGCATGAATCAGGCTCCAAACAGATGCATCATAGAATGAACTATCCTTATAAGTAATTTGATTTTCAAAAATGGTTCTCACCATGATATGATTATCTTGGTTGGTTGGAACATAGTAGTTAGTGCTATTTGGCATCTGATATACATCAATGCGGTGCAGCAATAATTTTTCTATGAAAGCATTTGTTCTGGTTTGATCGTTAGGATCTCCAAATACGTATCCTTTCACCAATGCTTTTGCGGCTTGTTCTTTTGAGACGGCAAAAAATTCTTTGCGCATTTGCAACAATGAATTTTTTTCAGCAATTGATGCTCGGATAATTGCTAATGAACCCACCAATTGATTTCTTATGGTGAAAGCAAATGTAATTGGAATAGTAGTTGTTTCTTGTACATGTCCTCTACTGCTTGCTTGTTCAAATAAAAATCCGGCACCGCCATAAAAATTGATATAACTGCTGCCATAACCTGGGTAGAGTTTATCGTATGCCTCTTTTGTGAAATATAATGAACCAATCTTGTCGGTTGCTTTAGTAAAGTACTCTGCGTATTTGGGATAAATTTTCTTGTACAAATAATTTGGAACAAGCGGATTGTTGCTTGCTTCTTCACCTGGGTCAAAGTAAAAAGTTGAAGTTGTTCCCATTTCATGATGATCAGTTTGCACATAGGGTCTCCATTTGTGAAAAAAGTTGATCCTATTTTTTGTTTCTGGGAAGGTTGCCAAAAACCAATCTCTATTGAGATCAAACCAATAGTGATTGAATCTACCTCCAGGCCAAATCTCTGTATGTTCTCTATCCAGCGGATCTGCAACTGGCGGAGTGCCTTTGTGCATATTAGCCCAATGGGTATGACGGTCGCGGCCATCTGGATTGATAACGGGATCCATTAAGATCACCATGTTCTCCAGCCATTTTAAAGTTTCTTCATTTTCTGAAGCAGTTATATAATAGGCAGTCAGCATGGCTGCTTCACTGGAGGATGGCTCATTTCCATGCACATTATAACCGAGGTGAATGACCAATGGAACATTTTGGGTTTCACCGTTAGCTTGACCTGCCAGATGTGCTTTTCTTATTTCTTCAATGCGCGCATGATTACTTTTAGAAGTGAATACTGCAGCTATTTGCGCGCGCTGCTCAAACGTTTTTCCGATTTCCTCCACCGTCACGCGATCTGATAAGCGGTCTAATTCCTTGAAGTACTCTACCAGTCTATCATGCCGAGTATGCTGCTCTCCAATTTGATATCCTAAAAACTGAGCAGGTGTCGGAATTGCAGGATTGAATTTACCTGCATTTGGATAAAAATAAGATTCTTGCGACCAAGTAAAAGACGATAACAACAGAAACAGTGTAAGTGAGAACAATTTTAATTTAGGCATATGAGTTCAATTAAAAGTTGATATGAATGGATTGAGAGGTTGCTTATTTTTTAGGAATTACTATTTAAATATAATGTAAACTGGATTAACCAATTCATATTCCCCTCTGAGTTGTGGGAGTTTCTGTTTAATTTCTAAAACTTTATTCTGCTTTAAGTTTTATCAATTCTCTTTTCCTGGAAATATCTTTAAAAGAGTTCAATAAATCAATTAAGTTTGAACGCATTCATTTAATTATTCAACCAGCATTATGAAACAAACAATACTCTTATTTCTCACCAGCTTTATGATGGTGAATGTATCTGCGCAAACGCCTGCCAAACGTATGTTAGCACCAAATGATGTGCTACGCATGAAGCAAGTAAGACAACCCAAAGTTTCGCCTGAAGGCAATTGGATTTTGTATACTGTATCACGTGTAGATAGTGCGAAGGATAAAAATCTTGGAAAATTATTAATGACCAGTTGGGATGGGAAAGAAACTGTAGCGTTAACTGAACAAACAACTAATCCTGGTGCACATGCCTGGAGTCCTGATGGGAAGTACATTTCCTACTTGGCAATGGCAAAATCAGATGCACCAAATAATTCCTCTCGCCAATTGTATGTAATGGACAGACGTGGAGGGGAGCCAGTTCAACTTACTCATTTCAAGGAGAGTATAATTTCTTATCACTGGTCTCCAAAAGGAAACAAAATAGTTTTTGTGTTGGAAGATCCGGATGTTTCAGATACAGCAAAATCAAATGTGCGTAAACCTTTTGAAATTACACGATACAGATTCAAGCAAGATTATCAAGGCTACCTTGATGATAGAAAAAGTCATTTGTATTTGTTTGATGTAACCACGAAGAAAGTGGATACGCTTACAAGTGGAAATTTTGATGAATCTACTGCAGTGTTTAGTCATGATGGTAATTCAATCGCTTATGTAAGCAATACCAGTGCAGAACCAGATAGAAATTCCAACAGCGATATTTTTGTGTACGACTTAAAAACAAGAAAAAGCAGACGCATTACCAGTTTCAAAGGAAGCAATGGGTCGCCTGCATTCAGTCCTGATGATCGAATGATTGCCTACACGCAATCACTTACAGAGGACAATTACAATATGTATGATGTTACTGAGTTGGTGATTAAACAATTAGACAATGGGAAGGAGGAAAATTTGAGCAAAGCACTCGACAGATCAATAAGAGGCTTTGTTTGGGCTGCAGATGGAAAATCAGTTTATGCGTTGGTAGAAGACGATCGAAAGCAGCATATATATCAATTGGGAATAGGCAATGGATCATCCAAGATCATTACAGAAGGAAATGCTGTATACCAATCCATCCAATCAAATGATGCAGGAAAAATGGTGGCGCTTTACAGCAATCCTCAGACACCAGAGGAAGTTTATGTGTTCGATGGGCTGCAACCCAGGAGACTGACCCATGTGCAAGACGAATTTTTATCGAACCTTAAACTGGCTCATGTAAAAGGATTCACTTCTATTTCCGCGGATAAAACGGAAGTGAGTGGAATTCTTTATACTCCAGATTCTACTGCAAAAAAATTGCCGTTGGTTCTTTTCATTCATGGAGGACCAGTTGCGCAGGATGATTATTCTTTCGATGAATCAAGGCAAATACTTGCCTCAGCTGGATTTGCCGTTGCTGCAGTCAATTACCGTGGCAGCAGTGGGAGAGGCGCTGCATTTTCAAGAGCCATTTATGCTGATTGGGGTAATAAGGAAGTGATTGACATCATTGGTGTGGCCAATCATTTGATTAAAACAGGTGTTGCGGATTCCACCAAACTCGCTATTGGCGGATGGAGTTATGGAGGAATTCTGACCAATTACACGATTGCTAAAGACAACCGTTTTAAAGCCGCTGTGAGTGGGGCTGGTAGTTCTCTACAGATGACGATGTATGGTACAGACCAGTACGTGACGCAATACGATGAAGAGTTGGGTGCACCTTGGAAGAATCCTCAAAAATGGTTGGACCTATCGTATCCTTTCTTTAAAGTGGCCAATATCAAGACACCTACCTTATTTATGGCTAGTCAAAATGACTTCAATGTTCCTGTGGCAGGTGCAGAACAGATGTATCAGGCCTTGAAACATGAGGGAATATCCACTGAACTGATCATTTATCCGGGTCAGAACCATGGTGTAAGTGTGCCCAGCTATATTATTCATCGCTATGAACGTCATATAAATTGGTTCAAGAAATTCTTAAAATAATTTAACAATTCAACTTTTTTGTTGTTATAACCACTAAATCATATAAAACCACGAATTAAATATGAACAAGAAGATTATTTTATCAGTAATCCTTTTTTCGCTCTCCTTCCTGATGGCGTTCTCCCAAACGGGTGACATCAAGGGCAAGGTATTAGATGAAAGCGGCTCACCGATTGTAGGTGCTTCCGTAGTTGTAAAAGGACAAACTGCCGGCGTTACGACCGATGCAACTGGTGCTTTTTCTATCGCAAATGCTACTGGCAAAACACTGGTATTATCTGCAGTTGGGTATGAATCCAGACAGATCGTTGCCAGCAACAATTTACAGATCACGCTTAAAACAGACACAAAAGCACTTTCTGAGATTGTCGTTACCGGTTTTGGTGGATCTACCATCAAGCGCGAATTAACCGGAAACATCGCTAGAGTAAAGTCAAAAGACATTGAATTTCTTCCAACACCAAGTGTTGACCAGGCTTTGCAGGGTAGAGCTGCGGGTGTATTTGTGAATGCGCAATCTGGTAAACTCGGACAAGCGGTAACTGTAAGGGTTCGCGGAAACTCATCCATCAGTGCAAACAGCCAACCTCTATATGTGTTAGATGGGGTGCCCATTACAAGCCAAGACCAAAGTACTTATGGTGGCGATATGAATCCACTTACAGACCTTAACCAGAATGATATTGAATCCATTGAAGTGTTGAAAGACGCATCAGCTGGTGCTATTTATGGTTCAAGAGCAGCAAATGGCGTTGTTTTGATTACGACTAAAAGAGGTAAGGCTGGAAGAACAAATGTGAATTTCAACCTTCAAACAGGTTATGCAGAAGCTACCAAGCGCCTGCCAATGTTGAATTCTGAACAATATGCAGAATTGATTTTGGAAGCTGCAAAATATTCTGACGACAGAGAAGGTATTCCATACAATGATCCATACAGTTATACATCATATGTAAAGAATGATGTAATGGATTATTACAGCTATGGGGAGTGGTCTAAAGATCCAACGAAAACTTACGATTGGCAGGATGCAGTATTCCAGAAAGGTCCATATAAGCAAGCTGATCTTCAAATCAGAGGTGGAACTGACAAGACAAAGTTCTTCAGTTCATTTCAACACCTGGATCAAACAGGAACCATCATTGGTAATAATCTTCAGAGAACAACAGGAAGGATGAACCTCGATCAAAAAGCAAATGACTGGTTGGATCTTGGTGTTTCCATGAGTTTGTCTAGAACATTCAACAGACGTCTTCCTGATGACAATGCCTTTTCAAATCCTCTTCAGGCAGTAGCGTTGAATCCAATGACTCCGTTCAAAGATCCTGAAACAGGTTTACCAGCAGGTACACCTCCAGGTGATTTGAATATTCCTCTTTATTATAATCCAGTATTAACGGTTGATTATGGTCGTTTCACACAGGATGTATTCAGAACTTTTGGTAACTCTTACCTGAAAGCTAAATTGGCAAAAGGACTTACATTCCAAACAGAGTTTGGTATGGACTACCTCAGTCAAAATGAAGAAGGATACTTTAGATCTGAAACTGTTAGAAACCAGACAAGTGCTGCACGTGGTTCTGGTACCAATACAGGAACATTCATCACCAATTACAATACAAACAGCTATTTCACTTATACATTAAATAAAGAGAAGCATAATCTTACTGCAACATTGGGTACACAGTATCAGCAATCGCAGGCGAAGTATAATTCTACTGCAGGAACAGATTTTCCTTCTAATTCATTTACAAAAATTGCAAGTGCTGCTACCAAATCAGGCGGTAGTTCTTCTCAAACAGATTTCAGGTTTTTATCTTATTTCTTGAGAGCAAATTATAGCTTCAATGATAAGTACATCCTTGCTGCCAGCGGTCGTTTGGATGCTTCTTCAAGATTTGGTAAAGCTTCTCGTCAGGGTTTCTTCCCAGCAGTTTCTGCAGGTTGGATCATGACGAATGAGAAGTTTTTGGAAAATGTTGATTTCCTCAGCTTCCTTAAGTTGAGAGCTAGTTACGGTATCGTAGGTAATGCTGAGATTGGTAATTTCCCTCAACTGGGTTTATTTGCTGGTGATGCAGGTTATGCAGGTAACGCAGGGCAGAGACCTTCGCAATTGAGAAATGACAGCTTGAGATGGGAAACAACAAAGCAAGCAGACATTGGTATTGATTTCGGATTCTTCAATAACAGAATCACTGGTGAAATCGATTACTACGAGAAAAAGACTACAGGGTTATTGCTTACTGTAAATATTCCATCTACCACAGGTTTCACCAGCATCGTGAAGAACGTTGGTAAACTTGAAAACAAGGGATATGAATTTGTATTGAATACTCAAAACTTGGTTGGTGCATTCAAATGGTCTACCAACATCAATCTTGCCTTAAACAAAGGAAAGGTTACAGATATTCAAGGACAGATTATTCAAGGAGGTGTAAGCAACATGAACCGTGTAGAGGAAGGGTACAATGTAGGTGTTTTCTTTACACCTGAGTATGCTGGAGTAGATCCTCAAACAGGTGATGCATTGTTCTACAAAAACACATTGCTAGCAGACGGAAAGAGAGATAGAGCTACTACTACAAAATACAGTGAAGCTCAGCGTATGGTGGTGGGCGATCCAAATCCAGATTTGATTTTTGGTTTCACCAACAACTTCTCTTACAAAGGATTTGATCTTTCAGTTTTCTTTAATGGAGTAAGCGGAAACCAGAACAATATATATGGTATGGGAAGGTATTCTTCTGCAAGTATGTTGTATGAAGACAACAATACAGCAGATCAGCTAAGACGTTGGCAGAAACCTGGCGATATCACTGATATTCCACAAGTACGTTTGTATTATACCAATGGGTCTCAAGCAAGTAGTCGTTATATTGTAGATGGTTCTTACATACGACTCAGAAACGTAACCTTCGGTTATAATCTTGACAGCAAAGCGCTTCGCAATTTGAAAATTGAGAAACTCAGACTTTATGTATCTGGTCAGAATTTGTTGACTTTCACAAAGTATCCTTATTGGGATCCTGAAGTGAATGCAGACTCATTCGATTCAAATATTGCAAAGGGCAATGACTTTTATACGCCTCCTCAACCAAGAACATTGCTTGTTGGAGTAAACGTCAGTTTTTAACCTATAATACTTACGATTATGAAACCTAACATAAAAACAAAAATCAATTCATACATCACTGCTATTGCTGTAGCTGCAGTCATGGCAACAGGATGTGAGAAGCGACTTGACATTTTACCTTATCAAAGCATCTCTGAAGAAAAAGCATTGGAAACAGAAGGAGACGTAAACGTTACCTTGATTGGTGCCTATGATGGTGCACAAAATGCTGCTACTTACGGTGGTGATATCATGGTATTGAATGATCTTATTGGCAATAGTGCTAATATTAACTTCACTGGAACTTTTGCTGGTCTTACTGATGCATATCAGACGATCATGACATCCGATAACTCATTTGCTGCGGGTACATGGATTTCTGCATACAACACCATCAATCGTTGTAACAATGTATTGTCTGCAGTTGACAAAGTAACTTCTTCACCTGCAAAGAAAAATGCGGTTGAAGGAAGTGCATTATTCTTAAGAGCATCTATGTATTTCGAATTGGTTAGGCTTTATGCTAAAACCATTGGAGATGGCGATGCTGCAACGAATCCTGGTGTTCCTCTTGTTTTGAATGCAACCAAAGGAGTTAGCAGTGCTGATTATTTACCTCGATCATCTGTGAAAGCTGTATACGATCAGGTTATAGCAGATCTAACCAAAGCGGAATCATTATTGCCTGCTACAAATACGATTTATGCAACTAAGTGGGCGGCAGCTGCACAACTTTCAAGAGTACATTTGATGTTGAAAAATTACACTGCTGCTGGTGATGCTGCCAATAGAGTAATTGCAGGAAGTGGAAAAACGTTGAACCCAGATTTCACAAAACTGTGGTTTACGTTCATCAACAATGGTGGTGTGAGTCCTTCTGAATATATCTTCTCAATGGTAGTAACTACACAGGATGGAACAAATTCTTTGAATACTTATTTCGGAAGAAATGTTGGTATCACTGGAACTGCAGGAAGAAGCGATTGTAAAATCAGAGCTGCTCATATTGCATTATATGAAGCAGGAGATGCCCGTAAAGCTCACTTTACATTGAGTGGTGGTAACTATTACACCCGCAAGCATTTGGACAGATATGGTAACGTTCCTGTATTACGTCTTGCGGAAATGTACCTGACAAGAGCTGAGGCTAATTTTAGAAATGGAACATCAGTTGGAGCAACTCCATTGAGTGACGTAAACGCTATCCGTACCCGTGCCGGATTGCCTGCATTGACAACTGTTACTTTGGATGACATCACTAAAGAAAGATATCTTGAGTTGGCATTCGAAGGTCATAACCTTCACGAAGCAAAACGTTTGCAGAAGAGTGTTGGTGCGAATGCATGGAATTCACCAAAATTGATACTTCCTATTCCACAAAGGGAAATGGATGTCAACAAAAATTTGGTGCAGAATTCAGGGTACTAAAAATACTTCTTGATTATTGAATGACAGGTCCCACTATTGGGACCTGTTTTTTTATTGTCAAATGTGAAGTGAAATATTTTCAACTTGCTCATGCATCAGTCAACTACTGCATCAGCTTCAATCTCAACCAAATAACCCTCGCCAATAAGTTTTGCCTCTACCATGGTGTTGGCAGGCTGAATTGCAGCAAATCTTTCGCCATGCGCTCTTGCAATAGGTTCCCACTGCTCTACGTTAGAAACAAATATCCTTGTACGAACAACATTATCAATGCTTGCACCAACAGATTGTAAAGCACCTTCTATTTTATCGATAATGAAATGGGTTTGTGCAGCAGGATCATTTCCTCCAATAATTTTATTTCCGTGTGTTGCGGTTGTTCCAGATACAAAAATTTGATTTCCTTTTCTAACGGCTCTTGAATACCCAGCCAATGATTCCCATGGTGTTCCTGAGAAAACTTTTATTTTATCATTGGTTTCAACTTTTGTCGGATATGGTTTAGGGAATTCTTTTAAGTGGTGACTCAAATCGCCTGATGCAGTTAAAAAAGGAGGCTTACGGTATTCATCGCCACAGTTACCAGGAATATGATTAGCATTTTTGAGCACTTTTTCAATAGCGCTTACTTCATCATCAGAAAATGTAATGGTAAAGATTTTTTTATTTTCTTCTATATGTGACGACTCGCCGAGTCTTGCACCAATGATGACAGCGCCTACCGAAGGAGCTTTGATCATATATGCACTTGCGATGGTTGCAATTGAGCAGTTTTTATTTTGTGCAATTGTTGACAAGGTTGATAATAATGATTGAAACCATTCCCATCCTCCAGCTGCATCAATAAATCTTTTGTATTTCATTTGTGACCAGGTTAATTTTTCTGATTGTATTGGCTCAGGTTGGCCTAGCCATTTTTCAGAAAAGAAACCGCCTGCTACAGTGCCGTATGCAAAAAGATTGATTTGATGTTGAGAACAAATTTTTGTCATGTCATGACCAGCGCGTTGATCAAGCAACGAATATGAAATCTGATTGCTGATTACAGGAATGCCAGATTGCAATACCATATTCAAATGAATATGATCAAAATTTGTGAGTCCGATTTCATCAAGAAATCCTTTTTCTTTCAGTCGGTATAGTGCGTATAACCCATCCAACCAATGTGGGTCTGAATAATTCCAGGCATGAAATTGAAGCAAATCCAATTTTTCAGATTGCATTCTTTTCAAGGCTTTTTGAACAGCAGCCTCTGTAATTGTTTCATTGATTGCGCCAGGTGCAGGGACCCACTTAGTAAGCAATTTTACATTAGGGAGGTTAAATTGCTTTTTAAAATATCCTGCAATTTCTTCTGAAGAGCCGTAGTGGTCTGCCATATCAAATGTTGTAAAACCATTTTCATAGTAATCCAACATTGCTTTAGATGCTTGTTGAAGATCAACTTTTGCACCAGCTCTTTCCATATCTGCTATCTGCCATAATCCAATGATTACCTTGGAGAAGTCACTTGTACCCATATTTATATTTTAACGATTAATCATTGAGACTTTTGAATATATTTTTGATAAGTAAAATAAAATAATGCTGAGAGCAGCATGACAATCATCCAAACGTAAGTAGGATGTAAGTAAAATGATTTTTGTGCTGTATTGATATCATTGTTTATGATGATCATCAAGAAGCAAAGTAAGGTTGCAATACCAATGTAAGCAATTAGTTTTTGGATATTTTTATTTTTGAAAATCGTAATACTTTTTTCTTGTTCTGAATTTGTTTTGGGGATATTGATGACTGATATACAAATCAAAATAAAATTAACAAGCATTGAAATCACCATGATATCAATTCCCAAGAATATATCAGCTGCAAAGTAACATCCTAAAACACCAATGCTTGCAACTGTCCCACTGAACAGAATAGCAATATGTGGTGTATTGTAGTTTGGATGAATTTTTGAAAATATACTTGGAAACAGTTGATCATTTGACCAGGCGTAAACAAATCGGGATACAGACAAGATCATGGATGGAAGATCTTTTAACAATGCAATACAAGCCCCGAATAATATAAGAATAGTTGAATTTCTATTCAGTAGATATCCTAAAAGACTGACGGCTGAGACATCTTTCTCAGCAGCTTCTGTTGCTATAAAATTCCACGGTACGATTTTATATATGCTATAGGTAAATGTCAGATAAAAGAGCGATACAATTATAAAGGTGATGATGAGGGCAGCTGGTAAATTTTTTGCAGGATTTTTTGCCTCTCCGCCTACTTGTGCGATGGAGTCAAATCCAATAAAACTTGCAAAAAGTAATGTACTTGCTGCGATGAGCTTGTTCCAGCTAAAGGTAGATGTAGCGACAGGGATATTTTCCCCTGTCTTTTGAAACACAGCTTCAGTAAATGATGCTTGAGTATTGGTTGATGCATAATAAATTACAAATCCACCTAAGATAAAAGTGATTCCCACTAAAAGTATAACGATGAATTGGTAGCTTTTTAATCCGATGATATTGATGAATACAAAAATCCATAGCAGCAGCAATGAGATGATTACACGATTAAATCCCTTGGTCAACCAAGAAGAAATTTCTGAATAACCCATTTGAAGTGCAATATCGCTGATAAAGGGGGTCACCATATAAGCCACAACTCCCATCACTATGGATAGTCCAAACCATTGAGAAAAACTTGAAATGAATCCAAAGAAAGGGTGTAGGGTTCTGCTCACGTAGATATAGCTTCCGCCCGCAAATGGCATTGAAGAGGAGAGTATAGCATAAGCAAATGCGGAGATCAATGCTGGGATTGCTGCTAACAGGAAGGCAAATATTATATTATTCCCCAATCCCGGCACAGCCGCTTGAATTTCAAAGGGTACGATGTAAATCGATGCGCCAATCATCGATGATGCTCCAGTAGCGATTAAACCAATCAGGCCCAGATTTCTCTTAAGATGTTGTTCGG
>JAFMEZ010000034.1 GCA_017856455.1 Parafilimonas sp.
AGTGCTTTGGGTTGATGAAGGAATTGTTGGAGATGATACTGATGGACATATTGATGATACTGTTCGTTTTATTAATGAGGATACGGTTGTTACAGTCATCGAAGAGAACAAGCAAGATGAAAATTATGAGCTACTTCAACATAATTTAAGACAGTTGCAAAAAATGCGCTTATTGAACGGCAAACAATTGAATATTATTGAGATTCCTATGCCGGAGGATGTCATTTGGGAGGGTCAGCGTTTGCCAGCTTCATATGCCAATTTTTATATAGCCAATAAGCAAGTAGTTGTACCCACATATAGATGTGATCGGGATGATAAAGTAATGGCTATCATTCAGGGTTGTTTCCCGGATAGGGAGATAATTGGCATTGATTCTACAGATATTATCTGGGGATTAGGCAGTTTTCATTGTCTCAGCCAGCAGGAGCCAGCAAACTAGCCTTAAGTAAATACACTTAAATTTTTTAAGTATATTTACTTAAATCGTACTAAATTTGTCGTACTCTGATTAGTAGTTTTTAATCCAATATCACGCAATGTCTAACGACACATCAAATGTAGCCACAAAGCCGGTAGCTCTTGAGCTTGGTCAGCGTATTAGAAAGGCTAGAATCGAAAAAGATCTCACCATCCAAGCATTGGCAAACTTAGTAGGTATTGAGTATACTCAAATGAGCAGGATTGAGTTAGGAAAGATCAATACAAGTGTTTTACAGGTTTGTAAAATTTCTAGAGCATTAGAAGTTGACATGACCCTTTTGTTAAAGGATCTCGAATTAAACATCACCAAAAAAGAGCTTGATGATTGTGGTACGGCTATGTTGTTCCCTACAACATCAAATGACTAAGCCATGCTTTTCATCGCTTGAGATATTGTGAACATCCCACTCAATTCTCTTTTCAAATTTACTCTTTCGCTGAGGGCATTCAGATTTATTACAAATTTTACATGAGAAGTCAAGGCAACCATCTGCATGTACGAATAATTCCACGCTTTCTCCAAATTCATTCCGGGCAATTTCACTGAAAGCATCTACTTCATTATGTGCCTCATGTACATTCAAGAACCAGGGCACCGTAAGATGGCAATCAACGTGTATCACGGTTCCAAACTTGATGATTCTCAGGTTATGGAGATCCACCCAGTTCTCTCTTCTGTTTTCATTCATCCTCCCAACCAATTTCTCCAACAAAGCATGATCTGCTTCGTCCATGATGCCGGCAATACTGCTTCTTACAATTGTGTATCCCGTATAGATAATAAAAAATGCAAATCCAATGGCAATCAAGCTATCCATCCAAATCCATCCGGTAAAAAAAATGACAGCCATAGCTGCGACGATGCCAATGGTAGAATACGTATCGCTTTGTAAATGTTTTCCTGAAGCAACAAGTGCCAATGAATTATTCTTTTTCCCGACCCTGATTGCATACCAGCCGGTTGCATAATTAATAAGTGCGGTGAAGCCAATGATAATCATACCTGTATCAAGCTTCTGAATTTCATGGGGATGGATAAAATTGTCTATCGCTTCATAAATGATAACAAGTCCTGCAATGGAGACCAGGCTTCCCTCAACTGCTGCAGAAACAAATTCAGCTTTTCCATGCCCGTATGGATGTTCTTTGTCACGCGGTTTTGCAGCAACATATAAACTATAAAGACTGATGAATCCTGCAACAACATTTACTGTACTTTCTAAGGCATCTGTTAGTACAGCAACAGATTTAGTCATCCACCATGCAACAATTTTAAAAACAAAAAGAATGACTGCGACGATGGCAACTATGCGTTGTACATTGAAATTCAATCTGGCCTGCGAGGATTGATTCATGATCTAAAATATAACCCAAAGTAGTCATATTGATTATAATTTCGTGAACTTTGCAGGATTAATAATCCACATAAAATCTAAACATAATTTTATGCCTGTTGATCATATCGCATACCAAGCTTTAAAGAAATATTGTGATGATAGGGGTGTGCAATTGATTGCAGTATCTAAAACAAAGCCTAATGAAGATATACTTTCATTATATGAGAATGGACATCGGGCTTTTGGAGAAAATTATGTGCAGGAGTTGACGAAAAAATATGAAGATCTGCCAAAGGATATTCAATGGCATTTTATTGGGCATCTTCAGTCGAACAAGATAAAATACATCGCTCCATTTGTTTCGCTTATACATGGAGTTGATAGTCTGAAACTTTTGCAAGCGATTGACAAGGAAGCAAAAAAGATCAATAAAATTATCCCTTGTTTATTACAAGTACATATCGCGCAGGAGGAGTCTAAGTTCGGGTTTGATGTTGAAGAACTAAGGCTGGCAGCTACTGAGATATTTTCAGAGAAGAGGTTTGCTAATGTTTCGGTAGTAGGACTAATGGGTATGGCGTCTTTTACGGATGATCATCAAAAACTTCAATCAGAGTTTCAGCAATTGAAATCCTCTTATGATGAAATCAAATCAACTTATCAAACTGAGGCAATCTCTTTTAATACCTTATCAATGGGGATGAGTGGAGATTATAAAACTGCTATCGAATGTGGTTCCAATATGGTTCGGATTGGGAGCACTCTCTTTGGTGCAAGAAGCTACAATGTTAAGAGTTGACAGTTAACTGTTAACCGTTAACTGTCAACCGACAACACTTATTTCTTCTTGGCTGCGTAATCAAAGACCATATTACAAAAAGCCTTCACGCCTACATCGAGCATACTGTCATCAATGAAGAAATCAGGAGTGTGATGTGGAGCGGCTTTATTGGGATCCATCCCTTTTGGCATTCCGCCTAAGTTGAAGAAAAAGCTTGGGGCCTTCTCATTAAAAAATGAAAAATCTTCAGCACCGGTTGTCCATCTGCCTAAATCTACATTTTCTTTACCAGCAGCTTTTTCAAGTGAAGGAACTAGCATGTTAACAAGTGAAGAGTCATTGAACGTAACAAGTGTTTTTGTATCAATAATTGCTTCAACTTTTGCTCCCCATGCATCACCAACCGATTTGCAAATTCTTTGAATTCGCTCATGTACATCTTTCTGCATTTTGCTATCAAGTGTGCGGATGGTTCCTTCCAATTCTGCATCTTCAGGTATAATATTCGACCTAACACCTGCATGGAATTTTGCCACTGTTACCACAAGAGGTGCCAAAGTCAAATCTTCTTGTCTGCTTACAATAGTTTGCAGCTGATTTACAATTTGAGCTCCAATTGCCACTGGATCAATGCCAGTCCATGGTGTAGAACCATGTGTTTGTTTTCCTTTAATCTTGATGGTGAACCAATCAGATGATGCCATCATAGCACCTGGCTTGTATTTTATTTTTCCAATTTCCAATGCTGAAGAAATATGCAAGCCCAATACTGCATCTACTTTTGGATTATCCATTACACCTTCTTTGATCATCAACGGTGCACCGCCTTCTTCATCAGCAGGGGGACCTTCTTCTGCAGGTTGAAAGAAAAACTTAACGGTTCCTGGTAAATCTTTTTTCATTGAAGCCAATACTTCAGCTGTTCCCATCAGAATAGAAGTATGTGTATCATGCCCGCATGCATGCATTACGGGTACTTGATTGCCCAAATACTCTGCAACAACATTTGATTTAAAAGGAATATCTACTCTTTCTTTAACAGGCAATCCATCGATATCTGCTCTGATCGCAATTACTGGTCCGGGTTTACCTCCTCTCAAAACACCTAAAACTCCAGTCTTTGCAAGTTTAGTTACCTCAATCCCCAATTTTGATAAATGATTGGCAATGTATTCTTGTGTTTTTACCTCTCTATTTCCAAGCTCTGGATTTTGATGGATATGTCTTCTCCATTCAATCAATTTCGGCGTGATTGCCTTAGCTTTCGTTTCAATTTGATTTTGTAGTGGCGTTTGTGCATGTACAGCCATTGCCATTAGAACCAGGGTAAATAAATAGGCCAATTTTATCATCTTCATAAAGCAGTTTTTTACAAGTTTAAGATACGTATTAATGCCGAAAATACCCTTGAAAAAGGCTAACTTTGCAGCCTCTAAAAAGAAAATTAAAAGAATATGATCAGCGCTCGTAATATCACATTGGCCTATGGTAAGAGGGTTCTATTTGATGAAGTCAACATCAATTTTACCAAAGGGAATTGCTATGGGGTGATTGGAGCAAATGGTGCTGGAAAAAGTACATTTTTGAAAATCCTAAGCGGAGAAATTGAACCCAATAAAGGTTCAGTTGATATCACGCCTGGTGAGCGTATGGCTGTATTGAATCAGAACCAGTTTCAATTTGATGAGAAGACGGTTTTGAGTACAGTATTGATGGGACATAAGAAAATGTGGGAGATTACTCAGGAAAGAGAAAAGATTTATGCTAAAGAAGATTTCTCTGAAGCCGATGGAATTCGCGCGGGGGAGTTAGAAGCGGAATTTGGAGAGATGGGTGGATATACTGCTGAAAGTGATGCAGCAACTTTATTAAGTGATCTTGGTGTTACAGAACAATATCATCAAACACTGATGAAGGATATGCCTTCAAATATGAAAGTGCGTGTATTGCTTGCTCAGGCATTGTTTGGTAATCCGGATATTCTATTATTGGACGAGCCTACCAACGGATTGGATATTGAAACCATTGGTTGGTTGGAAAATTTTCTTGCAGATTATGAAAATATTGTCTTGGTAGTGAGCCACGACCGTCACTTCTTGGATGCTGTATGTACACATGTTGCGGATGTTGACAGACAAAAAATAAAAGTATTTACTGGTAACTATACATTCTGGTATGAGTCGTCGCAATTGATGGCCCGACAACTGAGTGACAAGAATAAGAAAGTAGAAGACAAGCGTCAGGCTTTACTTGACTTCATTGCCCGATTTAGTGCAAATGCATCAAAATCAAGACAGGCGACAGCAAGAAAGAAAGCGTTGGAAAAGTTGACCATAGAGGAGATTGAACCATCCAATCGTAAATATCCTGGAATTATTTTCCAGCCATTGCGTGAAGTCGGAAATCAAATTCTGGGTGTTGAAGGATTGTCTAAATCAGTAGATGGACGATTACTTTTTGATAAACTTAATTTCACTCTTAATAAAGGTGATAAGATTGCATTTGTAAGTAAGGATCCATTGGCTGTAACTTCATTTTTTGAAATCATCAACAATGAATTAGCGGCAGATAAGGGAAAGTTTGAGTGGGGAACCACTATCACCAAATCATATTTGCCGATAGAAAATGCGGATTATTTCAAAGAGGATTTGGGATTACTAGAATGGTTGCGTCAATTCGTCCCACCACATATCACGGATGCTGATGAGCCTTTTTTAAGAGGGTTTCTTGGTAAGATGTTATTCAGCGGTGATGACATCATGAAGAAGACAAAAGTGTTGAGCGGAGGGGAGAAGGTGCGTTGTATGGTAAGTAGAATGATGCTTCAAAACCCCAATTGTATTGTGTTGGATCAGCCAACGAATCACCTTGATTTGGAAAGTATTCAAAGTTTTAACGAGGGATGTATAAATTTCCCTGGTATAGTATTGTTGACATCACATGATCATACGTTTATGCAAACTGTGGCCAATCGCGTAATTGAATTAACTCCTAAAGGAGCAATTGATCGATTGATGACATTTGATGAATACCTTGAAGATAAGCGTGTGCAGGAATTGCGCGCAGAGATGTACAATTAATTTATTGTCGGTGCTCTCCAAACACTTTTCGGAGTGTATCTGATATTTCACCCAACGTGCAGTAATGCTCTACTGCTTCTATGACAACCGGCATCAGGTTTTCTTTTGAACGCGCTGCTTTTTCGATTGCATTTAAGCATGACGCTACATTATTTGCATCCCTTTTCTTTTTGAGTTGATTGAGTTTTTCAATTTGTGACGTTTGAACCTGCTCGTCGATTTTAAATACTGGTGTCTTTGAATTTTCTTGTGCAGTGAATTGGTTAACGCCTACAATAATTTTTTCTTTTTCTTCAATTGCTCTCTGGTATTGGTAGGCACTTTGTGCAATTTGTTCTTGCATATGTCCTTCTTCAATAAACTTAACGCTACCGCCTTTTTGATCGATGTAATTGATAAGTGTATTGATTTCGGTTTCCATTTCTGTTGTTAACGCTTCAACATAAAATGATCCACCCAATGGATCTGCTGTATCTGCTGCTCCGCTTTCGAATGCAATGATCTGTTGTGATCTTAATGCAACTTGTGCAGCTTCCTGTGTTGGGAGTCCTAATGCTTCATCGTATCCATTTGTATGAAGAGATTGCGTTCCACCCAAAACTGCGGCCAATGCCTGTATGGTGACTCTTGAAATATTGTTCAGGGGTTGTTGTTGTGTGAGCGTACTTCCTCCAGTTTGTGTATGGAATCTCAACATCATTGCTTTAGGATCAGTCGCACCAAGTTCTTTCATGATATTGGCCCAAATTTTTCTTGCTGCCCTGAATTTGGCAACTTCTTCAAAGAGATTGTTGTGGGCATTGAAAAAGAAGGAGAGTCTTTTTCCGAGTGTATTGATATCAATTCCTTTTTCAATGGCTGCTTTAACATACGACTTGCCATTGCTTAGTGTAAATGCAACTTCTTGAACTGCTGTGCTTCCGGCTTCTCTGATATGGTATCCAGAAATTGAAATGGTATTCCATTTCGGCATTTCTTTGCTGCACCATTCCATGATATCAGTGATGATGCGCATGGAGGGTTGAGGTGGATATATATAAGTACCGCGTGCTGCGTATTCCTTTAATATATCATTTTGTATCGTGCCATTTAATTTAGCGATATCAGCCCCTTTTCTTTTTGCAACGGCCACATAAAGTGCCAGTAGAATAAATGCCGTTGCATTGATCGTCATTGAAGTAGATACTTTTTCCAAATCAATTCCGTCCATCAATATTTCCATGTCGTCAATGCTGTCAATTGCAACACCCACTTTTCCAACTTCACCTTCAGATAAAGCGTGATCGCTATCGTAGCCAATTTGAGTTGGCAGATCAAATGCCACACTTAATCCTGTTACCCCTTGTTCCAAAAGAAATTTATAGCGTTTATTGCTTTCCTCAGCTGTTGAAAAACCGGCATACTGACGCATGGTCCAGAGTTTTCCTCTGTACATATCTTCCTGAATACCTCTGGTGAATGGGTATGTTCCTGGTAATGAAGTCTCATTTGGTTTCCCAGTTCCTTCGTATACCTTTTTAATCTCTATGCCTGAATCGTTCTTTCTTGTCTCACTCATAAATATTCCCGATTTAACAAATGTACCGCATGCCGGTTGAATTGTCTGTTCATACTTCCTTATTAATTTTGTACTATGGAAGCATCAACAACTTTGCCCATAAAACTAACCGCCTCTGCTAAGGAAGAACTGGGTAGATTATTCAATGATAACCAAGACCCATCCAAAATGCTTCGAATAGGAGTGAAGGGTGGAGGTTGCTCTGGTTTGAGTTATGTATTAGAATTGGATGAAAAAAAAGAGCGGGATGAGGTTTATGAGATTGAAGGACTTTTTTGTTTGATTGATCCTGCGCACCAATTGTATTTATTTGGGATGGAGATCGATTGGAAAACCGGATTGGATGCACGTGGATTTGTCTTTAACAATCCTAACGCAAGTGCTACTTGTGGATGTGGAACTTCGTTTGCAGTTTAAATACAAGGGGGGGAGAGAGAAGGGAGGAGGGAGTAGCGGGGAATAAGAGAGAAGGGAGAAGAGAGGAGGGAGAAGTGAATGATAGTGGTTTTTATTCAGAGCTTTTTTAACATAGCGTAAAGCATTCGATCAATTTCAACTGAAAGTGAAACTAATTCTATAAAATCAGATTCCCTGATGAAATTCAATTCTTTTGATATAACTAATTGAGTTTGTAGTTCATAAACAGATCCAAGTGCGATTGACAGAAATCTCTTGTAATCTGCTCTTGAATTCCTTCCATATCCCTCTGAAATATTACTTGATATTGAAATAGAAGATCTTTTGAGTTGATCTGTTAATCCATATATTTCCTCTTTTGGAAATGTTTTGGTAATTAGATAAATCTTTTTTGTCAATAATATTCCCTTTTGCCAAACGATTAATTTTTGAAATATTAGTTGACTTGTCACATATAAAAATAAACGCCAGACTTTTAAAGCTGGCGTTTATATATCTTCTAAAAACTGTATTTTCCCCTTCTCCCTTCTCTCTCCTCCCTTCTCTCCCTACTTCTTTGATGAGCTTGAACCCAATGGCTTATCTTTCGCAATATCAACCAATACTGGTGATGCAACAAAGATTGAAGAGTATGTACCAGTAACAACTCCAATCAACATCGCAAATGCAAATCCTCTTGTTACTTCACCACCAAAGATGAAAAGGATAAGCAATGTCAAGAACACAGTGAGTGAAGTCATGATGGTTCTGCTCAAAGTTTCATTGATGGCTTTGTTGATGATTACACCCTTTGATTCAGATTTCATTTTACCACTGTACTCTCTGATTCTATCAAATACAATTACTGTATCGTTCATAGAGAAACCAATCACCGTCAAAATAGCGGCAATGAAATGCTGATCGATTTCCAATGGGAATGGAACTACTCCTTTTAAGAAAGAGAATACCGCAAGTGTTACAAACACGTCGTGCAACAATGCAATGATTGTACCCATAGAATATCTCCAGTCGCGGAAGCGAATGAAGATATATAGGAAGATTGCAATCAATGCAAATATGGTTGCTTTAACAGCACCTTTTTTCAAGTCATCTGAAATAGATGGCTGTACAGTTTGAGAACTTTGCTTATATGATTTTTTGAACTCTGCATAAGATAATCCAGTAGGCAAGCTTTCTTTCAATCCAGCATACAAAGCAACCTCTACTATTGAGTCTGCAGTTTTACTTGGATTGTCGATCATATAAGATGTAGTAATATTCAATGTTTTGTTATCGCCAACAGTCTTAAGGACTGGAGATTCACCAAAAACATTTTTAAGCGATTCTCTTATTTTTTCATTTTGCGTTGGTGAGTCGAATTTCACAGTGTAGCTTCTTCCACCTTTATATTCAACGCCCTGATCGAATCCATTGAATAAAGCTCCAACACCAAGTACCAATACAACTATTGAGATAACATAGGCAACTTTTCTGTATTCAATGAATTTGAAATTAGCATGTTTGAAGATCCTCTTACTGATACCAGTGAAATATTCAAAATGTCTTTGCTTCTTGGTCCAGAAATCTGTTACCAATCTTGAAATCAAAATTCCGCAGAACAATGACAATAAAATACCAAGGATCTGTGTAGTTGCGAATCCAAGTACTGGTCCCAATCCAAAATAGAATAAGATAACAGCAGTTAATAATGTTGTAATGTGACCGTCCAATACTGGCGCCATTGATCTTCTGTAACCTTCAGCCACAGCCAGTTGATAGCTTTTGCCGAAGTTCAATTCATCTTTAATACGCTCAAAAATGATTACGTTGGTATCAACCGCCATACCGATTGTCAATACTAAACCTGCGATACCAGGAGCAGTTAATGTAGCACCCAATGCGCTCAATACACCCACAGTGAAAAGTAAGTTGAGGATGAGTGAGATATTGGCAACCCATCCACCACTGTTATAATAAACAAGCATGAGGATGAATATTACAATGAAGGAAATTCCAAATGACATTCCGCCACCTTCAATTGCTGAAGCACCAAGTGTTGGTCCAACTACCTGCTCTTGAACAATTTTAGCCGGTGCAGGAAGTTTACCTGATTGAAGAATATTTGCAAGATCCTGTGCTTCTTCAATCGTGAAATTTCCACTGATTTCAGTATTACCTGTTGTGATTGGATTGATAACGTTAGGAGCAGAATAAACAACATTATCCAAAACAATGGCGATAGCTCTTCCAACGTTATTGGTAGTAAACTCACCCCAAATTCTCTCACCTTGTTTTGTCATTGCCATTTTGATAGCAGGACGACCACGATCATCATAGTCTTGAGATGCCTGTTGTACTGCATCTCCTTCCAACTTGGCTTTATCGCTTCCTTCGATGGTTTTCAATGCGTAAACTGGGAGGATATCGCTCTTTTGCCCATTGTCATTCAACTCTGGAACACCAAAAGCAAACTTCACATTTCCAGGAAATTGTCCCTTTACACTTTCAATTGCCATGTATTCACTAAAGATTGATGTATCTCTTGTTGAGATAAATCCTAGGTTAGGTGAGTAAGCAACTTTTCCTGATGCATCCTGTTGAGGAGGGATGGGTTGGAAAATTGTGAAAAATGATTTTGCAGAAACTGGAGTGGTGTCAGCTGCTTTAGCTGGAGATGTTTTTACCAATTCTGATATTGTAGCCGACTTGCTGGTATCTGCTTTTTGTGTTGTTGCAGTTTTAGCAGTCGCAGTAGTATCTTTTACAACATTGCTGGTTCCATCGTAGTATGCCTTTAACGCTTTTTCAGCATCTTCAAAAGGTTTGCTCAATTCACCAATATTGTATACTTCCCAGAATTGAAGATTGGCAGTTGCCTGTAAATATTTTCTTACACGCTCAGGATCATCCTTAACACCTGGGAGTTCAACGGTGATGATTCCCTTGTTTTTATCCAATTGAATATTTGGTTGAGCAACACCAAACTGATCGATACGCTTTTGCAAGACATTGAATGTATTGCTGATAGCGCCTTCAGCTGATTGCTTCAATTTGTTGATTACATCGTTATCGCTGTCATCGATTTTTACTGTACGTCCACCTGTTCCAGCAAATAAAGCCGCAAGTCTTCCGTTCGGATTCTGCTTCTTATAAGCATCAGCAAAGAGTGTAATGAAATCTGCATCACTGTTGGCTTTCTGGCTAATCGCTTCATTGATGGCATTGTTCAATGCTGCATCTTTCGGGTTGTTTGCAAGTGATTTCAACAATCCTTCCAATTCAACCTCAAGTGTAACACTCATACCACCTTGAAGGTCCAATCCAAGATTCAACTCTTGCTCTTTGGCTTTTTGGTAGTTGATTTCTCCTGTGATGCCATAGGTTACTGTTACATCTTTGGTGCTGTCCAGCAATCTGCGATATCTTTTGTTGAATTCCAAGTCCTTCGTCTCGGTATCAGCATTAGGAAAATTAGCTTTTACATAAGCCAATGCCTTTGACTCCTGTTTCTTCTCATGGTTGCGAACAACCCAAGTAAAATGTAGTTGGTAGATTGAAATGAGGATCAATGCAATCGCAAAAAAACGAACCAAACCTTTCAGTTGCATATAGTTTTGTGTTTGTAGGGCGGCAAAGATAGGGATTTTAGCCTCAAAATCAGGGGTTAATGCCCTTTTTTGGCCCCCGAAAAATGGCAATAGTGTGACTAACTTTCTTCGGATTTTTTGAGTCATTTTTTACCTTTGCCGCAAATTTTATATATGAAACTCTCCTCACGCTTGGATTTATTCGCAGAACCAGAAACACTTAAAATGGCAAAGCTTGGAAGAGAGCTAAGGGCTAAGGGAATTGATGTGATTGATTTATCACTTGGTGAGCCTGATTTTGACACCCCAGTTCATATCAAAAATGCCCTAAAAAAGGCTGTTGATGACAATTACAGCCACTATACGCCAGTTGCTGGTTATCCTGATTTGAGGGAGGCAGTTTGTACAAAGCTTAAAAGGGACAATAACCTTGATTATAAACCAGAAAACATCCTGGTGTCAACTGGTGCTAAACAAAGTTTGGCAAATGTGGTGATGGCAATCGTAGATAAGGGAGATGATGTAGTGATCCCAACGCCGTACTGGGTTACTTATTCTGAAATCGTAAAATTGGCTGAAGGGAAAGTGACGCTTGTTCGCACCTCAATTGAAAACAAATACAAACTTACTGCTGCTGAACTTGAGGCTGCAATTACTCCAAAAACAAGATTATTTATATTCTCGTCTCCATGTAATCCAAGTGGATCAGTTTATTCCAAAAATGAACTTGCAGCATTGGCGGGAGTATTCAGAAAACATCCTGACGTTTTCATCATCTCAGATGAAATTTATGAGTACATCAATTTTGTGGGTAAGCATGAAAGTATTGCTCAGTTTGAAGATTTGAAGGATAGGATCATCATCATCAACGGACTCAGTAAGGGGTATGCGATGACTGGATATCGTTTAGGATATATCGCTGCTCATCCTGATGTGATCAAAGCTTGTGAGAAACTCCAAGGTCAATATACAAGTGGAACGAATGCTGTTACACAGCGCGGTGCAATTGAAGCATTGACAGGTGATTTGAAGCCAAGCATTGAAATGAATAAAGAGTTTGGAAGAAGAAGAGAGCGCATGCTTCAATTGTTGAAAGCAATACCTGGAATTCAAATTGCTGAACCTGATGGAGCCTTTTATGTTTTCCCAGTTGTTACTGCTTATTTTGGAAAGAAAAACGGTGAAGAAGTCATCAAGGATGCAGATGATCTTTGCATGTACTTGTTGAATTCTGCACACGTTTCAACCGTTACTGGTAGAGCATTTGGTGAGCCAACCTGTATTCGTATTTCTTTTGCGAACAGCATGGAAAAAATTGAATCAGCAATGCAGCGCATCAGCGATGCTTTGAAGAAGCTCGCTTAATTTCTACCAGGCAATTCCATAATCTTCTCCATGATTGCTGGATCCTCCCCAAAGGCTTCCATGTTTCCAATCAAAGTAGATGGCGTTTATAGGACCAGAAGTTCTGTCATCAAAACTTAAGGTATATCCCATTTTCTTCAATCTCTCTCTTACTGATTGAGGCGTTTGGTCATGTAAGAGGATGCTTCCAGGTTTTGGCTTACGGTCATCAATTTTCATTCCACCTAATGAAAGCCAAAGTTGATTGGAATTGATATTAGCAGCCTCGGTAGCTTGTTGTACAGTCATGCCAAATTCCACCATATTAATGAAAAACTGTAATAAGTTTTGATCCTGTGTGTCTCCACCTTGAACGGCAAACGCTAAATATGGTTTTCCATCTTTCATTGCAAGACTTGGAGTAAGTGTAACACGTGGACGCTTTCCGGGTGCGACAACATTGAATGGATTCAACGATGAATCCAATACAAAACTTTGCATACGCTGACTCATGCCAACTCCAGTTTTTCCAGCAATGCATGCAGGTATCCATCCGCCGCTTGGAGTGATGGATACAACCCATCCTTCTTTATCTGCTGCCTCCACTGAAGTAGTACCTCTCCATAATCTGTCTTGGTACTCCATATCAATCATTGCCAATCCGCCTGAATCATGTGCAGGCACAAAATTTCTTTTTGATGATGAATCAAATTCTGGAAAACCTCTTTTTGCCAATAGTTCTTTAAATGGATTCACTCTTCCTTCGAATGGGTAAGGATCACCAGGACCAACATTCGCAATGTTTTGAGTTGAATCAATTTGACTTGCACGAAGCTTTGCGTATTCTTTGCTTAATAAGCCTTTCATTGGAATCTGCGGACTGAATCTTGGATCTCCATAGTAGAAATCACGATCAGCAAATGCCATGCTCATTGCTTGGTAAACAGTGTTAATATATTTTACACTGTTATATCCCATAGTTTTTAAATCAAAGTTTTCGAGAATGTTTAATGCTTGCAACATTGAAGGACCTTGGGTCCATTCTTGCAATTTATACACATCAATCCCTTTGTATTTGATATGTGTGGGTTCTTCTTCAACAGGCTTCCAATTGGCTAAATCATTTTTAGTGATGAGTCCACCTTGCTCTTGACAACCTCTAACAAATTCATCAGCAATATCACCTTTATAGAATCTTTCAAAAGCCGCCATAATCGCAGCTTTGCGGGTAGCGCCTTTTTTTAATGCATTTTGCTCAGCCTCCACCATTTTTGAAAGCGTGTTGTATAAATCTTTTTGTACAAAGATTTCACCTGCTTCAGGTGCCTCTCTTTTTTCTCCCAAATGTGGAAGGAAAACAGATTTGCTGTAAGGCCACTCCTTAATTCTTTCCTTGCCTCTTTCAATACTATTTGCTGTTTGCGCTTCTATTGGATAACCTGAAGCCAACTGCATTGCAGGTTCAAGCACTTCTTTTAAACTTTTTGTGCCATACTCTGCCAACATGTAACAGAGTCCGCCTGGAGTGCCAGGCGTTGTTGCAGCAAGTGGACCATATTCAGGGGGGAAATTATATCCCTTGCTTTTGAAAAATGCTGGTGTAGCACCTGTAGGTGCAACGCCCATTGCACTAATGCTGAATACTTTTTTTGTTTTAGGATTGTAAATGATCGCTTGTGTTTCACCTCCCCAACTGAGTACATCCCACATGGTGCAGGTTGCTGCAAGCATTGCACAAGCTGCATCTACTGCATTTCCACCATTATTAAAAATTTTAGCACCAGCAGTTGCTGCCAATGGCTTTCCTGTTATCGCCATCCAGTTTTTGCCATGCAATGGCGGTTTCTGTGTTTGTTGGGCTTTAATGGAAACGTTGAGGGAGAGTAAAATGATAATACTGAATATTTTTTTCATATGCGATCAATGAGGAAATAAATGTAATAAAAATTAAGATGTAAATGAACTATTGTGGCACTTGAACGATTTCGTAGAAATATGGATGCGGTAAGAATCCCATCAATTTGATGTGGGATAAATTGTTACCTTCAATATGACAATTTAATCAATCTGCAAATGGCAAAAAGAGTCGTTACGTTGGGAGAAATCATGTTGAGGCTTTCAACTCCAGATCATAAAAGAATTCTACAATCTGAATCGTTTGATGTTCATTACGGTGGAGGTGAGGCCAATGTTGCTATTGCTGTTTCCAACTATGGACTTCAAGGCGTTTTTGTATCAAAACTTCCAGAGAATCCCATTGGTCAGTCGGCTGTCAACCATCTTAGAAAATTTGGTGTCGAAACAAATCATATTCTAAGAGGTGGAGATAGAATGGGAGTTTATTATGTTGAATCTGGTGCATCGATAAGGTCTTCACAGGTTGTGTATGATCGAAAGGATTCTTCATTTGCAAAAGCTAATGCCAATGAGTTTGATTTTGAAAAAATTTTAGAAGGAGCAGATTGGTTCCATGTTTCTGGCATTACACCTGCAATTTCAAAAGAAGCTGCTTCAATGGCTGAAAGCGCGTTGAAGATTGCAAAGTCTAAGGGAATTACAACCAGCTTTGATTTGAACATCAGAAAAAAAATGTGGACTGCTGATCAGGCCGCTCCAGTGATAACTTCATTATGGAAATATGTTGATGTAGCCATTGGGTTAGAAAAAGATTTTTTTGCAGCATTGGGACATCCATTGGGTGATTTTGATTATGCTGGTAAATCAAATGTGAAAACATTTGAAGATGCCATCCACCAATTGCAATCACGTTTTGGATTTAAATACTTTGCATCGACCATAAGAATGAATCAATCTGCTAGTTACAATGAATTGGCAGGCTTCATCTCAGATGGGAAACAGTTTCATGTTACAAAAAAATACGATTTACATATAGTAGACAGGGTAGGATCGGGAGATAGTTTTGCCAGTGGATTGATTTATGGATTAATTGCAGGCAAGTCCATGCAAGATGCTGCTGAATTTGGTGTTGCAGCGAGCGCACTGAAACATACTTTTCCGGGCGATACCAATTACGCAACCATTCAAGAAATTGAAAGTCTCATCCACAGTGGTGTAGGAGCCAATGTTCAACGATAAATAAATTACATGTACAATACACAACAAATCATTGATGCCATCACCAAGCAAGGAATGCTTCCTTTGTATTTTAATGCGGATGAAAATGTAAGTATTGAAATTCTTCGTGCACTTTACCGTGCTGGTGTTAGGGTGATGGAGTTTACAAACAGGGGGGAAGAGGCACTCTCGAATTTCAAGAAACTCGTTGATGTAAAAAACAGCGAAATGCCAGATGCAATAATTGGAATCGGGACCATCAAAAATTTACATCAGGCTCAAATTTATCTTGAAGCAGGCGCTGCATTTCTTGTAAGTGCAGGGTATGATGGAAGTGTTGCATCATATTGCTCAAAGCATGACATCTTCTATGGTCCGGGTTGTATGACGCCATCTGAAATTCAGGCTGCAGAAAATGCTGGTGTAAAATTTGTAAAATTGTTTCCCGGGAATATGCTTGGACCAGAATTTATGGCAAGCATTAAAGATATTTTTCCAAAGATGGTTTTTATGCCAACGGGTGGTGTTGATACTACAAAGGAAAGCATAGAGGGATGGTATAAGTCGGGTGTGAGTGCTGTTGGTATGGGAAGTAAGTTGGTGAGTAAAAAATTGATGGAGGCGAGAGATTATGCAGGGATTGAGAAAGTTGCAAAGGAAGTGTTGGGAATCATTCGTTCTATTCGAGGATAAATCTACAACATGAAAAATATTTTCATTCTTTCAATGCTGTTCATGAGCATGCAAACTGTAATCGCCCAGTATAATCCATTGTATAAAAAAATTCCAAATTATATTGATGCACCTAATGAAGAGACTGAAGCAACCGATGGTGTATTGAGGATTTCAAATGTTTCTGTTCCTGGGTATCAGTTTTTTTCTGCTGGTGGTGATGCAGCAAAACCTTGTGTGATAATTTGTCCTGGTGGTGGTTACAGAATTCTTGCATCAGAACATGAGGGGACTGACGTAGCAAAGTATTTTAACAGCATTGGAATTCATGCATTGGTGCTTAAATATCGAATCCCTTCAGATAAAAATCAGATTGATAAGAAGTATGCTCCATTGCAAGATGCACAGCGAGCTATTCAACTCGTTAGAGAAGAAGCTAAACATTGGCATGTAGATCCAAATAAAGTTGGGATCATGGGATTTTCGGCAGGCGGACATTTAGCCAGCACATTAGCTGTACATTATGATGATGCCAAGATCAAAGAGAACAGTAAAATTTCCTTGCGTCCGGATTTTCAAATACTTGGTTATCCAGTGATTTCATTCAGTAAGTTTTCTCATGTTGGATCAAGGAAAAATCTGCTCGGAAAGGATTCTACTGAAAGCATGATGAATTATTTTTCCAATGAAATGCATGTCAATGCAAATGCTCCTATTGCATTTTTGGTTCATGCAAAGGATGACAAAGTTGTGCCCATTGAAAATTCTCTGATCTATGTAGAGGCCTTGAAATCAAATGGAGTGGAGGCAGAGTTGTTTCAATATGAAACAGGTGGACATGGATTTGGAATGGTGAACAAGACCAGCACTGATAGTTGGATAGCTGCAATGAAATTGTGGTTACAAAAAAATAAAATTATTGACTAGTTTTCTTTTTAAGCTGCATGGAGTTGATCCAAACGCCTGCAATAATCAATATTCCTGCTAAAATTTTAACAAGTGTAAGTTGCTCGTTCAGCAAAAAGACAGCACCTAAAGTTCCAAATAATGGTTGGAAATAAACAAAGCTTCCTGTTTTCGATGGTCCCCATTGTTGAACTCCCCAATTCATTAAAAGATAACTCAAAAAAGTAGCAAGGAAGAGCACATGGAAGAGCCAGTAAAATGATGAAGTAGGGAAGGTATGCCATGGCACATTCACAAAATCATTGAAGCAATATGGTGTGCTTAAGATGGTTCCAATAAAAAAAACATATTTTAAAATTGTAGTGAAATGGTATTTCCCTGCAATTTTTTTTATCAGAATTAAATAAGAGGAATAACAAACGGCTGCAATCAACACCATCGCATCACCGAAAATTGTTGCAGGGAGATTGGAATTACCCGAGTTTCTCGAAATAATCATCATCCATGCGCCAGCAATGCCAAGTATCAATCCAATTGCTTTATTCAAGCCAAATTTTTCTTTCAGGAATACTGTGGCTAAAATAGAGACGAAGATTGGCGTAGCCATATTCAGTAATGATGCATGAACCGGATTGGTATTGGCTATCCCATTGATCGAAAGCACTTGATTTAGAGAGATACCAGTGAGCGCAGCAAATAAGATCACCGGGAAATCTTCTTTTTTTATTTTTTCTTTTTTGCCAATGATGTAGGGGAGGATAAAAAATACTACTGATGCAAAAATCATTCTTAGATATCCTAGTGAAATAGGGGATATGTATAACGGGGATATCTTTTTTACTGCAATTACGTTTGTGCCAAAGAAAAAATTGGCGGCCACCAAGGCGGCCGCCGTTTTTAAAAAAACACTATTAAAAATCGAATTAGTACTTGAATACTTTTCCACCAGCCATTACTTCTTGTGTCTTTTCATCGAAGGTTACTTTCTCTCCTGTTCTTGCAGCCGCATTTGTCATGATGGTTGCAATGGAGTGGTAATAACCTGCTTCAACTGGTGCATTAGTTTGTTTTCTGCTTCTAACGCATTCCATCCAGTTGCGGACGTGGGCTGATGTAAGCATATCTCCACCAGTATTTGCACCCGCTTCAACTTTAATGGCAAGATCAGTGAGATTCACCTCTTGTAATAAGTTTGATTTCATATTCATTGCACGTGCAGGAGCTTCTCTCAGTCCACCTTTTGGTGAAACTTTGTTGGTCATCAGGTTCAATTCACCACCATTGCTGTAGTAAATTTCACTTGGATTTTCATCTCCATTGTGCATTCTCGACATGAATACAACCTGGAATCCCTTTGAAAGGTCATCACTCGGACCATAATCAAATACTGCAGTTGTAGTATCCCAGTTTCTTCTTCCGTCTTTCCACTGATAAACACCACCATTGGCAACAACACTTCTTGGGTGCTTCAATCCTGTGAACCAATGCACAGTATCAATTTGGTGACTCATCCATTGTCCAGGCATTCCTGAAGAGTAGGGCCAGAAGAGACGATATTCAAGATATTTTCTTGGATCAAATTTTTCGAATGGCCTGTTCATTAAATAGCGTTTCCAATCCAAATCTTC
>JAFMEZ010000079.1 GCA_017856455.1 Parafilimonas sp.
TCTCGTCAGCCAGAATTGCAGGCCGATGCAAGCTTCCTGATTGGATTTGATTTCAATTTATCAAACTTCAGAGCAGAAACTTTAAGTGACATAAATGTCATAGATGATCTTTCGAAAGTATTCCCATCAAATGCTAAAGTTGAAATTGTTTCATTGAAGACTACTGGCAAATTGAATCCGAATACATTCTTTAATGGCTATGCTCAAACAAACTTGCTTGCAGCAAATAGCCAGATGACTGGAAATTCGAAGGATACCATCCGCTTAATGTTGCGTGTTTATCCAAATGGATTTATAGGTGATCTTTATAACAGTGCGGCTCAAACTTCCACTTCACCATTTGGTACCTTTAAAGTAGGTTCATATGATGCAAAACAGTCTGGTAGTCAGCCTGTTATAGCTGGATCTCCAACCAAATTCAATATCCCTGAAATAACCATCATTATTCCAACCGGATTCTCACCAAACAGAGATGGTCAAAATGACGTATTTGTCATAGTAAGACCTTATAACGTGAGCATCGGAATGGAGATGTATGATCGAACTGGTGGTATGGTATACAGAGCACAGGATTACAAAAATGACTGGGATGGTAGAAGCAACCAGCGTGCGGCATTCTTCGGTAGAGATTTGCCTGATGGAACCTATTTCTATATCATCACTGCTACTGATAAGAATACAGGAAAAGTATCCAAGTTTAACGGTTACATTACTCTGAAAAGGTAATTTTTCAATTAACTTTATTGGCTTAAATTATTGATAATCAAAACAATCATTGGATAGTTCTGGCTAGAAATATCTTTAAATACATATTATCCCTCTCCCTTATTTTACAGGCTGTGTTGGTTCATGCACAGCAGGAGCCCATGTATTCCCAATACATGTTCAATATGTTGAATGTGAATCCTGCATATGCTGGTTCAAGAGGTGTTTCTAATCTTACTGCTTTATTTAGAAATCAATGGTCAGGTATGCCAGGCGCTCCTAAAACTGGAAACGTTTCTTTTGATATGCCTTTTGCAAATAATTCTGCAATGGGACTTCAAATGTATACGGATAGAATTGGTGTTCAGAAAACACAAGGAGTGAAATTCAATTATGCATATCGTGCGCAAGCAGGTGAAACAGGTGTATTGAGCATGGGATTGACAATGGGCTTAAGAAACAAAAGAGCAAATTATACTGATGTAACAACATTTAATCCGGGTGATCCATCTTTCAGTTCAAATATTTCAAGTTTAAATGTTGAAGCAGGAGCAGGATTGTTTTATAGTACTGATAATTTTTACATTGGTGCATCTGTTCCTTTTTTACTCAAGAGCAATTTGAGTACCAATGATCCATTAGATGCTGGTGCAAAATTTCTGCAGGCGGTTAAAGCGAAAGACCTTAATGTATTTCTTACATCTGGATTTGTTGTGAACCTCAATGAACAATTGGTGCTGAAACCCTCACTGATGCTGAAACGCAGCGGATCAGCTATTCAGGCAGATGTGAATTCAAACCTTTGGATCAATGATATTATTTCATTTGGCGTATCCTATAGAACAAAAGAATCGGTGATTGGAATGTTGGAATGGCAAATGACTCCACAGATTCGTTTTGGTTATTCTTATGATCGTTCCATCAATAATTTAAGATTATATAATTCAGGATCGCATGAGTTTATGTTGCGCTTCGAATTTGGTAACAAATCTGAAGAAAGCAGCATACCCAATTATTTTTAATGAGGAAATGGTTTTATATATCGTTCTTTTTCATACAACATTTGTTGGGGCATGCCTATGCTCAAACAACTGCTGTAAAACCAAAACCCATCTCTCAAAATTTGCGTGCAATTCAATTGCAAGCAGAGCGTGAATACAAAGCTTCACATTTTGAGACGGCCATCACTTTATACAAATCATATTTTAAGCGAATCAATTTTATAGATACAACTGCTGTTTTCAATGTTGCTGAATCATATCGATTGAGTAAGCAATTTGATAGTGCAATGGTATATTTTCAAAAGCTATCCAATTGGCATCCGCGTTATCTTCCCAATCTTGCAGAGTTGTATGCTACAGTAGGAAATTATTCAAAGTCGATTGAAACGTACAAATCAATTGTTCCAACTGATAGCAATCAATTGAAAAAAATTGAAGCAAGAATAATTGGATTTAAAGGAAGAGAAGATTTTCAAATCGATTCATTGGATTGGAAGTTGACTTCCTCCAAAATCAATTCTAACGGTAACGAATCGAATCCTGTTCGCTATAAAGACGGTATTGCATATACTGCTGCTCCAATCTCTCGCAAAAATGGCGCAGTGGATCAGGCTCAACCTGTTTTGCTTTATGCTCCTGATAGTATTGCAACATCACCTTCAGTTGCAAAGATTGATTCGACCAAGAATAAAAAACAAATCAAGCAACCTAAAAAGAGAATTGCAATTGATATTACTTCTCGAAACAGCATTGATAATAGCACTCTTCGTAAACCTGTAGCAAAACCTAAGCCAGTTGTTCAGGAAGAAATCAGCAGTATCGATCCTTTCTTGCAGAAAATCATAAGTGGCGGACCTATTCAATTTTCAATAACTGGTGATACAGTTTATTATGCCCAATCTGTTCGATTGAAAGACAAGAAATCCAAATTGGGAATTTTCTATGCTGTAAAATCTAATAATCAATGGAAAGAGAAAGATGAAATTACTGCTGGATACACATCATCAACTTTTCATCCCGCTGCAAGCAAAGACGGAAGAAAAATATATTTTGTAATTGACAGCAAAGATGGATTTGGTGGACCGGATCTTTATTTTGTTGAAAGAATGGGTGATACCGCCTGGAGCAGTCCAACCAATGCTGGCCCTTATGTAAATAGTCCGGGTAATGAATTATTCCCAACCATTATCGGCGATTCATTGTATTTCAGTACCAATGGAAGAGGTGGTTTAGGTGGACAAGACATCTTTGTGGTTCAATTGGATAAAAATGAAGTGCCAACGAATCTTGGTTTCCCAATCAACTCATCATATGATGATTATGGAATTGTTTTCAATGATGCAAGATCTGGTGGATATGTAAGCTCAAACAGAAATGGTTCGGGTGATATTTATGCATTCAACTTTAAAAAGGTCTTTTATAGAACTGGTGGAACCATTAATTATGCTTCTGACAATACTATTGCCAGTAGAGAACAAGTGTATTTGGTTGACACAAAAACTGAGAAAACAGTTGACAGTACAATAACAGATGATTTGGGTAATTACTATTTTAATCTTCGTCCAAATCGTCTCTATAGAATTGAGCAAAGAGAGGATGGTCTTTCAAAGGGCAGTTATGTTGTGAACACCAAAGAGCCGGTGTATCTTGATTCGACACTGCTTGCAAAAAGAATTCAAACTGATTCAGCAGCTGTGGTTGTAGCAAAGTCACAACCAGTTGACACTGCGGCAGTCGCGATACTTCAACGCATTGCAGATATTGATTCACTTGTTGTATTGGAGAAAGATCTTATTACGACCAAACTTGCAATTCAGCAATTGCAAAAAGATTCTTTACTGCTTACGCAACAGTCCAGTACTATCGATACTGTATCAACTGAAACTGCTTCAACTGTTGTGAGAAAGATGCTAATCCAGTCGCAACTGCGTGAGTTGAAATCTGATCTCTCACGATTAGAGTATAAGAAATTTGAGTTGTCGCTTGCTCTTCAGCCACCTAAAGACATTGTGCAGATCAATTCAACCAAGCCTGTAGAGAAAATAAAAATCAATATTCAACTCCCTGGTGTGAGTCCCAAGCAGAAAGCAGATTCTATTGCTTATGTGATTCAGCAAAGACTCATCAAGCAAAAAGAAGAAGAGGAGATGTTGTTGCGCGGTGATCAACTCACACGTTTCAACGTGTATTTTGGGTTCAGCAAATTCAACCTGAATTTGATTGAGCAAAAAATTCTTGACTCAACCATCAAAGTGCTCAAGGCAAATCCAAATTTATTTGCGGTGATGGGATCCTTCACAGACTGTTCCGGACCGATTGACTTTAATATCAGGTTATCTGCAAAGCGTTCAGCTGCAGTCATCAAGTATTTGATTCAAAACGGTGTCGACAAGAGTCGTATTCGTGAAAACCACTATGGTAAAAACTATCTGGTTCAGAATTGCAGTCCCAAGCGTTACAGTTCTAGACAACAGCTCTTGAACAGAAGAACAGAAATTTATTTGACAAATGATAAGAGTCTCGCTTGGACTGATCTTGCGGCTGATACAACGAAGAAGTACAGTGTATATACTGCGCTCGGAAAGAAATTGAGCGACTTTGTTTCGTTGAAGACTGTTTA
>JAFMEZ010000001.1 GCA_017856455.1 Parafilimonas sp.
TATTTCCTCCTATGATCATTCTCCCTTCTCCCTTTTCCCTTCTCCCTTCTCCCTTACTGTATTCAATCAATCTCTCTTTAATTACTTCAACTCCATCATTGTTAAATCCCATTCTGTTGATCAATGCTTTATCCTCAGGTAATCTGAACAATCTTGGTTTATCGTTACCAGCCTGTGGCAAAGGAGTTACTGTTCCAATTTCTACAAAACCAAATCCCAGTGCCTCGAGTTCATTCAGGTAACATGCGTTTTTATCAAAACCTGCTCCCAATCCAACCCCATTTTTGAATTCCAATCCAAATAGTTTATTTGAAGACGTATTCCTTACTGTAAATGATTTTATGATCAGAAACTTCAGCAAAGGGAATTTGCAAACAAACTTTAGCATGTTCATTGAAAAATAATGTGCCCTTTCGGCATCCATGAGAAACAGAATGTTTCTAAGTAACTGATACATGTTGGCAAATTTAATCCTTGTATTTCGTAAATTCGGGATAATCCCAAAATCAAACCATATGCAGGAAGCATACATCGTTGCTGGATATCGTACAGCAGTCACCAAAGCAAAACGTGGAGGTTTCAGATTTACTCGTCCAGATGATTTGGCCATTGAAGTCATTAAAGGGCTCATGAAGTCTGTTCCACAGGTTGATGTAACGCGTGTAGATGATGTCATTGTGGGAAACGCAGTGCCTGAAGCCGAACAAGGGTTACAGGTTGGAAGAATTATTGCAGCAAGAGCGCTTGGTCATCATGCACCAGGTATCACCATCAATCGATATTGTGCATCTGGTTTGGAAAGTATTGCCATGGCCACTGCAAAAATCAGGTCGGGAATGGCAGACTGTATCATTGCTGGCGGTACCGAGAGTATGACATTCGTACCAGCTTCTGGCTGGAAAACTGTGCCATCTTTTGATATTGCATCTGATGAGCCAGATTTTTATTTGAATATGGGATTAACAGCAGAGGCTGTTGCAAACGAGTATAAAGTTACCAGGGAAGAACAAGATGCATTTGCATTGGCCTCACATCAAAAAGCATTTCAAGCCATTCAACAAGGGCATTTTAAAAATGGAATTCTTCCCATTCATGTGGAGGAAATATATTTAGATGAGAAGGGCAAAAAGCAAAAAAGAAGTTTTGTGGTGGATACCGATGAAGGTGTTCGTGCAGACACGAATTTGGAAAGCCTTGCAAAGTTAAAACCAGCTTTTGCATTGAAGGGAACAATTACAGCTGGAAATGCATCTCAAACCAGTGATGGTGCTGCATTTGTTTTGGTGGTAAGTGAAAAAATGGTCAAAGAACTTGGTTTAACTCCCATAGGAAGATTGGTTCATTGTGATGTCGCAGGTATTCACCCACGCATCATGGGTGTTGGTCCAATTGAAGCCATTCCAAAAGCTTTGAAACGGTCGGACATGAAACTTGATCAGATTGATTTGATTGAATTGAATGAGGCTTTTGCTTCACAATCACTTGCAGTGATTAAAACATTAGGACTTGATACTTCAAAAGTAAATATCAATGGAGGTGCAATTGCACTCGGTCATCCATTGGGATGTACAGGAGCTAAATTGACAGTTCAGCTTTTGGATGATCTGAAAAGGACCAATAAAAAATATGGCATGGTTTCTGCCTGTGTTGGTGGAGGGCAGGGTATTGCCGGAATATTTGAACGCCTTTAATTTTTGCAATACTGTTGCATTTTTTAGATTTCTTTCCTAGATTTGTTCTTCATTTAGGAAGATGAAATTTCCAATTATTTTATCCTTTTTGCTTTTTTGTGCATTGCAGTTGAGTGCGCAATGTACTTACACCATTGGTGGAATAGTGAAAGATGAAGATCAAAAAACTCTTCTTGAAAAGGCTACAGTTACCCTCGTTGAATTGAATAAATCGGTCTTCACTAACGCAGCTGGAGAGTATGTTTTCAAAGGGATATGCCAAGGAGATTATACCCTAAGGGTTACACATGCAGATTGTCAGACAATAGAGTTGCATATTCATTTGAAGGATGATTTGGTTCAACATTTTATTTTATCACATACAGAGAATAGACTTAAAGAAGTTGTAGTGGTTGGAGCAACCACTATTCGTCCAGAGGGAATGACCGGTGAATTAAAAGGCAAACAATTAATGTCGACCCGTGGTGCAAGTCTTGGTGAGTCACTTCAGAAAATTACAGGCGTAACTGTTTTACAAACGGGTAATAATATATATAAGCCAGTGATTCAGGGCTTACACAGCAGCAGGGTGTTGATTTTGAACAATGGTATTCGACAAGAGGGTCAACAGTGGGGAAGTGAGCATGCTCCTGAAATTGATCCATATGTTGCAAACAGACTCACTGTTATTAAGGGAGCTGCATCTGTTCGTTACGGAGGTGATGCTATTGGAGGTGTTGTTCTTGTTGAACCAAGATTGTTGCATTATAAAAAGGAATTGAATGGGGAACTGAATATCGCTGCGTTTTCCAATAATCGTCAAGGTGTTCTATCTGCATTGTTGGAAAATTCATTTGATAAAAAGGAAACAACTTCATGGCGTTTACAAGGAACATTCAAACGAGGAGGTGATGCAAAAACACCTTCTTATTGGTTAAAAAATTCAGGCATTGAAGAGGCCAATATGTCGGCAACATTTGGATGGAGAAATAATCACAGCGGGATAGAAACTTTTTACAGTTTATTCAATACCAGAATCGGAATTTTTAGCGGTGCACATATTGGAAATCTAACAGATCTTCAAATTGTCATTGCCGCACAGGAGCCACCGAGTTATGTCAAGAATGCTGACTTCTCATATGTCATTGAGCGTCCATATCAATCTGTCCAACACCAGCTTTTTAAGTTAAAAGCATATAAAGAGTTTAGTGATAAACAAAGATTAAATTTCATTTTTTCTACCCAATACAATGTTCGGAAGGAGTTTGATATCATTCGATCTGAATCAACATTACCCCAATTGCAATTGAATTTATTGACGAATATGGGTGATATCATTTGGGAGCATTTTCAAGATCCAAATTTGAAAGGTTCAGTTGGAATAAATCTCATGCATCAAATCAACGATATCAATTACAGGTATTTTGTTCCAAATTTTCATTCAATGGATGTTGGTTTTTGGGCTACTGAAAAATTTCAAAAAAATAAATGGCAATTAGAAGCTGGTCTGCGTTATGATTGGAGAAACAGGTTCAACATAACCGATAATGATAAACAGCCATATCATTTGCTTACTGGGAATGTACTTTTAGCAGGACCCGCATATGGTACTAAAATGTTTCAGGGATTTTCTGGCACTGGTGTTGTTGCCTATAAATTTGATGAAACCATTAGAGCATCAATTACCCTATCATCTGCTTGGAGGGCTCCTCAAATCAATGAACTTTTCAGCAATGGGCTTCATCATGGAGCTGCAAGAATTGAAAAAGGATTTGCTGATTTGAAAACTGAGCGCGCATACAATATAATGACTTCCTTGTTGGTCAACAGAGAAAACTGGGAATTAGAGCTTGGTATTTATAACAAATGGATAAGTAATTTTATTTTTCTAAAGCCAAGTTACCCTCCTTTGCTTACGATTCGAGGGGCTTTTCCTGTATTTGAGTACAATCAGACCAATGCGAATCTTAGTGGAGCCGACATGAGCTTTTTATATAGATTAAATAATCACTTAACAGCTCATGTGAAAGGTTCGATATTGAGGGCTTTCGATCTTTTATCAAAGACATGGCTGATTCAAATGCCTTCCGATCGGTATGAATCTGAATTAGATTATGCATTTGCAGATGGTAAAAAGTTAAGTGAATCTTATATCAAACTTAGTTTTCAGTACATCACGAAGCAGAAGAGAGTTCCACCAACCGGAAATATTGAAATAAAAGATGCTACAGGAAATATTTCAATGAAATCGGATTATGTGGATCCACCTCCTGCATACAGTTTGGTGAATTTTGAAGCTGGAACAGGAATTGATATTCGTAAACGCAGGTTGGATATGATTTTTAACATAACCAACTTATTCAATGTATCCTATCGGGACTACTTGAATTCATTTCGTTATTTCAGTCTAGATCGAGGAAGAAACATAGGTGTCAAATTAAAATATACTTTATGAAAAACTATAGCCGTTTAAGAATCACTCTATACTTTTTATTTTTATCTACTCTGCTAGTATCTTGTAAAAAAGATCCTATCGTTGATCCTAACGAGGGAGAATTGATCACAACCGTCAAGTTGAAGTTGATTGAAAAAACTACCAATATCGCTACTGAATTTGTTTTTCAAGATTTAGATGGGGAAGGTGGGCAGGCACCTCAGAAATTTGATGAAATCATATTAACGAAAGGAAAAATTTATGATTGTGCCATTACTATTCTAAATGAAAGTGTCACACCATCTGAAGATATAACTGTTGAGATCATCGAAGAGGCAAATGATCACCAGATCTATATAACACCATCTCCCACTACTCTTCTCTCACTTGCTAATTTGAGTAAAGATAGCAATGGATTCCCGCTTGGAGTAACCTCTACTTGGACTGTAGGATCCTCTACAGGAAATGGAACCATTAATGTTACCCTTAAGCATAAACCTGGAATAAAAACTGCAACTGATAATGTCAGTGTGGGTGAAACAGATATTGCACTGGATTTTAAAGTGAAGGTTCTTTGATAAAGAGCTGGTAACTTTGATCTATGGAACTTTCAATCAATACTCCTGCTTTATTATTCCCTGCAATCAGTCTATTGCTATTGGCGTATACAAATCGTTTTCTGGCCATTGCTAATCTTGTACGAAAGCTATTCGATGAATACAATAAGGTAAATGATAAAGAAAATCTTGCAGCTCAAATCAAGAGCTTAAGGAATAGATTAAATTATATCAGGTACATGCAAGGCTTTGGCGTATTCAGTTTTCTGTTATGTGTAGGTTCCATGTATTTTGTATACAACATGTGGGAATCAATGGCCAAGGCAACCTTTGCTGTAAGTTTGATTTCCTTGATGATCTCCCTGATCTTTTCATTGGTTGAAATTCTCCAAAGCACCTCTGCATTGGCATTGCTACTCAGTGAAGTAGAGGGACTTTCAGAACAATCGCTGCTTGATAAAATGCTTCATCGAAAAGATGAATCAAAAGATTGATCAAATTCTCTTTCTTTCACCAATTTGCTGCCTCCACATGGCATAATATAATCCTTTGAGCTCGATCAATTCAGCATGAGATCCAGTTTCTACGATTTCGCCCCGCTCAAGTACATATATTCTGTCTGCATGCATGATCGTTGAGAGTCGATGCGCAATCAATAATGTAATTTGTTCTTTTCTTGCTGAAATAGCTCTGATGGTTTCCGTTATTTCTTCTTCAGTGATTGAATCCAATGCAGATGTTGCTTCATCAAATAATAATACGCGTGGATTTCTTAATAATGCTCTTGCAATCGAGATTCTTTGTTTTTCTCCTCCAGAAAGTTTTAATCCTCCTTCACCTATAACACTATCGATGCCATTTTCAGCTCTCTTTAATAATGAATCACATGAAGCTTTTTCAAGCGCTTGTTGAATTTCAACATTTGAAGCAGAAGGGTTTACAAAGAGTAAATTGTCTTTGATTGTTCCAGAAAATAATTGTGTGTCTTGCGTTACAAATCCAATTTGTTTTCTGAGATCTTCAAAATTAATTTCATTTTCATCCAGCTCGTTGTAGAGAATTTTACCTTCCTGTGGACGATAGAGTCCAACCAATAATTTCATTAAGGTTGTTTTGCCAGAACCAGACGGACCAACAAATGCGACCGTTTCACCACGATGAACACTGAAACTTATATTTTCAATTGCTTTTTGTATTGCTGTTATGTGTTGGAAGCTGACATTTTTAAATTGTAAAGACTCTACTTCTCCCAGCTGAATGGGAACATCTGGAACTTTCTCTGGTTCTTTTTCCATCAACTTGTGATAGTTGCCAATGGATGCCTCTGCTTCTCTATATGAGAGTATAATATTGCCGATTTCTTGAAGTGGACCAAAAATAAAGAATGAGAAAAATTGCATGGTAACCATCTCATGAGGTTGCATGGAATCTTTAAAAATGAGATACATCAACAAAAACAAAATGATTTGGCGTAATGTGTTTACAAGCGTGCCTTGTAAAAAACTGATGCTTCTGATTCTTTTTACTTTTGTGAGTTCCAGTCCTAATATTTTATAGGTGTCTGCATTCAAACGCTTGACTTCCTGTTGAGTAAGACCAAGACTTTTTACGAGTTCAATATTTCTTAAGCTTTCTGTTGTAGTGCCTGCTAGAGAAGTCGTACTGCTTACTATATTTTTTTGGATTTGCTTGACTTTCTTGCTCAACAGATTTGTTCCAATGCTAAGTAAGGTGATGCCTCCAATGTATGCAATGGGTACCGACCAGTGAATATAAATTGAAGCATAAACAAATACAAAACTGATTCCTACAATGATTGCAAACATTGCATTAAGAAAGTAATTGATAAATTTCTCTGTATCAGTTCTCACTTTTGTGAGCACACTCAATGTTTCGCCGCTTCTTTGATCTTCAAATTCCTGATAAGGTAATTTCATTGCGTGTTGCAGCCCATCAGTAAATATTTTCGCTCCAAATTTTTGAATCACAACATTCGCAAAATAATCCTGAAAATTTTTAGCAATCCTACTCACCATGGCCGTACCCATTGACATCAGCAATAGTGTTAGTGTTGTTTGAAAAAAAATATCCCAGGTTAGCGGGTTTCCATCTTCTTGCTTGGTATTGATTTCTTGTGAGAGCTTAATAATTCTTCCAAATATGATTGGATCGATCAATGAGAATACAGTATTGATCGTAGCCAATAAAAGTGTTAATGCAACAAGCCACTTATATGGTTTGAGATAGTTTGCAAGTAATTTCATCCTGCAAATTACATCAAATTTAGTCGACGATGTTTAAACGTTGAATCCTAGCTTTTTCGAAAAGTCCATTTTATCATTTCTTTCCACGTAACTTTTTTTCCGTAGAGTAAAATACCAGTTCTATAAATTTTACCTGCAAACCAAGTAGTAAATATAAATCCTGCAATTAAACTAAACATCGATGCAGCTAGCTGCCAATAAGGTACGGTATTGGGTACTCCAAATGGTATTCTTCCCATCATGATAATAGGTGATGTAAATGGGATAATGCTCATCCAAACAGATAAACTGCTGCTTGGATTAGCCAGTACTCCATTCAGTACTACAAATGAAAATATAATAGGCATGGTAATGGGAAGCATTAATTGTTGTGCTTCTTGAGGATCTTCATTGATTACGCTGCCAACCGCTGCAAACAATGATGCATAGAAAAGATAACCACCTAAAAAGTAGAATAAAAAGAATCCAATGATCATAATCCAATTGACTCCTTCTGTAATCGTTGCTTTTGCATCCATGATTTTTGCCGCCATACTTGCATCTGCAAATGTGCTAGAAGGTACTTGAGACTGTTGTATTTGTTGTGCTTGTTGAATTGTCTCAGAAGGTAAGAAGAAAGTTAGCGATGTGCTGAGAGCGGTTATAAGGGCTATCCACAGTAAAAGTTGTGTGAGTCCTACGCCTGCAATACCAATGATTTTTCCCAACATGAGTTCAAATGGTTTGCAGGAAGAAACAATCACTTCTGCAATACGGTTTGTTTTTTCTTCGGCTACTCCGCGCATGACCATTGAACCAAAAATAAACATCGTCATATAGATTAAAATACCACTTCCAAATCCAATTCCATAGGCTAGTCCAGCATTGGATTCTTTGTTTTTCCCCTTTTCATCCTCAACTAAATTTTTGACAGTGACATTTTCTTTAGATGCATTTTTGATGGAATCAAGTGTTGATTTTTGAATTCCTCTTTCAAGTAACAGGTTGCTTTCAACAGCTTTATTCAATTGTCTGTCTATATAATTTGCTTTTTCAAGTCCTAATTGCTTTTTAGAATGAATATTGGCTATCAATTTATCATTTTCGATCGTGGTATACAATACGCCGTCAAATCCTTTTGTATTGTAATTGACAGAATCTACATCTGTTCTGAATTCAAAGGTTACATCACTTTCTTCAGCAGTTAAGTGTTCCTTTAGAAAATCAAGATTCGTTGTAACGGCAATCTTTGTTTCTTCCCTGATAGAAGCTGCAAAATAGGCAGAACCGAAAATGAAAACAATGAAGATTAGCGGCATCAAGATGGTCATCAACAAGAATCTCTTGTTGCTCACTCTTGTAATATATTCTCTTTGTATGATCAGTGAAACTTTGTTCATATGCCTATTTGTTATGCTTGTTGAAATTGTCTGCTGCCCGGAGTTCCTTGAACCAGTTCTATGAATATATCATTGAGGGATGGAAGTATTTCATTGAAAGACCTCACACCTAAATTTCTTTCTATGAAGTAGGAAAGAATTTGGTTGTTGGTGAATTGATCATTGATGCGAAGGGTGAGCTTTTTTTCTTCTACGGATTCTACATTGAATAAATGTGTTGCTGTATGCTCTGCAAGCACTATATTGTCAAATTCAATTTCAAAAATATTTTTCTTGAATTGTTGTTTGATGTTCTCCACACCTCCATCTAAGATTTTTTTTCCTTTATTTACCAAAACAATATGATCACAGATTTCTTCAACCTGTTCCATTCGGTGTGTGCTGAAAATTATGGTAGCACCTTTTTGAGCGAGTTTAAATATTTCGTCTTTGATCAAATTCGCATTGACTGGATCGAGTCCGCTGAAGGGCTCATCCAAAATGATCAGATCTGGGTTATGTAATACTGTTGTAACAAATTGAAGTTTTTGGCTCATGCCTTTACTGAGGTCCTCAACTTTTTTATTCCACCACGACTCCATTTGAAATTTTACAAACCATTCTTTTACCCTTTCTTTTGCTTCTTTTTTATCAAGTCCTTTTAATTGCGCCAAATACAAAACCTGTTCACCAATTTTCATTTTTTTGTAGAGTCCTCTTTCCTCTGGCATGTATCCGATGTTTCCAACATCAGTCAACGGATTAAATGATTGACCATTAAGTAGAATATTTCCTTCATCTGGATAAAATATTCCAGTGATCATTCTCAGCAATGTTGTTTTACCTGCGCCATTTGGGCCAAGTAAACCAAAAATGGACCCCTTATTGATCGAAAAGCTGATATCATCCACCGCTTTTTGTCCTGAAAAATATTTTTTCAGTTGCTGGATTTCTAAAACTTTATTCATGAGGTAAAAATACAGTTATGTAGGATGTATTGATAAGATTATTGATGAGTGGCCATAATCATCGATGCCACTTTTATACCATCCATGGCCGCACTTACTATTCCTCCTGCATAACCAGCACCTTCTCCACATGGATAGAGGTTCTTGATTTGCGGATGATGAAGATGTGTCTCATCTCTTGGAATTCTGACTGGAGAAGATGTTCTGCTTTCAGGTGCAACGATAATCGCTTCCTCTGTGAAATAGCCCTTCATTTTTTTACCAAATGATTTGAAGCCTTCTCTGAGTGTATCCGCAATAAATGTGGGTAGTACTTCATTTAAATCAACTGAATGTACTCCTCTTAAGTATGAAGTGTCTGGCAATGAAGTTGATGTTTTGCCTTGGACAAAATCTGTCATTCTTTGTGCAGGTGCTATAAATTTTCCTCCGCCGGCTTGATATGCATTTCTTTCCACCATTTCCTGAAAATCATGCAAAATCAACCGATTGTTTATTTGTTTCATTTCCCTTGTCCCTCGTCCCTTCTCCCTCGTCCCTTGTCTCTCGTCCCTCATCCCTTTGAAAACATCTTCCAACTCAACCTGTACAACCATCCCGGAATTTGCAAAAGGGTTATTTCTTTTAGATGGACTCCATCCGTTGACAACCAGCATCTCTTGTGAGGTGGATGCAGTTGCGATGATACCACCCGGACACATACAAAATGAGAAAACACCTCTGTTGTTTACTTGATCAACCAACTGATAGGATGCTGGTGGGAGGTAGTTGTCTCTTCCTTGCCAAGTGGGACAATGATATTGAATTGAGTCAATCAATTGTTGTGGATGTTCGATGCGAACACCCAATGCAAATGGTTTTGGTTCAATTAAAATATTTTTTTGATCTAGTAAATAGAAAATATCCTTTGCTGAATGTCCCGTTGCTAGTATTACACTGTCTCCTTTGAACAACTCTCCTGAAAATGTTTTTACTCCAACGATTGTATTGTCTTCAATCTTGAAATCAACAACTCTCTGATTAAAATGTACTTCTCCACCGGCATTGATAATTTGTTCACGAATGGATGCTATAATTCCTGGAAGTTTGTTTGTACCAATGTGTGGATGTGCAGTGTAGAGTATGGAGGGATCTGCTCCAAAGCGTACAAGCAGTTGTAATATTTTATCGATGTTTCCGCGTTTATTGCTTCGGGTGTAGAGTTTTCCGTCGCTGTAGGTGCCTGCGCCACCTTCTCCAAAGCAATAATTGCTCTCTTCGTTTAAGATTCCTTCTCGATTTAGTTGAGCAAGATCTCTTCTTCTCTCCCTGACGTTTTTGCCCCTTTCAAGTATAATAGGTTTTATACCCTGCAGCATCAATTCAAGTGCTGCAAAAAGTCCGGCTGGGCCAGCTCCAATAACAATAACGTGGTGGTTAGCATTTGCAACGCTTTTAAAATCAAATTCAGGTATGCTCAGCTCCTTGAAAGGTTCATCAATGAATGCTTTTAATTTGAGATTTATTTTGATCTCGCGTTTTCTTGCATCAATTGATTTTTTCAGGATTTGAAATCCATTGATTTTTTTTGGAGAAACAGAAAGATTCCTTGCAAGTTCAACTTGAATGGTTGCAACATCTGCTGCATCTTTCGGAGAAAGCTGCAATTGAATTTCTTGCTGCATAGTCTTGATGCCAAATTAGAATGGCAAATCGTCTGCTATTCCTTGTTGACTTTCTGGATCAGGTGAAAATGCTGGAGGGGTGTCGACGTTACCTGTTGAACCACTCATGCTCACTTGTTCAATTCTCCATGCGTCCAAATTGGTAATATAATTGGTTTGTCCGTTTTTCTCCCATTTGGATCCTTTGATATTGAAAAGGACTTTTACTCCATCGCCAATTTTAAAACGGTCGAGAATGCTGGTTCTGTCTTGAACAGTTTGAAATTTTACAAAGTTTGTAATGGTTCTACCGTTGATATCTTCATTTGTTTCTACTACAAATTCTCTTGTTTTGAATGTTGCGCTTCTTTGAACAGTATCGCCAATGCTTACAATCTTACCTGATAAATCAAATCCCATAACAATAAATTAATTTTTGCGAAGTTATCGTATTCTATGATGAGTTTGAAGCCATGCTTGGTTAAAACTGATTAGATTTGTGCCTCTTATCATATTGTATGAAAATCAAATCATTCCTCGGGTTTTTTCTGATTGTTTTTGTTGGATGTGTTCCTTCACAACGGATTCAAAAAATTCAATATTCAGGTTATGCTGTTGGTCAGGTTAAACAGGTTGATTCATCCTATATAAAGATGCTATCAACATATGCTGACAGCGTGAATAAAACGATGGGGGAGTTTTTGGTTGAAAACGAGACTGATTTAAACAAAGAAACACCGAATAGTCCACTTGGAAATTTTCTTACAGATGCATATCTCTGGGCGGCCAAAACAAAAATGGATTCCAGGGCAGAAATTGCATTTATGAACCATGGTGGCGTGAGAATCAATAGGTTAGGTAAAGGCCCAATTAAACGTGGTATGATCTATGAGGTGATGCCATTCGATAACGTACTGGTTCTTGTTGAAGTTAAAGGCAATATTTTAAAGGATTATCTCGACAGAATTGCTTTCGAAGGAGGTGGTGGAGGTGTCGCAGGAGTATCTATGCGGATTGAAGAGAAAAAGGCAGTAGACATATTGATCAATGGTGAGCCCATTGATTTGAGCAGGACATATTATATGGTCAATTCAGATTACCAGGTTGATGGTGGTGGAGGCTTTACTGCATTCAAAAAATTAACGCAAAACCGATCAGGATACTTACAGCGCGATGCAATAATTGATTATTGCAGGTCAAATAATCTTGCAGGAAAAAAAATCAATACTGAACCTAAAATCAGAATCAGAAAATGAATAGAAGAAGTTTCATTTTAAATAGTGCATTTGCAACTGGTGCAACTTTATTAAATACAGAAAATTTTGCTGCAGATAAAAATGCCAGGTTGACAATATTGCATACCAATGATGTACACAGCAGGTTGGATCCTTTCCCTTTTGACGGTTCTCAAAATGCAGGAAAAGGAGGTGTTGCTGCGAGGGCAAACCTGATCCAAAAAATCAGAAACGAAGTTGAGCATGTTCTTCTTCTGGATGCTGGTGATATTTTTCAAGGCACACCCTATTTCAATATTTTTAAAGGTGAGCCAGAAATGAAGGCCATGCAAATGATGGGTTATGACGCAGGTGTCATGGGAAACCATGATTTTGATGCAGGGATGGAAAACTTTGTTCACCAGCTCACCCAACATGGGAAGTTTCCAATTGTGATGTGTAATTATGGATTCAAAGACACGCCAATGGAAAATTATTATGCTCCATATAAAATTTTCAAAAAGGGAAAATTAAAAATTGGTGTAACCGGTGTTGGTATTGAACTAACAGGATTGGTTCCAGAAAATCTTTTTGGTAATACTGTTTATCTTGACCCAATACCTGCTGTAAACCGCATTGCTGCTGAATTAAAGCGCGATGGATGTGTTATGGTTATTTGCATATCACACTTAGGGGATCGATATGGCGACAATAAAGTCAGTGATGAAATTTTAGCAAAAGAATCTGAAAATATCGATTTGATTATAGGCGGACATACACATCGATTCTTTGAGCAGCCTCGTGAATATACTAATAAAACCGGTAAAAAAGTTATGGTAAATCAGGTAGGTTGGGGCGGACTCAGACTAGGACGCTTAGATTACGAATTTTCTAGCAGCGGAGCAAAAAAATTAGAAAAAAATCAATCGATTTTGGTAGTGAAAAATATTGTGGAATAAAAAATTTTTTTTTCTCAAAACTGAATATATATTCGCCATCTGACTCGATTTTAGCAGTTGAAATCTTGAACATGTGAAAAAGATCTAAAGTCGACTCAAAACCAGACCCGAAATAATCATCAACATACGCAGTCGTTTGGAAGTGTGAGTTTGAATGCAGTAACGAAAGTATCTGTCATTAGTCCTGTGCCTTGATGTTTCAGAGGTCGCCCTTTTAACCCATAAAAATCTAAACCTCGTTAGGACTAATGGAAAAACCTTTTGAAAAAGTTTGGAGCAACTGTTTAGAGATCATCAAGGATATTGTGGAGTGGCAACATTTCAAAACATGGTTTGAACCCATCAAGCCAGTTGCTTTAAAAGGCAACGTTTTAACCATTCAGGTGCCAAGTCAGTTTTTTTACGAATACATTGAGGAGCATTACATCAATCTTCTGGCCAAAACCCTCAAAAGAGAACTTGGCAAAGAAGCTCAATTAGAATACAGGATCATGGTGGATAGTGGAAATGGCAATTCAAAGCCATTGACAATGGATGTACCTGGACAGAATTTCAAAAGTTTTTCAAATAATGAGATGGATTTCCCGTTGGTGGTGAACAACCATGTTAGAAATCCATTTGTGATCCCGGGTCTGAAGAAAATGCAAATTGACTCACAGCTCAATCCAACCTATACTTTTGATGCTTTCGTTGAAGGTGATTGTAATAGGGTTGCCAGAAGGGCTGGAAAGACTGTTGCGGAAAAACCAGGTGCTACTTCATTCAATCCATTGGTTGTCTATGGAGGCGTTGGATTAGGGAAAACGCATTTGGTACAGTCAATTGGAAACGAAGTAAAGCGTTTGCATCCCAACAAAGTAGTATTGTACGTTAGTTCAGAGAAATTTATCAATCAGTTTCAGGATCATAGCAGAAACAATGCCATCAATGACTTCATTCATTTCTATCAATTGATAGACGTGTTGATTATTGATGATGTTCAATTCTTTAACCGTGCTGAAAAGACACAAGATGCATTTTTTGCAATCTTCAATCACTTGCATCAGTCGGGAAAGCAACTCATTTTGAGCTCTGATAAGCCCCCGAAAGATCTTGAGGGAATGCAGGAGAGACTTTTGAGTCGTTTCAGATGGGGATTGAGCGCAGATCTTCAGGTTCCAGACTACGAAACACGTATTGAAATCCTGGAAAAGAAAATGAGGAACAATGGATTGGATTTGCCTAAAGATGTAGTGAAATACATTGCTTATAATATCCAGAATAATGTTAGAGAATTAGAAGGGGCATTAATTTCCTTACTTGCTCAGTCTTCTCTTAACAAGCGTGAAATTGACCTGGATTTAGCTAAAAAGGTACTGCGCAATTTCATCAAAACTTCTTCAAAAGAAATTACCATCGATACCATTCAAAAGATGGTATGCGAATTTTTCGACCTGCCTTACGATCGTTTGTTGCAGAAGACCAGAAAAAGAGAGATTGTTCAGGCCCGTCAAATCACCATGTATCTAGCAAAAATCTTTACCAAAAACTCATTGAAAACCATTGGTGAGCATTTTGGAGGAAGAGACCATACTACAGTTATACACTCCTGCCAAACAGTCAAAGATCTCATGGATACGGATAATATGTTCCGTGAAAGTGTCATGGAGTTACAACAAAAGGTTCAGCTCGCTGCAATGTAATTGTTCCTTAATCTTTTGCGGATTGCAGAGTCTTTAGTAATTTCGCCCTCCCTGAAACGTTAGGTTTCAGACGGTGGGGTGGATGAGTGGCTGAAATCAGTAGTTTGCTAAACTGCCGTACGGGTAACTCTGTACCGCGGGTTCGAATCCCGCCCCCACCGCAGTTTGAACATATTCGGGGCGTAGCGTAGCCCGGTTATCGCGCCTGGTTTGGGACCAGGAGGTCGCAAGTTCGAATCTTGCCGCCCCGACAAAACAAAAGCCACTTCATAGTGGCTTTTGTTATTTAATCAACACCTGCCCTTTCCTCATTCAAAGTTTATACTTACATTCAAAAAAAAATTTATGTTAAGGAGATTCCTCTTTTTAATGCCTTTTTTGGCAACTATCATTACTGTATTTGCGCAAGAAAAAGTTGATCAGGAAATGATCAATAAAATACGTGAGCAAGCATTGAATAAATCCAAAGTGATGGACATTGCACTTCATCTCACGGATTTGAATGGTAATCGTCTTGCGAATTCTCCTGGCTACAAAAGAGCAGCTAATTATGCTGTTGATTTTCTTGCCTCTATTGGAATTGAAAATGCGCATCAGGAATCATGGGGTGAATTTGGAAAAGGATGGGAGCTTGAAAAAGTTTACTTCTCAATGACATCTCCCTACTACAAACCTATTCTCGCTTTTCCAAAAACATGGACAGCCGGAACAAAAGGCTTGAAATCGGCTGATATTTTGGTTATTGATTTAAAGGATTCTATTTCAATTCAGGCATACAAAGGAAAATTAAAAGGCAAAGTATTATTGCCTGATATGAATTATCAATACATGCATAGTTTCAAGGCAGATGCTGTAAGATATACGGATGAAGAGTTGCAAAAAATGGCTAGCGCACCAGCTGCTGCTGCAAGACAACAAAGGGATACAGCACAAATAAGAAGAATGCGTGAGCAGATGCAAAGAAACATGGCTCCACAGCGACTCTTAAATATTTTAAAAAATATGGCTAAAGAAGAAGGAGCTATTGCTGTTTTAAGCTCCTCAACAAGAAACCATGACGGTACAATTTTTGCACAAGGAGGTGGATCATATAAAGCTTCAGACCCAGATAACTTCTTGGATCTCGTTCTTGGAGTTGAGGATTATAATACGCTGCTTCGAATTGCAAAAAATGGTATAGCTGTTAAAGTTGACACTGAGGTTAAAACAAAGTTTTATAGTGACGATTTGAATGGATACAATGTCATTGGAGAGATCCCTGGAACAGATCCAGCACTGAAAGATGAAGTAGTAATGATCGGTGCCCATCTGGATTCTTGGCAAACTGGTACAGGTGCTACTGATAATGCATCTGGATCATCAGTGATGTTGGAGGTAATGCGAATATTAAAAGCGCTTAATATTCAACCGAAACGCACCATTCGAATTGGATTATGGAGTGCTGAAGAACAAGGTTTATTGGGCTCAAGAGCATATGTAGCAAAGACATTCGGAGGAAACGCTGCGAGTCCGAAGACACCTGCTCATGATAAGTTTTCAAGCTACTTCAATATTGATAATGGAACTGGTAAAGTGAGAGGGATATATTTACAGGGCAATGAAGCCTGTAAAGATATTTTTACAGCTTGGTTGGAGCCTTTCAAAGATTTAGGCGCAACTACAGTCACAATCAGTAATACCGGAGGTACAGATCATCAATCATTTGATGGAGTAGGTTTACCCGGATTTCAATTTATTCAAGACGAAATCGAATACGATACAAGGACACATCACAGCAACATGGATGTGTATGATCATTTAATTGAAAGTGATCTTAAACAGATTGCTGCCATCGTTTGCTCTTTTGCATACCATGCAGCTCAAAGAGATGAAAAGCTGCCAAGAAAAAAATAAAAAACATGAAGAAGACAATTATCATTCTTGCTATTGCTTTTACGGTTTTCAGTTGCAAACAAGCTTCAAAAGATGTACCTGCATTATCTGAATATTTCGCAAAACAAGATTCAGGAATTCAAACAGGAAATGAAAAAGTTATCCAGATTGAAAGTCTTGGAAAAAAATTCAATATATGGACCAAGCGATTCGGAAATAATCCAAAAACTAGAATACTTCTGCTGAATGGTGGTCCTGGTGGTACTCATGAATATTTTCAGTGCTTTGAAAATTTTTTACCAAAGGAGGGAATAGAATTTATTTACTACGATCAGCTGGGTTGCGGGTATTCTGATAATCCTAATGATACTGCTTATTGGGACCTTGATCGATTTGTGGAAGAAGTTGAGCAGGTGAGAGTAGCACTTGGATTGAACAAGGATAATTTTTATTTATTGGGACATTCATGGGGTGGAATACTAGCAATGCAGTATTCATTGAAATATCAGCAAAATTTGAAAGCACTTATCATTTCCAATATGATGTCGAGCTGCCCTGATTATGATAAATATGCCGAAGAAGTATTGGCGAAACAAATGGACAAGACAGTATTGGATTCCATCAGAGCCATGGAAGCAAGGAATGATTTTGCCAATCCCCAATATATGGGTTTGCTCATACCAAATTTTTATGAGCAACATATGCTACGTAAGCCCTATGCAGAATGGCCTGCAGTAGTGCAAAGAGCATTCGCAGGAATGAACCAATCTCTTTATGTTACTATGCAAGGACCAAGTGAATTTGGTATTTCAGGAAGATTAACAAATTGGGATGTAAGTAAAGAGTTGAATAAGATTGAAGTTCCGACACTTGTAATAGGTGCTGAACATGATACGATGGATCCTAATCACATGAAATGGATGTCGACTCAATTTAAGAATGGCACCTACACTTATTGTCCAAATGGTGGTCATATGGCGATGTATGATGATCAGGAAAATTATTTCAATGGTTTAATCGGCTTTGTAAAAAAAGTAGAACGCAAATAAAATTATATGAGACTTTCTTTATCCTTTTTGCTGCTCTTTCTGTTTTCAACTGCAAGTGCTCAGCAACTTCCTGCACAGCTTCAACTTCCAAATGGCTGGAAAATAAGTCCGGTTGGAAAATCATTCGACTTGGGAGATCTTCCACTGAATATGGCTGTAAGCAAAACATCAAAATATATTGCTGTCACTAATAATGGACAGAGTACACAAACTATTCAATTGATTGATGTTAATGCTGAATCTGTTCTGGATCAAGTAGAGATCGAAAAATCTTGGTACGGTATCACTTTCACCTCCGATGAAAAATATTTATATGTTTCAGGTGGACATGATAATAGGATTGTAAAGTATGAGATTCTAAACCAGAAATTGAAACGTGTAGATAGTATTTCCCTTGATCGCCCATGGCCAGTGAAAGTTGGCCCTGCTGGAATTGCTTTAGATGAATCAAGAAACATCCTATATGTTGTAACAAGAGAAGATAAAATGCTTTATGTTGTTGACTTGCGTACAAAGCAGGTTGTAAATAAATATGGCTTGGATGCAGAAGCGTATGATTGCAAATTTTCTTCGAAAACAAACGAATTATACATCACTTGTTGGGGATGCGACAAACTCTTGATTTTTGATACAAAGAATAAAATGTGGAAGCAACCTATTGGAGTGGGAGATAACCCCAACGAAATGTTGCTTACAAATGATGCAAAGTATATTTATGTATGTAATGCGAATGATAATACCGTTTCTGTCATTGATCTCGCATCAAAAACTGTCATAGAAACACTTGATGCTGCTTTATATCCTAATTCACCAAGCGGCTCTACTACAAACAGTGTTGCGCTTGATGCAGTAAACAAACGATTATATATCGCGAATGCAGATAATAACTGTTTAGCAACATTCGATGTAACCATTCCAGGGAAAAGTAAGCCTAAAGGATTTATTCCAGTTGGTTGGTATCCAACTTCTGTCCGTGTCATCAATGGAAAAATTTGGGTAGCCAATGGTAAGGGAATGACGTCTAAAGCAAATCCATTTGGTCCATCTCCATTGAGAAAAAAAGAGGATGTAATTCATCATGGATTTGAAGTAAAAGATGGTTCACAAGTTGAATACATTGGCGGATTGTTTAAAGGATCCATGAGCATAATTGATATTCCTCAGCAGACAACATTGGATCAGTATACACGAAGGGTATATGAGAATGTGCCTTATTCTCCAAGCAAAACAGAAAACGCTGGAGTTGCAGATCAGGGAAATCCTATTCCAATGAAGCTAGGTGACAAGTCCCCAATCAAGTATGTTTTTTATGTGATCAAAGAAAATAGAACGTATGATCAGGTATTGGGAGATGTTGAAAAAGGAAATGGGGATACTTCACTTGTTTTATTTGGAAAAAAATATACTCCTAACCAACATGCTTTAGTTGATCAATTCGTGCTTTTGGATAATTTTTATGTTGATGCCGAGGTAAGTGCAGATGGACACAATTGGAGCATGGGTGCATTGGCAAATGATTATCTTGAAAAAACATGGCCTACAAGCTATGGTGGCAGAGGCGGCACATACGGTGGCGAAGGTGAAAGAGAAGTTGCAAATAATAAAGCCGGATTTATTTGGAACAACTGCAATAGATATGGAGTGAGTTTTAGAACTTATGGAGAATTCATGTCGGGAAACAAGCCCACTATTCCTGTACTCAATAATCATTTTTGTGCTGGTTTTCCTGAGTACAATTTGAATATTGCCGATACAACCCGTTATAGAATATGGAAAAAAGATTTCGATTCCCTTTTGGCCATCGGTAAGGTGCCTCAATTCAATACCGTTAGATTTGGAAATGATCATACAGAAGGTGTACGACTTGGAAGGCCAACACCATATGCGCATGTAGCAGATAATGATCTTGCAGTTGGAATGTTTATTGAAGCATTATCAAAGAGTTCCATTTGGAATGAAACGGCTGTATTTATATTAGAGGATGATGCGCAAAATGGTGCTGATCATGTTGATGCACATAGAAGTACAGCATATCTAGCAGGCGGTTTTGTTAAACGTGGATTTGTAGACCATACACCTTATACTACTTCTTCAATGTTGAGAACAATGGAATTGATTTTGGGAATGGGTCCCATGACGCAATATGATGCAGCTGCAGTGCCCATGTGGAGATGCTTTGATAAGGTTGCAAAACCATTTGAGTTCAAAGCAATTGTTCCAAATGTTGATATGAATCAGAGGAATACAGCAATGAATGAATGGCAAAAAAGATCTGAGAAATTCAATTTTGCAAAAGAAGACGCAAACAATGATATAGAATTTAATAAGGTATTATGGCACGGTATTAAAGGAAATATTCCATTTCCTGGTCCTAAACGTGCAGCCTTTTTAAAGTTGAAAGAAGAGGAAGAAGGTGATGATGATTGATCAATAGCTGCTTCACAATGAGGGTTAGAAAAAAAATGAGGTTTTTATTGCTGATGCCAATCGCAATCATTTTATGGTTGTTGGCAGACCAATATCTTTTATGTCCGACAATTGATTTCCCCCAATCAAGTCCATTTACCGGCACTAATATTTATAACCCCTATGCTGGTCTTGATACCAATGATATCGCCGTTGCAAACTTTCATGCACATTCAAAAGCCTGGAGCGGTTTAACAAATGGCAAAGGGTCTGCGATGGATATTTGGAGAAGATACGATAGTATGGGTTATTCATTCAATGGTGTTTCCCAGTACTTTACCATAGACGCGTTCAATCAAACTGCTGATAATTATGTGCCTGTTTATGAACATGGCATGAATGTAAAAAAAACTCATCAGCTTGTAATTGGTGCCCAGTCAGTTGTATGGAAGGATTATATATTTCCACAAACCATCAACAACAAACAATTTATCATCAATAAAATTGCTGAGGATCCCAATGCAATGATTGTATTGAATCATCCTGGAATGCTAAGTGGTTATACAAAAGAAGATCTGCAAAAATTATATAATTATGATTTTGTAGAAATTCTAAATCCTCAAGCTCAATCACTTGCTCATTGGGATGCAGCATTATCAAGTGGACATGCAGTTTTTGGTTTGGCGGATGATGATGTACACAATGTTTTTAAAAACAGTTTGATCAGCAGATTTTATAACATCGTATATAATACTGGGAAAAAAACAAGTGGTCTATACCAGTCCTTGAAACAGGGTAAGCATATAGCAGTTTGGGCACCAAAAGTGGATAGCGATAATTTATCCAATAAACGAGAAAAGATTGATACGTATAAAATATTGATGCAATATGCTGAAATCACGCATGATACCATTCATGTCAAATTCTCCCAGGCTATTGATACAGTTAAAATTATTGGACAAAATGGAACAATAATCTCTCAGATGACCCAAAAATCTGAGGTTTTTTATCATATAAAGCCGACTGATAGCTACATCCGGGTTGAATATATTATCAAGGATGGCACAAGGTTCTATATGAATCCCTTTTTTAGGTACTAAAATACCCTATCGCAGTCTCAATTACTTATCTTAGATATCCAAAATCAGTCACTATGCAATTTTCAATTAATCGCGTTATCATTAGTCTGTTTATTGTTTCAATCTTGAGTTTGACATCATTTGCTCAAAAGAAGTCACCGTTGAAAAATACCAACGTTGAAACAGCCAGTATCAATCTTGATGAATACTTTAAACCCGTTTACTGGAGAAATATAGGTCCAACTCGCGGTGGACGATCTGTTACATCAACTGGTGTGAAAGGAGATCCATTAACTTATTATATGGGTACAACTGGAGGTGGTGTTTGGAAAACAGAAGATGCTGGACAAACATGGAAAAATATTTCTGATGGTTTTTTTAATACTGGATCAGTTGGTGCAGTAGCCGTTTCAGAATCAGATCCAAATGTTGTTTTTGTTGGAATGGGTGAACATGCTCCTAGAGGTGTAATGACTTCTTATGGTGATGGTGTGTATCGTTCAACTGATGCAGGAAAAACATGGAAGCATTTGGGACTTGAATTGACTCGCCATATTTCAAATATTCGTATTCATCCTAAAAATCCAGATGTAGTTTATATTGGTGCACAAGGGGCATTGCATGGAGCATCGAAGGAGAGAGGAGTTTACAAATCTGATGATGGTGGAAAGACATGGAAAAATGTTTTATACGTTGATGAAAATTCAGGTTGTGTTGATTTGAGTATGGATATGAATAACCCGCGTATACTTTATGCTGCCATGTGGGATCATCGTCGTTTACCTTGGGCAGTTCAAAGTGGAGGTAAAGGAAGTGGTTTGTATAAAAGTACAGATGGTGGAGAAACCTGGACAAAGATTCAACAAGGTTTGCCAAAAGAATTGGGGAAGATGAGTATTTCAGTTTCAGCAGCAAATTCAAATAAGGTATATGCTTTGGTTGAAAGTGATACTGAAAAAGAACAGGGTGGACTTTTTGTATCAAATGACGGAGGATCCAACTGGAACAGAATCAGTAAAGATCATCGCTTGGTTTCTAGAGCTTGGTATTATATTGAAGTTTTTGCTGATCCTCAACAAGAAAACACTGTGTATGTATTGAGTGCAGCTGGATTAAAATCAACTGATGGCGGAAAAACCTGGACAAATATCTCTGGAACACATGGAGATTATCATCAACTATGGATCAATCCAAACAATAACCAGAATATGGTTATATCAAATGATGGTGGAGCTGCTGTGACTTTCAATGGAGGAAAAGTTTGGACATCACAAAACAATCAACCTACAGCTCAATTTTACCGCATCAACGTCGATAATCTTTTTCCCTATAATATTTATGCAGGTCAACAGGATAATACATCTGTTAAGATTGCAAGCAGAAATACACAGGGCGGAAATATTGGCGATAGGCAATGGTCTTACTCTGCAGGTGGTGAGTCGGCTTTTTTAGGTTTTGATCCAAATAATCCAAGATATGTAATGGGTGGAAGTTATCAAGGAACAATTGAGTTATTGGATACACATACTGGTGAAGGTGTAGGAGTGATGGTATATCCAATGCAGTACCAAGCCATGCAGCCAAAAAATATGACATACAGATTCAATTGGAACGCACCAATTGCATATTCAAAACATGAAAAAAATGTTTTCTATCATGCGGGCAACCATCTTTTCAGAACAAGAGATATGGGTAAGTCTTGGGAAGTTATTTCTCCAGATTTAACAACACATGACACAACTAAAATGGGAATTAGTGGCTATCCTTATACCAATGAAGGTGCAGGTGGCGAGAATTATTGCACCATCGCTTACTTCATGGAGTCAGATAAAGAAAAAGGAGTAATGTATACAGGCAGTGATGATGGATTGGTGCATGTAACTAAAGATGATGGAAAAACCTGGACAAATATTACGCCGGTTGATTTAGGAGAAGCATTGATCAATGCAATTGAGGTATCACCTCATGATCCAGCAACAGTCTATGTTGCTGCTACAAAATACAAACTAAATGATTTTACACCATTTGCGTATAAATCAAATGATTATGGAAAAACCTGGACAAAAATTGTAAATGGTTTGCCATATGGTGCGTGTGTTAGAGTAGTAAGAGAAGATAATGTGAGAAAAAATCTTCTTTTTGCTGGTACAGAAATTGGTTTATTTACTTCTTATGATGGTGGTAATACTTGGAATAAATTTCAAAGAAATCTACCTATTACTCCAATTACTGATTTAAAAATTCATCAAAATAATCTGATTGCATCAACACAAGGAAGAGCTTTTTGGATTTTAGATGAATTGCAGCCAGTTAGAACATATGATGGTCAGCAGACGATGAAATTGATCTCAACACCTGAGGCTTTCAGAGTTTCTGGTTATAGCATTTTTGATAGAAACGATGATGATACAACTCAGAAATATCCTGTAACTACCGGCGCAAATCCTTCTACTGGAGCTGTTATATACTATCAACTACCATCTGATTCAGTTAAATCGCTTACGCTTCAAGTGAAAGATAATAAAGGTTATGTCGTACGTTCCTTTAGTAATAAAGCTATTCATGTTCCTGCTACGAATAACAGTTTGAAAGATGAACCTGTTCTAACTGCTAAAAAAGGACTCAATCGATTTGTATGGAATTTACGCAGACCAGAAATGCCAACAATCGACAATGTATACATTGAAGGAAACTATAATGGAGGTAAGATCGTTCCTGGCGACTATACATTATCTATCAATGCAGATGGAGTTGAAAAAACTGCTACATTAAAAGTGAATGCTGATCCTCGACTGCAATTCAGTAATGATGAATATGCTGCTCAGGACGATTTGCTAAAAAAGCTTGAAAAAGATATGACTGATATTCATGTTGCCGTAAACCGAATGAATGCGTTGTCAAAACAAATTGATGCCTTGAATAAGTTGATTGAAAATGATGAATCTAAAAAAGCACTTGTTCAAACTGGTAAATCAATCATTGAAAAAATCAAGGATTGGGAAGGAAAGTTGATTCAACCTAAAGCTCAATCATATGATGATATTATCAATTTTGTAAATAAGCTTAGCGCAAATATCATTTTTGTACATGGCGAGTTGAGTGCAACAGTTCCACATGTAACAGCGGGACAGGTTAAGCGTTACAATGATCTTCACGCAGATTGGTTGGTATATGAGAAACAGATGAAAGATTTATTGTCAAACGAAGTTGCATCGTATAATCAATTGTGCAGAAACATGGGAGTCAATAATGTCATTTTGCCTGATTAAAATTTTATAGCCAAATGCATCATATGAAAAAAACGATTGCTTGTCTATTGATGGCCTTTATATTTCTAAATGGCATCGCACAGACGACTGTTTCAGAAATGTTATGTGAAAACATGATCAATCCAATTGGTATTGGAGAAAAAAAGCCAAGGTTTACTTGGAAGATCAATGCTACAGCACCCTCTACAATTCAAACTGCATATGAACTTATTGTTCGAAAAGGTAAACAGAAGGTTTGGAATACAGGAAAAGTTGTATCAGCACAATCCGTATTTGTTGAGTTTGAAGGTCTCGCACTTGAACCAGATACAAAGTATAACTGGCAGGTTAGGGTATGGGATAACCACGGTAACACCTCAGCATGGTCGGTACAATCAACATTTCAAACTGCATTTTTTGACAGTAGTTCATGGCAGGCCAAGTGGATTGGGATAGGATTCGAAGAAGATAAAAAAAATCGTCCCGCTCAATATTTTAGAAATAACATCAATATAAAAAAAGATGTTTTACAGGCAACAGCTTACATCACTTCTCAAGGTATGTATGAGGCTTCTATCAATGGAAGTAAAATCGGAAATGGTTATCTCACTCCAGGTTGGACCAGCTATAAAAAAAGATTGCAATACCAGGTTTATGATGTTGCATCTTATTTGAAAAAAGGAAATAATACGCTTGGCGCAGTATTGGGTAATGGTTGGTTCAGGGGTACATTGGGTTGGTCAAACAACGTGGATATCTACGGTAAGGAATTGGGTCTTTTGATGCAGGTAAATGTTGTTTATGCAGACGGAACAAAGGAAGTATTTACAACAGATGAAAATTGGAAATCATCTTATGGCGCAATTTTATCTAATGAGATATATCATGGTGAGGAAATAGACGCTAGAAAGGATCAGACAAATTGGAACCTTCCGATTTTTAATGCCACAAATTGGAAACCTGTCAAAATATTGAATAGCGGTTATAAGCATCTAATCGCTACAGAAAATGAGTTGATCACCTCGCATGAAAAAATTCAACCCATAAAAATATTTACTACTCCGAAGGGGGAGCGTGTTCTAGACTTTGGACAAAATTTAGTTGGGTGGGTAAAAATAAAAGTGAAGGGAAATTCAGGTGATTCGATCATTATCAAGCACGCTGAGGTCTTGGATAAGTTTGGTAATTTCTACATCGACAATATGCGTTCTGCACGAACCACTGCCAAATACATTTTGTCTGGGAAAAATACTGAAGAGTTTGAGCCACATTTTACATTTTTTGGATTTCGTTATATCATGGTTGAGGGTTCAATTACTGAAATAAAGCCAGAAGACTTTACTGCAATTGTATTGCATTCCAATATGAATCCGTCGGGTAGTTTTTCTAGCTCTGATCCTCTCGTAAATCAATTGCAGCAAAATATTCAATGGGGACAAAAAGGAAATTTTCTAGATGTTCCAACAGATTGTCCGCAGCGTGATGAGAGATTGGGCTGGACAGGCGATGCTCAAGTTTTTTCAAGAACTGCAGCATTTAATTATAACGTACATAATTTTTTCAATAAGTGGTTAAAAGATCTTGAAGCAGATCAACTGCAAAATGGAAGTGTACCATTTGTAATTCCAAATGTTTTAGGTGCTGGGGCATCAGGTTCTGCAGGATGGGCCGATGTTGCAACCATCGCACCATGGAACATGTACCTTGTATATGGTGATAAAAAAGTGCTTGAAAATCAATATGCTTCAATGAAAGCATGGGTAGGTTTCATGGAGCAAAATGCTAAAAACGATTTGTGGAATAAAGGATTTCATTTTGGAGATTGGTTATTTTACAGACCTTTTGATGATAATGATGGACGAGCTGCCGTAACGGATAAGTACATGATTGCACAGTGTTTTTATGCGAATTCAATTCAGTTACTTATCAATGCTGCTAAAGTTTTAGATAAAAACGAAGATGTAAGTTTTTATACCGATCGACTCAAGAATGTGAAAGATGCATATGTCAAAGAATATATGACTTCTACAGGTCGCCTGGTTTCTGGTACACAGACGGCATATGTATTGGCGCTTCAATTTGATATGTTACCTGAAAATCTACGTCAATCTGCAGCAGACCGACTGGTTGAAAACATTACTTCTTATAATACACATTTATCAACTGGCTTTTTGGGAACACCATATTTGTGTGAAGTGCTGACTAAGTTTGGTAAAGTTGATGTTGCGTATAAATTATTGATGCAAAAAACTTTTCCTTCTTGGTTGTATCCTGTTAAAATGGGTGCAACAACTATTTGGGAAAGATGGGGTGGGATGCATCCCGACAGCACATTTGAACCCGCCAGTATGAACTCATTTAATCATTATGCATATGGGGCAATTGGTGATTGGATGTATAGGGCTGTTGTTGGAATCGATAACGAGGAGGGAAGTGTAGGCTATAAAAAAATTCGTATTAAGCCATATATCATTGATACCCTCACCAATGCATCTGCTTCATTAGAAACATATTTTGGGAGAGTCAGTAATTCTTGGAAAATCAATGGTAAGCAAATTGTGATGGAAACATCCATCCCAGCTAATACATCCGCAGTAATTTACTATCCATCACAACATGAAATTTCGGTGAATGGTAAAAAAGAAATTTCAGAAGCAGGGATAAAATTCCTGAGAATTGAAAATGGTTATTCGGTTTATGAAGTAGGCTCAGGTGCTTATCGATTTGAAGGGAACCGCTAAGATTCTAGTCCTGCTAGGGAAAGGCTAAGTTTCTTCAGCTCAGAAATTTGTGAATCTTCTACGATGCACTGAGGCATTAGTATCAGTGATGTATTGTTTGATTTCCACCAATTTTTTTGGAAGAGCGATTTAAATGGAATTGTGCCAATTAAATAACTCCTCTCATTTCCTGCATGCCATTCTTCGATGCTGTTAAATTCTTCTTTAGGAATAAATTTAATGTCCTCAAAGCTCACATAAACTTTTAAGTGGAAGTCCCAGCTGAGCTCCGCTTTGATAGGCTGATTAAGTTTTTTGTATTCATATTTATAGCCATAGCGTAATGCTGCAATATCACTCAGCACTGCAGATCCTGTTGGAAAACTTCCTGCTCCTTTGCCATAAAAAAATTGTTTGTCGGCAAATCCACTTTCAATTACCACACCATTGTACTCGTTTTTTACAAAATACAAGTGTTCATTGGCGTCAATAAATTGCGGCAATAAAAAAGATGCAACTTTCCCATTATTGAGTTTTTGAGCCTGAGCAACGAGTTTTATAGATTGATTTTTTGCTTGTGCAACTTTTGCATCTAATTCATTTATTTGTGTAATACCATTGAATAACATTTCCTTGATATTTGTATTGATGCCATAACTGTGTGCGAGGAGAAGCACCCATTTATTGGCAGCATCATAACCTTCGATATCGAGTGTAGGATCAGATTCAGCAAATCCAAGTTGTTGAGCAAGTAAAAGGGCCTCTTTAAAATTGAGGTGTTCCTCAAACATTTTTGTAAGAATGAAATTGGTTGATCCGTTTACAATCGCTTTTATTGAATGCAATAAATCATTATCGTAATACTCTTCCAAATTCCTAATTACTGGAATGGATGCGCAAGCAGATGCTTCATAGAGCAATGATTTACCAGTTGTATTTTGAAGTTCGATCAATTCTTGCAAGTGTTCAGATAGCATTTTTTTACTTGCACTAACAACATCTTTCCCGTTTTTTAAAGCAGTGGTAACAATTTCATAACCAGCCTGACTGTCATTGATCACTTCTACGATAACATTGATTTCAGGATCAAACAACAGATCGTTTTTTTCCGAGGTAAAAAGATCTGCTGGCGCACTTCTTTTTTTATGTGGGTTTTTAATACAAACTTTTTTAATGCTTGCTTTTAATGAAGGAGTTTGTTTCAAAATTTTATAAAGTCCTTCTCCAACAACGCCAAATCCAAACATACCAATGACTAATGTTTTTTCAGATCCCATCTCTATGAAATTAAATTGTTTAAAAGTTTTGTAATTTTTTCATTCTCCAATAAAAATCCATCATGTCCATATATGGAATCAATGATTTCGATTTTTGCATTGGGGATATGTGCAGCAATGAATGATTGTTCTTTTACAGGAAACAATAGATCGCTTGATATTCCAATGACCATTGTTTTTGATTGAATCAATGCTAGTTTTTCTTCTGCTTCCATAATGCCTCTACCGAGGTGATGACTATCCATAGTTTTGGTTAGCATATAGTAGCTGATGGCATTGAATCTTTTTGCGAGTTTTTCTCCTTGATATCGCTGGTAAGATTCGCTCTTTGTGGCCTCTATCGTTTTATCTGTGTCCTGTTGTGTTTGGTCATAGGTTTCATAATGCCTGTAGCTGATCAATGCTATTGACCTTGCTACTTTCATTCCCTCCAATCCTGCCTCCTCCGAGTCTGTTGTCCAAGTATGGTCATTTTCAATGCACATTCTTTGAGAAGCATTGAATGCTTTTCCCCATGGTGAGTGAAAGGCGTTGGTGGAGATGGGTACAATGAATTTGAAAAGCATTGGATTTGAAGTTGCCCACGACAATAATTGTTGTCCACCCATTGATGCTCCAATGCCTAAAAAAATACTTTCTATTTGAAGATGTTTTCTAAGTGATTCAAATGCATTGGCAATATCAAGTGAGCTGAAAAACGGGAAGGAATGTAAATAAGGCTTTTGCGTATCTGGATTAATTTCAAGTGGACCAACACTGCCATAGCAGCTGCCGGGCATATTAGCACAGATGATAAAATATTTTTCAGGATCAAAAAACTTTCCTGTACCAATCATACCTGGCCACCACTCTGAAGGGTCGCTGTTGGCTGTCATGCCATGAAATATCCATACAACATTATCTTTTTTTGCTGATAGATTACCGATAGTGGTATATGCCAATTTGAAATCACGGATTGTTTTTCCGGATTCCAATTGAAGTGTACCATGGTAATGATATGTATGTTTTTGTTTTTCCATCTTATGATTTCTTTCCAGTGGGGCAATAAAAAAACCCATCTGAAGTCAGATGGGTTTTCACTATAATTGATTAGATCTTGTCTAGAGAAAAATCTGACTTATCTGCCTCCGCAATGCGGAGTTGGATTTGACACCTTATTATTATTGGTAACAGGTTGTCAAGGCTTCATCGGGCCAATCCCTCTGCCTTTCTGGATAAGAAGTATAAAGAACTGGTACAAAGATAATAATTTTTTCAAACAATGCAAATCAAGGCAAAATGTAGACCAATGGCAGGTTTTAAAAGGAATATTTTACAATTACTGAAACATTCGCCACATTTGTCTGTTGTAACAAACAACTGGTAATTATTCATGTCAGAACTTGATCATATTGAAGTCGTAGGTGCAAGAGCACATAATCTGAAAAATATTGATATCAATATTCCTAAAAACAAATTAGTAGTCATTACTGGAATTAGTGGTAGCGGAAAATCATCGCTTGCATTTGATACGATTTATGCTGAAGGGCACAGAAGATACATGGAGACATTTGGTACTTATGCCCGACAATTTATGGGAGAAATGGAGCGTCCGGATGTAGATAAAATAAGTGGACTCTCTCCTGTCATTTCCATTGAACAAAAAACTACAAATAGAAATCCAAGGTCAACTGTTGGAACAGTGACAGAAGTTTATGATTTCATGCGTTTATTATTTGCAAGAGCAAGTGAAGCATATTCTTATCAGACTGGTAAGAAAATGGTGAAGTTCACCGACGAAGAAATTCTTGCAGACATTTATAAAAAATATGCCAATAAGAAAATCACAATGCTGGCTCCCATTGTAAGAGGACGAAAAGGGCATTACCGAGAATTATTTGAAGAGACCCGTAAAAAAGGATTTGTAAAGGTTCGTATTGATGGAGAGATAAAAGACTTGGTGCCAAAGCTCCAAGTTGACAGGTATAAGATTCATGACATTGAATTGGTGGTAGATAGATTGGTTGTTAATGATGAAATGCGGCTGCGAATGCTCCAGAGTATTCAACAATCGCTTCAAATTGGTAAGGGACTTGTATTTGCATTGGTTCATGAACCGGATAAATTGGTTCAATACAGCAAAAAATTGATGTGTGCAGATACGGGCATATCTTATGAAGAACCATCACCGAATACTTTTTCATTCAATTCTCCTTATGGTGCTTGTCATGGTTGTAAGGGTCTTGGTCAGCAACACACAATAAATATTGAAGCAGTAATCCCAGACAAATCTCTGTCTATTGCAGAGGGAGGGATCCTCCCATTGGGTGAAGCAAGAGATGCATATTTCTATAAAATTGTAGAACAGCTATCTAAAAAACACAAATTCAGTTTAAAAACTCCAATCGAAAAACTACCATCATCAATATTGAATCTTATTCTTTATGGAAATGAAGAGGGTGAAATTATTGAAACTGAAGTAGATGAAAATGAAGCATCTTATGAAGGAGTTGCTTCAATGATTATTCGTTGGTTCAGTGAAAGTTCTAGTGAAGGCATTAGAGAATGGGCGGAAAAATTCATGACATTAAAATCATGTAGTGTTTGCAATGGCACGAGGTTGAAGCGTGAGAGTCTTTTTTTCAAAGTTGATGATAAAAATATTGCAGAATTATCAGCCTTAAATCTTCATTTTTTGTTTCAATGGTTTGAAGATTTAGAAAAACGACTAAGTCAAAAACAACAAGTCATTGCAAAAGACATTTTAAAAGAAATCAGCGCTAGACTTGGATTTTTATTAAATGTTGGTTTGGGTTATCTTTCACTAGATCGTCCAACAAGAACCTTGAGTGGTGGAGAATCCCAGCGGATCAGATTGGCCACACAAATTGGTTCGCAACTTCAGGGCATTACTTATATTTTGGATGAACCTTCAATTGGACTTCATCAAAGAGACAATCAACAACTGATTGAGGCTTTGCAAAATCTTCGTGACATTGGGAATAGCGTATTGGTCGTAGAACATGATAAAGATATAATGCTTGCTGCTGATCATCTCATTGATGTTGGTCCCAAAGCAGGTATCCATGGTGGTAAAATTGTTGCTGCTGGCACTCCTGCGCAGGTTTGCAAGTCCTCTTCTGAAACTGCACTTTATCTGAATAATAAAAAGAAAATTGAGGTTCCTTTAGAACGAAGAACAGGAAATGGTAATGCATTGGTGTTGAAGGGTGCAACTGGAAACAATCTAAAGGGCATTGATGTCACTATTCCTTTGGGAACATTTGTATTGGTAACTGGGGTAAGCGGGAGCGGGAAATCAACACTTATCAATGAAACACTTTATCCAATTTTAAGCAAGCATTGCTACGATTCGAATATTGATCCCATGCCATTTAAAAAAATTAGTGGCTTGGAACATATTGATAAGGTCATTGAAATTGACCAATCACCGATTGGCAGAACTCCGAGAAGTAATCCAGCGACCTATTGCAATTTTTTTACTGATATCAGGCAGTTGTATGCAGCTGTACCGGAAGCAAAAATCAGAGGGTACAATGCGGGTAGATTTTCTTTTAATGTAAAAGCGGGAAGATGTGAAGTTTGTGAAGGAGGTGGATTAAGAGTTATTGAAATGAATTTTTTACCTGATGTGTATGTTCATTGTGAGAAGTGTAATGGGAAAAGGTATAATAGAGAAACATTGGAAATCCGTTATAAGGGAAAGTCCATCAGTGATGTTTTGGATATGACAGTGGATGAAGCAGTTGAATTTTTTCAACACATACCTTATGTGTACAGGAAGATAAAAGTGCTTCAGGAAGTTGGATTAGGTTATATAACACTTGGACAATCAGCTGTAACATTGAGTGGAGGAGAAGCTCAGCGCGTCAAATTGTCTACAGAGCTTGCAAAGAAAGATACTGGTAAAACATTTTATATCCTCGACGAGCCTACTACTGGTTTGCATTTTCAGGATATCAATTTATTGCTCAATGTGTTGAACAAATTAGTAAATCGGGGCAATACAGTTTTGGTGATAGAACATAACTTAGATGTTATAAAAGTTGCTGACTATATCATTGATTTGGGTCCAGAGGGAGGCCAAGGAGGAGGACAGTTGTTGTACCAAGGTGAGCCGAAGGGTCTGCTAAAAGTAAAAGAAAGTTATACCGCTAAATTTTTAAAACCAGAATTAGCATAAATGGAAAGAGTAATCATAGACATGGATGAAGTCATTGCAGATCCCATGGGTGATATGGTCGAATGGTATGAGACAAAATTTGAACAGAAAGTTGACTATGATCAAATGCGAGAAGGCTCTTGGGTGAGAGGATTTCCAGAACAGCACAGGAAATTGGTACTTGATCGTTTGTACAGTGAGGGATTTTTTAGAAATCTTCCTGTAATGGATGATGCACAGGATGTTTTAAAGGAAATGAATAAGCGTTATGAAATATTTATTGTTTCAGCCGCAGTAGAATTTCCTAATTCTCTCAAAGACAAACATGATTGGCTGTTAGAGCATTTTCCATTTTTTACTTGGAAACAATTGGTCTTGTGCGGTGATAAGCGAATGATACATGGTGATTATATGATCGATGATCATGTAAGAAATTTGGTTCACTTCCCTGGCAAGAAATATTTATATGCTGCTTTTCACAATAGAGAAATCGAAGGTTATGATCGCATACATGATTGGAAGCAAGCCGCTACCATTTTTTTAACATAGCTTTATTATTTTCTAAGCATTTTGATATGCTCGATCCCATCTTCAAGGTAAACTTCGCTGCACTGCTCAAATCCAAAGCCCTCGTAAAATCTCTTCAAATACAATTGAGCTCCGATTTTTATAGACTTACCCGGGTACATTGAAATTGTTTCCTCGATAGCTTTTTTCATCAGCGCCTTTCCAGCACCAGTTCTTCTTGCAGTGGCAGAGGTAATGACCCTGCCGATAGATGGCTCTTCGTAAGCGAGTCCAGGGGGAAGGATTCTAACATATGCGATAAGTTCGCTATCAGATCGACCCTGTAAGTGCAGTGATTTTGCGTCTAAATTATCCATATCCAAAAAGACACAATTCTGTTCTACAACAAAGACCTCACTTCTTAGTCTTAATATTTGGTATAATTCAAAGGGATTTAACTCCGCGAATGCTTTTAGGGTCCAAATAATATTATTCATCCTGCAAATTTATTTCAAACGTTTCAAAAGGATATTGATTTAATTTTGAAAATAAAAAATAGCCTCTAAAATTTCCATATTATCAAATCCAATCGAATACTTAAAGGGAGTTGGTCCATTGAGGGCCGACATGCTCAAAAAAGAGTTGCAGATTTTCACATTTGAAGATTTGCTATTTTATTTTCCCTTTAAACATATAGATAAAACGCAGATACATACGATTGCGAGTATTTCTCCTTCCATGGAATTTGTACAAATAAGAGGGAGAATAGTATCAATGGATATCGTGGGTGAGAAAAGAGGAAGGAGATTGGTTGTGCAATTGAGAGATGCAACCGGAATCATAGAATTAACTTGGTTCCAAGGGATCAGTTGGGTACAGAAAATGCTAACTGTGGGAACTGATTATGTTGTGTTTGGAAGATTATCATTTTTCTTGGGTAAACCGCAATTGTCTCATCCTGAAATTGAGACTTTAAAAGAAAGCAATGAGACAGGCAAAAATTTTCTAGAGCCCATTTATTCAGTCACAGAAAAATTAAAAGCCAGAGGCTTAAATGGTAGGGCACTAGGGAAGTTGATGTATCAACTCTTTCTGGTATTAGAAGAGAAAGAAATTGGAGAAAATATTCCATCGGCTATTTTGCAGCATGAAAAATTATGTTCAAGATGGACTGCCATACAGCAAATTCATTTCCCCAAAAATAATCAGCAGTATGAGGCAGCTGTTCAACGGCTTAAGTTCGAGGAATTATTTCTTTCTCAATTGAGATTAGGGATGATGCGTTCTGCGCGTCATCGTTATTCCAGGGGAGTATTGTTTTCAAAAGTTGGGTCCAATTTTAATGATTTTTTCAGCAACTATCTTCCGTTTCCATTGACAGCTGCTCAAAAAAGGGTGTTGAAGGAAATAAGAAAAGATATGGGGAGCGGAGCTCAAATGAATCGTTTGCTTCAAGGTGATGTTGGAAGTGGTAAAACTATTGTTGCTTTAATGACCATGCTGATTGCATTGGATAATGGTTTTCAGTCATGTATTATGGCTCCAACCGAAATACTTGCTAATCAACATTACGATCAATTTTCATCATTGCTTGCTCCTCTGGATATCAAAATTGCACTACTAACTGGTTCAACAAAAGCAGCAGAACGAAAATCCATATTAAAAGGAATACTTGAAGGGGAAATAAATATTATTATTGGCACACATGCTTTGATTGAAGATGTTGTTCAATTTAAAAACCTTGGACTAGCAGTTGTAGATGAACAGCACAAATTTGGAGTGGCACAAAGAGCAAAATTGTGGAAGAAAAGCAATGTGCCTCCTCATATGTTGGTGATGACTGCAACACCAATTCCTCGTACATTGGCGATGACTGCTTATGGTGATTTGGATTATAGTGTAATCGACGAATTCCCTCCCGGAAGAACACCCGTTACAACTGTTCATCGCTTGGATGATGCAAGACCTCAGGTAATGGATTTTATCAAATCTGAAATTGTAAAGGGACGTCAGGTATATTTTATTTTTCCTTTGATTGAAGAAAGTGAGAAGTTACAATATGAAGATCTTATGCGAGGTTATCAGAATGTAAAAGCATGGTTTCCTGAACCACAGTATTGGATCAGTATGGTACACGGGAGAATGCCGTCTGATCAAAAGGAAATCAACATGCAACGATTTGTAAAAGGCGATACCCAAATCATGGTCAGTACTACTGTGATTGAAGTAGGTGTCAATGTGCCAAATGCATCAGTGATGGTTATAGAAAGTGCTGAAAAATTTGGATTAAGTCAATTGCATCAATTACGCGGAAGGGTTGGAAGAGGAAGTGAAAAAAGTTATTGTATTCTGCTCACTGGCAATAGTATAGGCAAGGATGCCAAAGAGCGGGTCTCCATCATGTGCAAATCAACCGATGGATTTAAAATTGCAGAAAAAGATCTCGAATTGAGAGGTCCGGGTGATATTCAAGGAACTCGTCAGAGCGGGGCCCTCAATTTTAAACTTGCCGATATTGCACAAGACAGAGAAATTTTGGAGCGCGCCAGACAGATTGCAGAAAGATTGTTGAAATCAGATCCAGATCTTATTAAAACTGAGCATTCGCCATTAAAGCAGTATTTGCAGTCGCAAAATAGCGGAACGGTTTGGGGTAAAATATCCTGATTATTAACAAGTCCTAAGGCTTTAAACCGTTAATTTTATTGCTAGTCTTAATACTGTGCTGAAGCGATTATTCATATCGATTTGTTTAATAGTTTTTTCTGCAACAACACACTTGTTGGCTCAGTCCTTTTATGCTATAGATTTTATTGAGAACAAAGGTCAATGGGCGGGTGATTTTCAATTCAAATCTGTTCAAGGGGCAAGTACAATTTTCTTTAACAAAAAAGGATATGTCGTTACAAAAATTGATGACGAGAGTTTTAATCATCTCACCCATAATAGTGTATCAATCTTTGATAAAATTTCAACTGCAGATTCGATTGAGATGAATAGCAAGTCATTCACAACTTCCATTCAAAAAGAAGTCATCAAGTCGCACAGTTATGAAGTCTCTTTTGTAAACAGCAATGATGAATCTGATTACAGAGCTACAAAGATGAGTCAGGAAGTTGCTAATTACTTTATTGGTGGTGATCCTCGCAGATGGAAGACTGATGTAAGGTCTTACTATGAAATTATCAAAGAATCTATTTACAATGGTATAGATGCAAGATTTTACTCATCATCTAATGGTGGAATAAAATATGATTTAATCATCGCTCCCAATGCAGATCCTTCAGTTGTAAAATTGAAGTACAAAGGTGTTGAGAGTCTTAAAATAAAATCTGGAGCACTGCTTATTAAAACATCTGTAGGAGAAATCAAAGAATTAGAGCCTTATGCGTATCAAATTATTGATGGGAATAAGGTTTTAGTTAAGTGTAATTATTCGGTAACAAAAGATGTCGTTGCTTATCAGCTTGGTGCATACAACAAAAACTATCCATTGGTCATAGACCCAACTCTTGAGTTTTCGACATATACAGGAAGCAAGAGCAATAACTGGGGATTCTCTGCAGCTCCTGGTCCGGATGGAAGTTTATATGCTGGTGGGATAGTATTCGGATCTCAATATCCAACTTCTCTTGGGGCGCTTCAAACTACTTTTAAGGGTGGAACAGGGCAATCATTTGGTTCAAATAATTCAATCGGAGGTGTTGATATTGGTTTGACGAGGTTCAGCAGCGATGGAAAGCAAAGAATATTTTCTACTTATATCGGTGGAAGTGGTGATGAATATCCGCACAGTATCATTGTTGATGGTTCAGGTAATGCAATAGTGCAAGGTAGAACTTCAAGTAAAGAAAGTGATTTTCCATTTCCAGTAACGTCATCTGGGACTTTAAAATATGGCCCATTGGGTGGCGCATCAGATATTTATGTTATCAAGATTTCAGCTGATGGAAAATCTGTCATTGGAAGTATTTTAATTGGCGGTACTGAAATGGATGGTGCAAATACCAATGCACAAATGTCTGTTTCGCCATCAACATTGGTATATAATTATGGTGATCACTCAAGAAGTGAAGTTATTTTAGATAAAAACAATAATGTACTTATTGCTTCATCAACACAGTCGGATGATTTTCCTGTTTCCACTGCACTCTCAAGCAAGTTTGGTGGAGTTCAGGATGGAGTAGTAATTAAGTTAACACCAAATCTTTCTAATATTATTTTTAGCAGGTATCTGGGTGGCAGTAAAGATGATGCTGCATTTGTACTTTCTATTAATCCAACAAATGATGAAATATACGTAGCTGGTCCAACCATCAGCACTGATTTTCCTGGTGATAAAACAGGAGTTGAATCACCTAGTTATAAAGGCTCAGTTGATGGATTTATTTCTATATTAAGTCCTACTGGTGTTTTGCGTAAAACGACATATCAAGGAACAACTGCTACAGATTTTATATATGGTATTCAGTTCGACAAATCTGGTTCCCCTTATACTATGGGCATCACACTTGGTAAATGGCAGAAGATAAACGCAAATTATGGTAATGACAATGCAAAGCAATTCATTACAAAGATGGATCGTGAGTTGACTAAATTTGAATACACAACTGCATTTGGAACATCAAGTGCGAAGCCAAACATTTCACCGGTTGCATTTTTGGTTGATAGGTGTGAGAATGTTTATGTTTCTGGTTGGGGTGGTAAAATGAATTTATGCAATCCTGGTCCATATGATACACAAACAGTTGGAACAGCAGGAATGGATATTACTCCAGATGCAATTCAGAAGTATACCGATAACAAAGATTTCTACTTCATCGTAATTGAGAAAAATGCAGATAAGTTGTTATATGGATCATTTTGGGGACAAAGCGGAGGCGAAGTAGATCATGTTGATGGCGGTACTTCAAGATTTGATTCAAAGGGAGCTATTTACATGTCCATTTGTGCCAACTGTTTCGGCAATAGCGCATGTCCACGTAGCAGCAGCAACGCAGGTGATCCGATTACCAAAAACATGATTGTATCAGCAGGAGCAATTTCTCCCACCAATGCTGCATTGCCAAATGGCTGTAATCTTGCAGCAGTAAAAATAAATTTCTCTTTTGATGGAGTCGACAATGGAATCAAATCTGCCATCAATGGTGTTTATGATACAAGTGGGTGCGCACCGTTAGATGTAAAGTTTTATGATACTGTTGCGATGGCTAAAACTTATATATGGGATTTTGGTGATGGTACTAAAATTGACACCACTGCAGTGCCAGAAATCTTGCATCGATATAATGTAACAAAAGATACTTCTTTTAGAGTGAAGCTTGTATCTATTGATGAAAACAGATGCATCACAAGAGATAGCTCATACATGCAGATCAAAGTAGGTATTAATGAAGTTGAACTTAAAGCATCTGCTGAACGTATTGGTGATTGTTCTAGTGGGAAATATTCATTACGCAATTTGTCTATATCCAAACAAGGGAAACCATTTAATTCAAAATCATTTGTTTGGATCTATGATGATAAATCAAAACCGGATACTGCCGGATTAAATGATATTATACATGATTTTACACCAGGGTTACATAGGGTTTGGTTAAAATTACTTGATGTAAATTTTTGTAATCAGTATGATTCAGTTCCAGTAGACATATATGTATTCTCCAGTATCAAAGCAGATTTTACGCTGAGTAAGGATAGTATTTGTTTGGGAGAGGATATTGGACTGACCAATAAAAGTATTGGCGGGGTAAGCTTCCTTTGGACTTTTGGCAATGGTCAAACATCAACCACGTATGCTCCAGCCAGACAGCAGTATCAAACAGCTGGTGTAAAGACTTTAAAGTTAGTGGTAAGAGAAAATAGTCCGGGTTGTAATTTGGCCGACAGCGTTACTAAGCTATTAACTGTGATTGAAGCACCAGTTGCAAAATTTGACTATACGCCAAAACCACCAGTTGAGAATGCACCATTTACATTCATCAATCAAACTACTGGGGCAACTGCTTATAATTGGAATTTTGGTGATGGATCTAACTCTTCACTCACTCAACCCATCCATCAATATGGCAAAACATTCACATTTGATGTTATACTTACTGCATATAATCAGTTTGGTTGTACCGATACAGCAAGCTTGATCGTAAAACCACTCATCACAGAATTGCTTGAAATACCCAATGCATTTACTCCAAATGACGATGGTAAAAATGATATTTTCTTGCCCAAGATATTTGGAATAGATGACATGAATTTAAAAATCTATAATAGATTCGGACAATTGGTGTTTGAGTCATACAATCCAAGTTTTGGGTGGGATGGAAAATATTTGGGGGTTGCTCAGCCAATTGATGTGTATGCTTATACATTAATTGTAAAGTTTGCTGATGGAAGAACTGAGTCTAAAAAAGGAAGTATAACTTTATTGCGTTAATCAGTTGAAATATATTCTTACATATCTGTTCATTTTTTTTAGTGCTGGATGGTTTCAATCTACTGCGCAAGACTTGCGTTTTTCTCAATTTTTTAATACTCCACTTTCGACCAATCCTGCAAATACTGGGTTCCTGCCAAGCTCAGATTATCGATTGGGTGCACATTATCGCGAACAATGGGCTTCTATACCTGTGCCTTATACAACAATGAGTGTATATGGCGATTTTCAGGTATTGCGAAATCTCATTTCAACTGGTTGGTTTGGAGTAGGGGGATTGATATTTCAAGATATGGCTGGATCTGGAACATTAAGGTCCACTAAAACATATGCATCTGTTGCATATCATCAGATGTTGGGGAATGTAAGTTTACTTTCAGCTGGATTTAACATGGGATTTGTGGGCAAAAGAGTAAATACTGCAAATTTGAGATTTGGAGATATGTGGGATGGAAAATTTTTTAATGGCCCAACGAGTGAAATTTTAATCAACAATGCTGTAAACTATCTCGATCTGCAGGCTGGTTTGAATTATGCAATATTTCCATCTGAAAATATCTATGTTCACATGGGTGTAAGCATGCATCATTTGAATAAACCCAAAGAGTCGTTTTTCTCTTCATCACTCAATAATGATAATGTAGTTCAGCCCCGATATATATATTTCGCAGATGCGGTTATCAAAGCAAATGAACAAGTCATATTTTCACCTGGAGTTTATTTCACGCATCAAGCTAAAGCTTCTGAATTTGTAGGCGGACTCCATTTGAATTATAATGTAAGTGGAAACGGGCAACAACAACTTATACTTGGTGCTTACATGCGTCCTGGTGATGCCATCATCCCCATGCTAGGTTATCAATGGAAAAACTTCAAATTCAGTTTTACATATGATGTAACCACATCTTCATTGAAAAACTTCAATAATGGAATGGGTGCTACTGAGATGTACATGCAGTATAATGGCCTGTATACATTGATGTATGCTGATCGCCAGAGCTTTTGTCCTGTTTTCAAAAATTAATTCCTTTCTCTTTTCAGGGCTATTTCCGAAATTCGTAGTAAATAAAATTGAATGCAAAACGGTATTGCTGCAGATATTCTAGAACAATTCAAGGCAATTGTTGGAGAGTCGTTTGTGATTGTTGATGAAAACTTGCTGCACACCTACGCACATGATGAGACTGAAGAGTTATTGTATTTGCCACAAGTGGCACTTCGACCAAGAACAGCTGCTGAAATCAGCCAAATCATGAAAATCTGTAATCAGCATAAACTTGCAGTTACACCTCGTGGTGCGGGAACCGGGTTGAGTGGCGGGGCGTTGCCTCATTTGGGCGGAGTGTTAATAGCAACAGACCGGTTAAATACGATTATCGAGATTGATGAGAGAAACTTACAGGTAACAACCGAGCCTGGTGTTATTACAGAAATTTTGCAAAATGCTTTAAAAGAAAAAGGCTTGTTCTATCCGCCCGATCCTTCCAGCAAAGGGTCTTGCTTCATTGGAGGGAATATTGCTGAAAACAGTGGTGGACCCAAAGCGGTCAAGTATGGAGTGGTGAGAGATTATGTGCTCAATCTCGAAGTTGTTTTGCCTACAGGTGAAATCATATGGACAGGATGCAATGTATTGAAGAATTCAACTGGATATAATCTCACACAATTGATGGTTGGAAGTGAAGGAACACTCGGAATTGTTACAAAAATTGTTCTAAAGTTGATTCCACTGCCGAAACATGATTTATTGATGTTGGTTCCTTTCAATTCACTGGAAAAAGCCAGCGAAGCAGTTAGTGCAATTTTTCGTGCAGGGTTTACTCCTTCTGCTTTAGAATTAATGGAAATTGATGCTTTGAAGATTGTAAGTGAAGAGGTGGGATCTTCCTCTGTTCCTATTACTCCTGAAACTGCTGCACATTTGATTATTGAAGTGGATGGTAATCATATTGAAACATTGATGAACGAAATGGAGTCCATCAGTGAATTATTATTACAATTTGATTGCGGAGAAATATATTTTGCAGATGATCATCAGCAAAAAAATGAATTATGGAAGTTGCGTAGAAGAGTAGCAGAGGTTGTAAAAACAAAAGGATATACCATTGAGGAAGATACTGTTGTGCCAAGAGCAGTGTTGCCAGAATTGATTAGGGAAGTAAAAGAGCTTGGAAAAAAATACGGATTTTCAGCAGTTTGTTATGGTCATGCAGGGGATGGTAATTTGCACATACGGTTGAATAAGCCAGGTATACCTAATAGTTATGGCAACGAGGAAATGAATAATATTTTAAGAGAATTATTTATAGCGGTAAAAAAACTTGGCGGAACCATTAGCGGTGAGCATGGTGTTGGGTTGATTCAAAAAAGTTATATGGATGTGATGTTTGATCCTGTTCATTTTCGTTTAATGAGGGAGATCAAAAAGGCTTTTGACCCAAATAATATATTAAATGCTGGAAAGATTTTTGATTAATCTTCAGTAAGATGTTTTTTTAGTGATTGCACTAAACTTGATGGATCCTCAAATGAATGAATTCTTTCCCAAAGAGGCTCGTACAGAAAATCTTTTTGTATGAGATGCTCCATATGCAATATCAAATGATCATAAAATCCAGCTGTATTGAGAATGAATATTTTTTTATTGTGAATGCTCAGTTGATTCCATGTGAGCATCTCAAACATTTCATCAAGCGTTCCAAATCCACCTGGCAGTACAATCCCGGCCATTCCCTGTTCGTAAAGCTGTTTCTTTCTTTCATGAATGTCATTTGTTATGATTACATGCGTAAGAGTGGGGTGTTGTCTTTCCCAATCAATAAGTACTTGTGGAATGATCCCAGTTACACTTGCACCGGCTGACAAAGCGCCATTAGCAACCGCCCCCATTATTCCTTTCCCGCCTCCACCGTAAATGATATCAAAGTTATTTTCTGCCAGTTCTTTTCCAAGCTCAGCAGCATCCATTTCAAATTTGGGATTATTGCCACTTTTAGAGCCACAAAAAACAGTCACATTCTTTCTTTTCAAAACTGATGGATTATTTCTTCTTGTAATCACCTCTTTTCCAGCTGCGAATGAATTCGCCCCATGCAAATGGATTAAAAATATTCACTGGCGGGGCTTGTCCTGAGTAATAATATTTTTGAGCACCCTTTGCTAAATTCAAATTAATGGCTTCTCTTCCATCATTGGGCAGTGAACGCATTAGAATTCTTCTGGTAGTGATGTCAGTATTTTTTCTGGCAATTTCTATGTTGTCGTCAGGCACATCTGTGGATACAAAATCTCTTTCAAATTGCTCTCTTGTCGGTCTTGGTTTGATGATGGCAGCAGGAAGAAAGGCTGTATCATTAACCAATAATTGAATGATGCTAAATTGATTTCCCTCAAGCTCAGTTGGTATTCTGGTTATTTTATTTTTAAAACCAATGCAACTGAATTCTATTTGATCGCCTTTTAATGCCACTATGGAGAAAACACCTTGATTGTTGGTTAGTGTACCTCTTCCAGTTCCCTTGACAACGATACTTACTGCGGGAAGACCCCTTAAACTATCTGCTGTCATTACTACCCCATATAATTGAACAACAGAGTCTTTAAATGTTTCGAATTGCGCCTTCGCACCAAATGGTAGGAATCCTAGTGCAAGGCAAATAAGAAAAAAATTCTTTTTCATCGACAACATTCTGTGCAAAATAACTGTTTCTTTTTCATAAAAAAAGTAGCCGGCGAATGGTTATTTTTGCATTTCTTTTCATTTTAACATTTTCATTGTATGGGTACAGAAGAGATTTTGAAGGCGTTGTCAACTGTTCAGGAGCCAGACCTTAAGAAAGATTTGGTTACCCTAAATATGGTCAGAGACATCAAGATCAGTGAAAAATCTGTTGAGTTTACAATTGTACTCACCACTCCTGCATGTCCCCTTAAAGAGGTAATCAGAAGAAACTGCGAAAAGGCAATCCATGAGCATGTAAGTGATGCGCTGGAGGTTATTGTAGATTTTACTGCAAATACAAGTTCTCTGCGTGTAGATTTAACCGCTGTTTTGCCTGGGGTCAAAAATATCATAGCAGTCGTTAGTGGAAAGGGAGGTGTAGGTAAGTCAACTGTTTCTGCAAACTTGGCATTGGCATTGGCTAAGCAAGGAGCAAAAGTTGGACTCATGGATGCAGATATTTATGGTCCAAGTGTTCCCATTATGTTTGGCGTCAGAGGAATGCGTCCATTTATGGAAAATGTTGATGGTAAGGATAAAATTTTACCATTGGAACAGCATGGCATCAAACTGATCAGTATTGGTTTATTGGTAGATGAAAAAAGTGCAGTTGTTTGGCGTGGACCAATGGCAAGTAGTGCAATCAAACAATTTGTCACTGATGTTCACTGGGGCGAACTTGATTATCTGGTCATTGATATGCCACCAGGAACAGGTGATATTCATCTCACCTTGGTTCAGACCATTCCAGTTACTGGTGTTGTTGTTGTAACAACACCACAAGAAGTTGCGTTGGCAGATGCAAAAAAAGCGATCGCGATGTTCAATCAAACTCAGTTGAAAGTGCCGATTATTGGACTTGTAGAAAATATGGCATGGTTTATTCCAGAGGAAATGCCAAATAACAAATACTATATTTTCGGAAAAGATGGCGGGAAAAATTTAGCTGATCAGCTTGATTTAAATTTCTTAGGACAAATACCATTGGTGCAAAGCATAAGAGAAGGTGGAGATAAAGGAACGCCTGCAATTATAGGGGATAACGGAGTTACAGCAGATGCATTTGCTGCTTTTGCTGATGAAACCATTCGTGCAATTGCAGTAGCAAACGCAGCCAAATAATTATTTCTTCAAAACTGCTTTGGTATCAGGATAGTTTAATTTGAAACTTTCTCTCTTATCGTCTATTTTCAAATGTATGATATTGGTTTGTTCCGATTTGTACTCATACATGATATTAGAAGTCACTTCAATTGTTTTTACGTTTGGCTGATTAAGTATTGAAAAGTAAATCCAAACTGACTCCTGGTTGATTTCATATCCTAGAAACTGATAAGGCTTGTTGATACCGTTGAGCTTGATACTCAAATGTTTTTTAATGTACTGGTCGAAAACTGGGTTAATCGTTTTTTTGTCTCCCTTGATCACATCATACTTGTTGCCGTTAAATTTCCTGAGTGTTTCCTCCAGATCATCAGGGAAAAATTTAATTGACATGCCCAGTTCTTTTGTCTTAGAACTGTACTCAATCTCTGTTACTGATAAATAAAAGGGATGTTTGAATGATGTAAAAACAATAATAAGGAGACATCCAACAAAAAATTTCCAGTATTTCATACCTTACAAAAGTCCGATTTATTTTAGAATAATGCACCTCTCAGATTTTAATTACTATTTTTCTCTTGGCTGGCATCATATCATCAGTTGGGATGCACTAGACCATCTTTATTTTATTACAACCTTGTCGGTTGTATATCAATTCAAACAATGGAAACAGGTGCTCGTATTGGTAACCGCGTTCACCATTGGGCATGCATTTACACTGTTTTTAAGTGGTACTGATTTGATTCGAGTGAATGACAGTTGGGTTGAATTTGCCATCCCATGTACCATTGTATTTTCCTGTTTGATGAACTTTAGAAATCGTTCATCACTGAAAAAAACCGATAAGGTTCAATATGTGATGGCTTTATTATTCGGACTCATACATGGTCTAGGTTATGCAAATGCGATTCGGTTCATGATTTCGAGTAATCAGCAAGTTGTTTGGAGTCTCTTTAGCTTCAACGTGGGATTGGAAATCGGGCAAATTTTCGTAGTATTGTTGATGTTGATCTCAGGTGTTATAGTTGGAATTTCTAAGCTTTTTACACAAAGAGAATGGGTATTGAGCTTTTCGTCTTTGATACTTGGATTGGCAATCAAACTTACCATAGAAAGATATCCGTTTTAATATTAAAATCTCCTCAAATGAGAAATTTTCAGTTATTGCTCTTAGCATCTATTTTAAGTATTACATGTGCAGTTGCACAACCTCTCAGAAATCCAGGTTCTAATCATGGTAATCGATTTGAACAACTTGATTATTTGATGCAAGATCCGAATGAATACAGAACAGCAAGTGGTGCTCCTGGTCCTAAGTACTGGCAACAAAGAGCAGATTATGAAATCAATGTCGACATCAACGAAGCTGAGAACTTATTAACAGGCGCTGAAACTGTCACCTATTTTAATAATTCACCAGATGTACTTACTTATTTGTGGTTGCAGGTAGATGAAAATTTTCATCATCCCAATAGCAATAACAATTATGATAAACCTTCTACAATGAGAGAGGGAATGTCTGATTTACAGTTGCGTCAGATGGACCCTGCAGAATACATGAAGGGATACGGAGTGAATATCACTGCATTAACAGATGTAGCGGGCAATGCTTTAAAGTATACAGTAAATCAAACGATGATGCGTATTGAGCTTCCGATTCCATTGAAACCCGGACAAAAATTTGTTTTCAAAGTAAGCTGGAATTATAAGATTAATGATAAGCTCACCAGATATGGCAGAGGAGGATATGAGCATTTTGCAGATGATGACAATAATCTCTATTCAATTACACAGTGGTATCCAAGAATGGCTGTTTACAGTGATTTTCAGGGATGGCAACATTTGCAATTTGCAGGAGGTGCTGAATTTGCATTGACTTTCGGAAATTTTAAAGTGAATATTACTGTTCCTGAAGATCATATCGTTGCTGCAACAGGGGAATGTAAAAATTATGCATCTGTATTAAGTCCAGCACAAATGGAGCGTTGGCAAAAGGCACAACAATCAAACGAGCCAATTGAAGTGGTTACTTTGAATGAAGCTTTAGAAAATGCAAAGGATAAATCAACTAAAAAGAAGACCTGGACATACGAAGCCATCAATGTAAGAGATTTTGCATTCAATACATCACGTCGTTTGGTTTGGGATGCAATGAGTGTAGATGTTGAGGGAAAGAAAGTGATGTGTATGAGTTATTATGGTAAAGAAGCATATCCTATTTACAGAAAATATTCAACTAAGGCAGTTTATCATACCATTAAGACCTACTCAAAATTCACTATTCCTTATCCTTACCCAGTTGCGATTTCAGTAGAAGCAGCAATCGGTATGGAATACCCAATGCTTGCGATGAATTTTGGAAGAGCTGAGAAAGATGGATCATATAGTGAAGCAACCAAGTATGGCGCAATTGGGGTGATTATTCATGAAGTGGGACATAATTTCTTCCCCATGATCATAAACTCTGACGAACGTCAATATTGGTGGATGGATGAGGGATTAAACACATTTGTACAATTTCTCACCGAGCAAGAATTTGATAATAATTATCCATCAAGAAGAGGACCGGCACATTTGATCACAGATTATATGCGTTTGCACAAAGACCTGCTTGAGCCAATCATGACAAAAGGTGATAATGTTGCCAATGTTGGGTCAAATGCTTATGCAAAGGCAGCAACAGGATTAAATATTTTGAGGGAAACCATCATGGGCAGAGAACTCTTCGATTATGCTTTCAAAGAGTACGCAAGAAGATGGGCATTCAAACACCCAACACCCAATGATTTATTCAGAACAATGGAAGATGCAAGTGCAGTTGACTTAGATTGGTTTTGGAGAGGTTGGTATTATGGAACAGATCCCGTTGATATTTCATTGGATAGTGTAAAATGGTTCAAGTTGGATGCTGAAAAGAATACAGCAAGTTTAAAAGCTACAGAATTTGAAAACATCAGTAAGCTCAGAAATAGGGAAGAAAAGAAAATCTCTTTTTACACTGATCGTGATACAACGCTTAGAGATTTCTATTACTACAATAGAAATGCTGATGCAAAAATGTTCCAAGAAATGGCGCAACAAAGAATTGAGGCTAATAAGGATAAAGATAATTATGCAAAATGGCAGGATAAAAACCTTTATGAACTGACTTTTAGTAATAAAGGTGGGATGTTGATGCCAATTATTGTTGAATGGACATTTACAGATGGATCTAAAGAAGTAGATAGAATTCCAGTTACCATTTGGAGATTGAATGAAAATAAAGTTTCAAAAGTCTTTTTGAAAAATAAAGAAGTCAAATCAATTCAATTGGATCCTATGAAAGAAACTGCTGATATTGATGAATCAAATGGTCAATGGCCTATAAAGGAAATGCCAAGTAAGTTTCAGCTTTTCAAAGCTGGAGCTACTTTAAGCGGACCAGGTGCACCCCGCACAGGCCCATCCCAAAATGCTATGCAACGAGCAAAAAAATAAATTACTTCAACCAGTTGTCGAATTCTTCGCGACTGATGAGGCCCTGTTTTCTTTTTATCTCTTTACCGTCTTTGTAAAGAATAAAAGTAGGCAGGGCTTCTACATTAAGTGACTTCATTAAATCAGTTTCAAGTCCGCCATCCATTTTAATCAACGCCAGCTTGTCCTTATTGTCTTTCACAAATGACTGAAGAATAGGTTCCATTTTTCTACATGGCGGACACCATTCAGCTCCAAAGTCGACCAATGTAATGGAATTGCTATTAACTTGTCCGTTATATGCCTCCAAAGTAGTTTGCTTTGCATTGGGGTTCGCACCTTCAACTTCCAATCCATTTGCTTTCCATGCATTCATTCCACCCTCAAGGTTTACTACTTGGTAACCTTTCATCCTCAGTTCTGCTGCTGCTGAGCTGCTTCTTCCTCCACTTAGGCAGTAGATGTAAACTGTTTTGGATTTGTCGAGCGATGAAGTTCTGTCGTTGAACTCAACTTTATTCATCCAATTGGCCTGCAATGAATATTTAATATGTCCGCTTTTATATTCATCGGCAGTCCTAACATCTAAAATTTGCGCACCATCTTTTTCAATTGCAGATTTAAAATCAGTTGCTTTTAAGGATTCTTGTCCATTTGAATTGCATGAAAAAAGTGTAACCAATAAAATATAGATGAAATTCCTCATTGTAATTTTTTTTCAAAGTTAGTATAAGCTTTTCATTTCCTATCTTGCCTTTATGCTCGATGCTAAACTATTAATGTTTGAGAATAGGCTGGCGAAAGTGTATAAAATTCGCGCCAAAGAAGCTTCAAGACAGCAAATCAGTTGTTATAGGTTGTACGATAGAGATTTGCCTGAGTTTCCGCTTATACTTGATGTTTATGAAAATGAAATTCTGGTAACCGAATATCGGAGTCAACATAAATTAACTCTGGAGGAATATATTGCCTGGCTGGATGGAAGCATAGCAGTAATTAAAAAGGTTTTAAATAAAAGTGATGAACAAATTCATGTGAAGGAAAGAAAGGTAAAAGCAAATCGGCAGGACCAATATCTAAAAACTGGATCAAACAAAGAGCTGATAATTGTTGAGGAAGGCGGACTTAAATTTTATGTGAATTTGGATGACTATCTTGATACAGGATTGTTTTTAGATCATCGAATCACTCGCTCATTGGTCAGAGGTAAATCTGCAGGAAAAACGATACTTAATCTTTTTTGTTATACAGGTTCTTTTTCGGTGTATGCTGCAGATGGTGGTGCGAAAGAGGTTGTATCAATAGACTTATCTAATACATATATTGATTGGGCAAAGAAAAATATGGAGCTGAATAAATTTGTTGGTGAGGCTTACTCATTTATAAAAGGAGATGTCTTGCAAGAATTGCCCAAATTAAAAAATGAAAGCTTTGACATCATCGTATTGGATCCACCTACATTCAGCAATAGCAAATCGATGAAAGAAATTTTTGATGTGCAGCTGATGCATGTTGATCTTATCAATCTTTGTCTGACCAAATTAAAAAATGGAGGTGAGCTATTTTTTAGTACCAATGCGAGAAAATTCGAAATAAATGCTTCGGCGATCAAAGGTGCTATAAAAGAAATCACCACCTCAACAGAGCCTTTTGATTACAAAGGAAAACTATTGAGGTGGTGTTATATAATAACTAAATCGAATTAAGATACGATCTCAACCAGCTCTACATCAAAGATCAAATCTTTTCCTGCAAGGAAATGATTAGCATCCATTACAATGGCATCATCTTTGATTTCAATCACTTCAACCGGGACAGGTTGTCCATACTCATTTTGTAAATTTAATTTCATGCCAATCTCAATATTCATTCCTTCAGGAATATTTGATTTTGGAAAATCAATGATTGCTTCTGGATTTTTGTGTCCATATCCATTTGCCGGATCAATATTGATAACTTTTTTCTCTCCAATGCTCATTCCCAAAACACCTGCATCAAATCCAGCTATCATCTGGCCAGCACCCAATGTGAACTCTAATGGTGCTCTTCCAACTGAACTGTCAAATTGTGAGCCGTCAGTTAATTTGCCTGTATAATGTACTCTGACCAGATCTCCTTTTTTAGCTTGCATATTTGTTTAAGTTTAATGAATAATAAGCTTCGAAACTAACTTTATTCTTTTACTTTTAGGGTAATAATTTAGTTAAATGAAGAAATTAATCTTATTTCTGGCAATTGGATTCTCTGCATTTGTTTCAAACGCAGTGAAAGCTCAACGACATATTTTGCCTGGAGCAACTGACACGCCTTCATATATTCATTTGCTAAAAGGTAAAAAAATTGCTGTTTTTGCTAATCAAACTTCAATGGTTGGTGAAAAGCATTTGGTAGATCATTTGATTCATCAAAATATAGAAGTAAAAAAAATATTCGGACCAGAACATGGATTCCGTGGAGTTGCAGATGCTGGTGAAAAAGTTGGAAATTATACCGATGCTAAAACCGGGATTCCAGTTATTTCACTTTATGGAGCAAAACATAAACCTTCCAAAGAAGATCTAGCAGATATAGATATTATAGTTTTTGATATTCAAGATGTTGGCGTTAGGTTTTACACGTTTATTTCATCTTTACAGGAATTGATGGAAGCTGCTTTTCTTTATCAAAAGCCAATGGTGGTATTGGACCGTCCCAATCCAAATGGACACTATGTAGATGGTCCTGTTCTCGATACAGCGTTTAAATCTTTTGTTGGGATGCAACCGGTTCCTGTAGTTTATGGGATGACGATTGGTGAATATGCAAAAATGTTGGTTGGTGAACGTTGGATTGATCCTCAATCAATGAGTGCCTATGACATGATGAAATTAAGCGGTATTGAACCTCTAATAGTAATTGCATGTAAAAATTATAAAAGGTCAGACGTATATGATCTTCCAGTGAAACCTTCACCAAATTTACCAGGACTTTCATCCATTTATTGGTATCCTTCAACATGCTTTTTTGAAGGAACGGTTCTGAGTGAAGGCAGGGGAACTGGAATGCCTTTTCAAGTATTTGGACATCCATCACTCTCTAAAAATTTATTCAGTTTTACACCTACCAGTATGCCTGGCGCAACCAATCCAAAGTTGAAAGACCAATTATGCTATGGTTGGAATGTAAGTGCAGATCCTGATGAAGTCAGAAAAAAAATTGATGGAAGAATCCATATTGAATATGTATTGGAAGCATACCGTCAGTTTCCAGAAAAGGATAAATTTTTTATACTGCCTAAGTCAGGTGAAGCACGTGGATCATTCTTTAATAAGCTTGCTGGGAATGATATACTGATGAAACAGATGCAACAGGGAATGAGTGCAGAGGAAATCAGAAATTCCTGGGAGCCAGGATTAGTCGCTTTTAAGAGAATTAGACAGAAGTATCTGCTATATAAGTAATTTTGCACATGCCCGATTTGAAGGATTGTAAAATTGTATTTTTAGGAACACCCGTTTTCGCTGTTGCCATTTTAGACAAATTAATTCAAGAGGGATGTAATGTTGTAGGTGTTGTAACCGCTCCAGACAAACCTGCAGGAAGAGGGATGCAATTGTCTCAGAGCGCAGTAAAAAAGTATGCAGTTGAAAAAGGATTGCATGTTCTTCAGCCCGAGAAACTCAAAGATCCAATTTTTATTGAAGAGCTTAGATCATTGCATGCAGATATTCAGGTAGTGGTTGCTTTTAGAATGCTTCCTGAAATTGTTTGGAATATGCCTACGATGGGCACCATCAATTTACATGCTTCATTGTTGCCGCAATATCGAGGAGCTGCTCCAATCAATTGGGCGATTATCAATGGTGAGAAAGAGACAGGAATTACAACGTTTAAACTCAAGCATGAAATTGATACAGGCGACATATTGCTAAAAGAGAAGATTGCAATTGGTCAATCAGAAAATGCAGGTTCATTGCATGATAGAATGATGGAGGCTGGCGCATTGTTGGTTTTTAAAACACTTAAGGGTTACTGTGAAGGAACAATAAAGCCTATGTCGCAGCAGTTAGAAAATAATGAGCACCATATATCTCCCGCTCTAAAAATTCAGACTGCTACTTGTCAAATTGACTGGAATACAGATGCTGTTCGAGTTTACAATTTGATTAGAGGACTTTCTCCATATCCCGGAGCATTTACATACATCAATGGGAAAATGATAAAGGTGTATGAGGCGTCATTTGAACTTGCGAAACATCAACAAACAAATGGAGCAATAGAAACGGACGGTAAAACATTTCTAAAATATGCAACAACAGATGGCTGGGTGTTTTTGAAAGAGGTGCAGCTAGAAGGTAAAAAACGAATGGATATTTCCTCCTTTTTAAAAGGCTACAGATTTAATTAAACATGTCACATATTTCTCCCCTTGCTGAAAGATTCATGCGCTATGTGAAGATCGATACTCAAAGCGACCCAGATAGCGTATCATATCCTTCCACTGAAAAACAAAAAAATTTATCTTCTTTATTGGTGAATGAATTAAAGGAGATGGGGTGGAATGATGTATTGATGGATGAGTGGGGGTATGTAATTGCAACGATCCCTTCAAATTCAAAAAAAGAAGTCCCTGTTATATGCTTTTGCTCACATGTTGATACTGCGCCTGATTGTAGTGGAAGCAATGTGATACCTATTCTCCATTCAAAGTATGACGGATCTGATATTGTATTACCTGATGACATTAAGCAAATCATCACCACCAAAGAACACCCTTATCTCTTAAAAAAAATTGGAGATGATATTATTACTGCCAGCGGAAAAACACTTTTGGGTGCAGATGATAAAGCAGGTGTTGCCATTATTATGCAACTTGCAAAATTTTTAAAGCAACATCCGGAAATCCCACATGGCGAAATAAAAATATTATTTACACCTGATGAAGAAGTTGGAAGAGGTGTTGAGCATTTAGACGTAAAGAAGCTTGGAGCAAATTTTGCTTATACGCTAGATGGCGGAGAACTTGGATCTTTGGAATCTGAAACTTTTTCGGCCGACGGACTTGAATTGGAAATACATGGGGTGATAGCTCATCCTGGTGCAGCAAAAGGCAAATTGGTGAATGCTATCAAACTTGCATCCATGATCATCGAACAGTTGCCAAAGCATGAACTTTCTCCCGAGGTTACAGAGGGCCGTGATGGTTTTATTCATCCAACTGATATTCGGGGAACAGCAGAAAAAGCATCCATTAAATTTATTCTAAGAGACTTCGACGCTTCAAAACTTTCATTCTATGCTTCGATTATAGAAAATACTGCAAGAAAAGTTGTAGAATTATTCCCACATTCCAAATATCAAATCAAATGTTTTGAACAATATCGTAACATGAGACAGGTATTGGATAGTTATCCTGATGTTGTGCGATTTGCTGAGCAAGCAATGAGAAAGTGTGGTATAGAGCCAATCCAACTTCCAGTCAGAGGTGGAACTGACGGTTCGAGGTTGTCTTTCATGGGACTCCCTTGTCCAAATATTTTCACTGGTGAGATGGCATTACACTCAGTGCAAGAGTATGTGAGTGTTCAAGATATGGAAAAATCCATGCAAGTGCTGGTCGAGCTGATACAGATATGGGAATCATCTGCGAAGTGAATAACTTTATGACAGTATTAGTAAAAGATTTTCGAACTTTCACTCTCTTCAAATTGAATATATGATGATATATTTCCTCCAAGTTTCAAAGCAAATGAATTTATGGACGATGTTGCAGTCTGGTGGAGCTTTGATGATTCCATTGGGAATTTTATTTATTGTTGCTTTGTTTTTCTTTTTTGAAAGATATATCGCCATAAAAAAGGCAGGAAAGCTAGATGATAATTTCATGAAGATCATTCGCGATCATATTGCTTCAGGGAATATAGCAGCAGCAAAAACAACTACAAAGAATACTGATCATCCGGTTGCCCGTATTATAGATAAAGGGATTCAAAGAATGGGTAAACCAATTGATGCTATTGAAAGGAGTATGGAAAGTGTAGCCAGATTGGAAATGTATAATTTGGAAAGAAATCTTAGCGTTTTGAGCGTTATTTCTAGAGCAGCTCCAATTTTTGGATTTGTAGGAACTTTAGCAGGACTCATGCAGTTATTTTTTGATATCAACACGACGGGTGAATTTGTATTGAATACAATTGCAGGTGGATTATATGTAAAATTGGTAACATCTATAACCGGACTCGTAATTGGGTTGCTTTCATTTCTTGGGTTTAGCTTTTTGCATACTCAAATTGATAAAACAGCAAATAAAATGGAAGTGGCTGCTGCAGACTTTTTAGATATCCTTCAAGATCCAAACAACAACGCTTAAGGAAATGCAGATAAGGAAAAAATATACTGGTGAGGCTGAAGTATTTACAGAGGCGTTGAATGATATCTTATTTATCTTGTTGATGTTCTTCCTAATTGTATCTACACTTGCTAATCCAAATGTCATCAAACTCTCACAGCCCAAGTCAAATGGCGATTCTAAGGCAAAGCAAAATGTTGTGATTTCTATTGATGCAAACAAACAATACTTTATAGGAACAACTCCCGTTCCTCTCGACTCAATTCAGTTTGCTCTTCAACCTATTCTTGATAAAGAAAAAACTGAAATTCCAACAGTCGTGATCAATGCTGATAAATCAGTTGAAATTGATGCTGTCGTCAATGTGATGAAAATTTCAAAAAATCTTGGTGCCAAAACAGTACTCTCAGTTGAGAAAGAGTAATTAAAGGGAAGCACCTGTTCTTTTTGCCCAAACAATTCTGTCCTTTCCTTGTAAATCTTTGATCAATTTTACATGTTCAAAATCGTTTGATTCAAGAAGATTTTTTACATCATGTGCATATTTTTCATGTGTTTCAAAAAAAAGTAATCCCCCTCGCAACAGATGATGTGCTGAAAAATCAATGATGGCTTTATAAAATTCAAGTGGATCATTATTGGTTACAAAAAGGGCCTCTTTTGGTTCATGTTCAATAACATTTTTACTGAGTTCAGTTGCTTCTTTAGGAAGAATGTATGGTGGGTTACTCACAATGAAATTGAATGCCGGCAGTGAATCATTTTTTGATTCACTGAGGATATCTGTTTGCCGAAACATTATATGTGTTACCAGTGCTTCAGCATTTTCTTTGGCAACATTCAATGCATCTGAACTTTTGTCAATTGCCCAAACTTCACAAAAGGGTACTGCTTTCTTTATTGATATGGCAATGCATCCAGACCCTGTGCCAATATCTATTAGTTTACATGATTGATCAAGTGTTGAAACAGTTTGCTTGATTTCATGCAAAATCAATTCAACCAGTTCTTCAGTTTCAGGCCGAGGGATCAAAACACTTTCATTGACTTTAAAAAACATATTTTGAAACCAAGATCCTCCCAGCACATACTGCACTGGTCTTCCGTTTTGTAATTCGGATAAGTATTGATCAAAAAGTATTTCTTGATTATCTGTAAAGGATGCATCGTGATGTATCAGTCTTTGTGTTCTTGAATAGCCGGTTATTGACTCCATGACCATTTCGGCGATTTGAGAAGATTCTCTAGCGCCATATAATGACTGTAAATGATGTTGAATTGCCTGGTAAGCTTCTTTGATAAGCATCAGCCAAAAGTAAAACATTTAACTTTGGTCAGTTTGCGAAAAAATAGTTTGTGAATGACTGACCAACATTATTACAATTGTATAGACAATAAGGTCTCTGCTGAGTTTATGGATCGTGGGAGCCGTTTCATCGCATATGCTTTCCCTGTAGAATCAATAGAAGCTTTCAAGGCGTTATTGAATGAGGTAAAAAAAATACATCCAAAAGCATCTCATTATTGTTTTGCTTATCGAATTGGACACGATGGAGCTGTCTATAGAGTATCGGATGCAGGAGAGCCTTCAGGAAGTGCTGGAAGACCAATTCTTGGACAAATTGATGCTCGTCAATTGACCAATACGCTTGTAGTTGTAGTGCGATATTTTGGAGGAACATTATTAGGAGTGCCTGGATTGATCAATGCATATAAAAGCAGTACCTCTATGGCTTTACAATTAACGCCGATTTCCAGAAAGAAAATCGAAGTCAATTATGAACTGCAATTTGATTATACTGTAATGAATGATGTGATGACAACAGTAAAAAAGTTTGAATGCTCAGTTTTGAAACAAGATCAGCAGTTGTTTTCAATAATCACGATTGGCGTGCCAAAAATCTTTGAAGAAGAGGTATTGCGTAAACTGGGTGAAATTCATGGACTTGAAATAAAAAAAGCGATTCAAAAGTGAATCGCTTTTTAAATATTATTTCATTTGCTTTAATGCATGTGTTCCTCATCAACTAATATTCTACCACAGTTCTCACATACAATGATTTTTTTATGCTGACGAATCTCGCTTTGACGTTGAGGTGGTATTGCATTATAACATCCGCCACAAGCATCTCTTAATACAGGCACAACAGCTTTGCCATTCCTGAAATTCTTTCTGATTCTATCGAAAGAAGTTAATAAACGTTGATCTACCGCGGCTCTTGCTTTGTCTGAATGTGCTCTGAATTCTTGCTCTTCTTTTTCAGTTTCTGCAATGATTTTATCCAATTCACCTTTCTTTACTTTCAGATTTGCATCTTTGTTAGCGATGTTCTTCTTCACCTGATCCAATACACGTGCTTTATCTGCAATTTCTTCGTTGGCATCCTTGATGTGTCGCTCTGCTAATTTTACTTCAAGTGTCTGCATTTCCAATTCCTTGGTTATGGCCTCATATTCCCTGTTGTTCTTGACATTATCACTCTGCTTTTCATATTTTTTGATCAGCTCTTGAGATTGAGTGATTGCTGCTTTCTTCTGTTCAATGAAATCGTTGATTCCATTGATTTCTTCTTCAATTCTTGTTTCTCTCGAGTGAAGACCCTGAATTTCATCTTCAAGATCACGTACTTCGATAGGAAGTTCTCCTTTCAAAATCGCTATATCGTCTAGTTTGCTCTCAACTTTCTGAAGATTAGCAAGTGCGATGAGTTTTTCCTCTAATGAATATTCTTTAACGGTTGCCATAATGAGTTATAAAAAATAGTTGACCGGATTGGTTTTGCGGGCTGATTTAAGGACGGCAAAGGTAGGGAATTTTTTGTTTAACATCCTTGCTAGTAGGTCCGATGTATATTGTTCACTTTCAAAGTGTCCGATGTCCGCCAGTAACATATTATCAGCTGGAATGAAAAAGTCGTGGTAACCCAAGTCAGCTGTGACATATGAATCTGCATTAATTTGTAATGCATTGTTTATCAATGATTTACCAGATCCTCCACAAATAGCAATGCGTTTTATTTTTCTTTTAGGCCCATTATTGTGCCTGATGACACCTGTATGGAATGTGTCCTTTAGAAACCTTAAAAAGTCATTTGCTTCCATAGGATAAGGCAAGTCGCCATATGCTCCAGCCCCAATTTCATTAAATTCATTTGCCAGAGGCATGATGTCATATGCCACTGTTTCATATGGATGGCTGGCATGCATGGCAGACAAGATTTGAAACTTAAGGTGGATAGGGAAGATTAATTCAATTTTAATTTCTGCGGTATTTTCTCTTTTGCCCAATGACCCTATAAATGGGTTGGCGCCTTCCAGTGGTTTGAAGGTTCCAATACCCTCTGAATTAAAACTGCATTCGCTGTAATTTCCAATTGAGCCGCCACCTGCATCAAAAAGGGCTGATTTTAGTTTTTCTTCATGTTCTTTAGGTACGTAAACAACAAGTTTTTGGTGGGTATGCTGCAATGGAGATAAAACCTTGACGTTCTGTAATCCGATCCTTTCTGAAATCTCACCATTAACGCCCCAAATCACGTTATCAAGATTGGTATGTATGGCATAAACAGCAATACCATGTTGAATAGCTTTAATCAACATTGCAGTTGTAGTATTGTTTCCATCCAGCTTCTTGAGGGGTTTGAAAATTGGGGGGTGATGAACAATAATGAGATTAAATTTTTTTTCAATCGCCTCATTCATGATTTCGATTGTAAGATCAAGTGAAGTTAATGCACCTGAACAGGGCGCATTTCTATCACCACAAACGAGGCCTGCATTATCATAAGATTCTTGCAGTGATAGCGGTGCCTTTGTTTCTAAAAAGTTAATTATCTCTCCAATTGTTGGCATTTGTGTAGGATTTATAAAAATTGAAATTACTTTACTTTCCTATTTATGAAGAAGATCTTATTGGTTTTGTTTTTCGGGATTTGTTTTTTCCATTTTGAGGGATTCTCACAAAAGCTTGAGCATGATTGGGAAAATTATGTGGTTTCAATTAAGGATAAGCCTGTTTCAATCAATGTCGATTTAGGTTTAAAGCCAGCAGTTCCTGTGATCGATTTGCCATTGGTTATTATCGTTAGACTCAAATTGAAACAACCTAATGCATTTGGAATGCCAGAACAGGATGAGTTGGGTCAATTAGATCTTTTGGAAGAAAAATTGGTTGCATCACTCTCAAGAGGTCAGGGGGCCTTGTATGTAGGCAGATTTACACAAAGAGGTATCAGGGAATTTTATTTTTATACCAACGATACGCTTGGTTATAGGGGAACCATATATAGCGCATTTGAAGTGTTTAGCCAGTACGAATGGCTCGCACAAGCTAAAAAGGATCAAGATTGGCAAAACTATCTTTCCGTATTGTACCCCTCAGCATCAGAAAAGTTGATGATCGATGGAAGAAGGAAGTTGGCCATATATCAGTCAAAAAACGTCAACCTAACCAAAGTTTCCATCTCTCATTTTTTTGAATTCGCAAAAGAAGATGCTTGTAAAAAATTTCTTCAAAGCGAAGTATGTTCAAAATTTACTGTAAATCAACTGTTTAAAAAACCAGATGGATCTGCATTTTCATTGGTTCTTTATGTCTCCACTACTGTGAATCGTGAGTGGCTTGAAAAGACAATCCCCGTTTTATTTTCAGAATCAAAAAAGCATGGTGGCTTATACAAAGGTTGGGAGATTGATCAATGAGGTTATCTTTGCAACATATCTTAATAAAAATAAATTACTATGTCAATTCAAAAAGGTCAATCAGCACCAGATTTCAAATTGTTTAATACCGATAAAAAAGAAGTTAGTCTAGGTGATTTTAAAGGAAAGAACCTGGTGATACTCTTTTTCCCTCAGGCGTTTACTGGAGTTTGTACAACAGAGCTTTGCAGTGTGAGAGATAATCTTAACATTTACACTTCTTTGAATGCTGATGTAGTAGGTGTTTCTGTTGATTCAATTTTTACTCTTGCTAAATTCAAAGAAGAACAACAATATAATTTCCCATTGCTTTCTGACTTTAATAAAACAGTAAGCCAGGCATATGGTGCATTTTATGATGAATTTGTTTTTGGGATGAAAGGTGTTTCAAAAAGGGCAGCTTTTGTCGTTGATCAATCTGGAACTGTTCAATATGCTGAAGTGTTGGAAAGTGCTGGCGATCTTCCCAATTTTGATGCAATCAAAGAAACATTGTCGTCTTTGAAATAAATCTGCTAAAAATTAATTTTTAAAAAGAGTCATGTAAACGCATGGCTCTTTTTTGTGAAAAAGATTAACTTCGATACAGCAGCTTATTGATGAAAAGTACTTTAACCATATTTGCTCTCCTGTTTTCGCTGGCTTCTTTCAGCCAAGTGAAACGTGTTACGATGAGCGAACATGTAAAAAGAACTGTTATATATCCAAATCCTGCCAGATCTTTTGTACAACTGCAGTTTAAACAACAAATTCCCGCGCCAGCATTGTTGGTCATTTACAATTTCATTGGCAAAAAGCAGTTAGAGTTGGTCAATCCAGGCAATAATGTTTATCTCGATCTTGCTGATTTTAGACGTGGATTGTACATTTTTCAATTCAAGGATAAAAATGGGCAGATCATTGATTCAGGAAAATTTCAGGTAGAGAAATAATCAATTGACCTGGACAATCAAAAATTTTAAGTAATTGGTATTTTCTAATCCTTTGATAATAGGATGATCTGGGGATTGCGCCTGAAATACAACTTGTCTTAAACTTCTTCTTGCATCTTTGGCAGCCATTTCTATGATTTCATAAAACAAATCAGGCTGAACAAGATTTGTACATGAGGAAGTCACCAGAAATCCTCCAGGCTTTACCAGTTTCATTCCGCGTAAATTGATTTCTTTGTATCCACTGATGGCCTTTTGAATATTATCTCTTGTTTTTGTAAACGATGGAGGATCTAACATTACAACATCCCATTTTTTTCCTTCCTTGCTCCACTCTTTAAGTGCATCAAAAGCATTTACGCATTGAAAGGAGATGTTCTCAAGATTGTTCAATGCAGCATTTTCTCTTGCATGTTTTACCGCAGATTCAGAGATGTCTAGTCCAAGCACATGTTTTGCGCCATAACTTGCAGCGTGTATCTCAAATGTTCCGGTATAGCAAAATGCTCCTAAAACATCTGCATCTTTAACAATATGCTGGATCGCTCTTCGGTTGTCTTGCTGATCTAAAAAATATCCTGTTTTTTGTCCCTTTTCAACATCCACAATAAACTTCAATCCATTTTCAATAATGGGTATTCTTGTATCAAATGGCTTTGATAAAAAGCCTTTGTGTTGTGATAGTCCTTCCAGTTCTCTAACTGGCACATCATTTCTTTCGTAAATGCCTTTTGGGGTAAATATTTTTTCAATCGCGTCTACAATTGCTCCTTTCCATTTATCAATGCCAAGTGCAAGGGTTTGAATAACAAAATAGTCATTGAATTTATCAATGATCAATTGTGGCAAACCGTCGGCCTCTCCAAATATCAATCTGCAATTTTCTGTATAACCTATTTTCTTCCGATACTCCCATGCTTTTAAAATAGATGCATGAAAGAAATGAGCATCAATGGTAACATTTTTATCACGCGTTAGCAAACGAACTGGAATACGCGAAATGGGATTTACATATCCCTTGCCTATAAATTTTCCATCATGTGAAAGGACTTCTGCAATATCACCGGCTTCCATTTCATCATCCATGAGATCAATTTCATTTGCAAAGATCCAAGGATGTCCATTTGCAACTCTATTGCTGATTCTTTTCTTTAACACCACTTTCTTCATCCCCCAAAGTTAAACTTTCATAGAAAAGGCGGAAATTCGCTTTTTTACTGAAAAAAACCGCCATTTTGACTCAAATTGACCCATTGGCAAGCCATTTGAACTGATTGTTTAGCAAAAATATAAACTATGGATGAGAAGGAGACTGTGAAAAATCCAATTGATGAAAATCAACAAGCAGCAGGAAATACACCGGAAGATGAAGTGAATGAGTTGGATAATCTAAAAAAGGAGCTCGACGAGCAGAAAGAAAAATTCATCAGGTTGTATGCTGATTTTGACAATTTCAAGCGCAGAAATGCAAAAGAAAGGGTCGAGCTGATTCAAACTGCAGGAAGAGAGGTTATTCAAGCTATGCTTGAAGTACTGGATGATTGTGAGCGTGCAGAAAAGCAAATGAATCATAGCGATGACTTGAATCAAATACGGGAAGGAATATCACTGGTGTTCAATAAGTTTAGGAATGTTTTACAGTCAAAAGGACTTAAAGAGATGAAATCAATTGGAGAAGAGTTTAATCCCGATTTCCATGAAGCCATCACAGAAATTCCTGTGCCTGATGAAAAAATGAAAGGGAAAATAGTGGATGAAGTTGAAAAAGGCTATACGTTGAATGATAAAATCATTCGCTTCTCAAAAGTGGTTGTAGGTAAATAAATCAGGACCAACTAAACATTATGGCAAAAAGAGATTATTACGAAATATTAGGCGTTGCAAAATCAGCAAGTGCGGATGAAATAAAGAAGGCATACCGAAAAGTAGCCATGCAATTTCATCCAGATAGAAATCCGGGCGACAAAGCGGCCGAAGAAAAATTTAAAGAAGCTGCTGAAGCATACGAGGTATTGAGTGATCAGGAGAAGAAAGCACAATATGATCGTTTCGGTCATGCAGGGGTTAATAATCGAGGTGGTTTTGGAGGCGGACAGGGCATGAACATGGATGATATCTTCAGCAATTTTGGTGATATTTTCGGCGATGATATTTTCGGAAGTTTCTTTGGTGGAGGTGGAGCACGTCAACGTGGTGGAAAGGCAAGAGGAACAAGAGGAAGCAATCTTCGCATCAAATTGAAGATGAACTATGAAGAGATTGCAAAAGGTGCAAACAAAACGGTTAAGGTCAAGAAATATACAAGCTGCAATACTTGCAGCGGTTCTGGAGCAAAGGATAAAAACGCGGTTCAAAATTGTTCTACATGTAATGGAACCGGACAAGTAAGAAAGGTTACAAGTACTTTCTTGGGACAAATGCAAACTGTTGGTACATGTCCCACTTGCAATGGAGAAGGTTCAACGATTACAAATAAATGTACAGCCTGTAAAGGTGAGGGTAGGGTATACACTGAAGAAACAATTAACATTGATATCCCAGCTGGTGTTCAGGATGGCATGCAATTGAGTTTAAGTGGGAAAGGAAATATTGGTGAACGTGGAGGTGCTCCTGGCGACTTAATTGTTTTGATTGAAGAAGAAGCACATCCTGATTTGCAAAGAGATAACCTCAATGTGATCTATGATATGCATATCAGCATACCTGATGCCATTTTTGGTTCAAACGTAGAAGTCCCAACAATTGATGGAAGAGCGAAAATAAAAATACCCCCAGGTACCCAAAGTGGTAAGATATTTCGTCTGAAAGGGAAAGGATTTCCATCTATCAATTCTTATGAAAAAGGAGATCAGTTGATTCATGTAAATGTTTGGACACCTCAGGAGCTTACTTCAGAAGAAAAAGAGATGATTGAAAAATTACGTGATGCAAAAAACTTTCAACCTCAGCCTGAAAAAAATGAGAAAAGCTTCTTTAATAAAGTAAAAGAGATGTTTGGATCCTAAGTTTAATGTTCAACTTGCATGATTTGGTCAAGATTTCTGCCAAGACCATCATAATCTAATCCATATCCAACCACAAACAAATTTGGTATTTCAAATCCCAAATAATCTATTTTTATGGGATGCACCGTAGCTTCTTTTTTATGCAGCAATGAACAGATTTTTATAGAAGCTGGTTGATGATCTTGCAATTGCGGTAAAAATGCAGAAAGAGTTTTCCCTGTATCTACAATGTCTTCAATCAGAATGACATCTCTGTTGTGTAGTACTGCTTCAAGGCCAATGGCTGTAACAACATTTCCAGTTGAACTTGTGCCTTTATATGATGCGAGTTTTATAAAGCTGATCTCGGCATCAATACTCAGTTGTTTAAATAGGTCTGATGCAAACATGAATGAGCCATTCAATATTGCAATACACAGCGGTGATCTGCCTTTGTAATCCATGTTGATTTGTTCGGCAATTCTGGTAACTGCTTGCTGTATATCTTTCCCAGTTAAAAAAGGGACAAATGTTTTATCGTGAATTATCTTTTTCATTTTTTGCGTGATCTCTTTTTAGCTGATGATTTCTTTTTTTACTGGCAATCTTTGACTTGGTATTATTAACCGTTCCTTTCTTTGGTTTTAAATGTAGTTTTTGTCCAATCTTCAATTTACTGTTACTTTTTAGTTTATTGTATTGAAGAAGGTAAGCAAGTTTGACTCCTTCATGCTGACTGACATCTCTTAGGTTTTCACCACGATTAACCCTGTGTATTGATTTATTCCCAGTTGATTTTTTAGCTTGTAAAAAAACCAACTCATTTTTTTTCAATGTAGCGGTTGATTTTGGAAGCTCATTGTATGAAAGCAATTTTGGAAGTGCAACTTTGTATTTTTTTGAAATCGCCAAAAATGATGCTCCTGCATTTGCAAAAATCACATTGGTTCCATTGATTTTGAAAACACCTTCCGGGTAAGAAGTTTTTTTAGAAAAACTGGAGTTTGAATTTTTTGATAATTTATTTGATGGACTGATTCCTTTTTCTCTTAACTCATCCAGATAATCAGAAATATCATACTTTTCTTTTTCATCCTCTTTTGCATAATCATTCAAATTGTTGAGTTGATATTCTTCAATGAATTTTATTAATGTTTCAGCATAAATTGGATTGGTTGCGTATCCAGCTTTTTTGAGTCCCCATGCCCAACCACTGTAATCATCTGGATCAAGTTCAAATAAACTTGCATATCTGGGTTGTGTTTTTAAATAGTCAGAATGATCTTTATATGAACTTAGTGCATCATTATATTTTCTGAAACACTCTCCCTGTGCATCATCGTCATGGTAAACCTTTGGGCCAGTCCAGGTGGATTTGCATTTAATACCAAAGTGATTGTTGGATTCCAATACAAGCTGACTTTTCCCTGCTTGCGTTTCAAGAATTCCCTGCGCAATTTTGATAGATGCTGGTACACCTGTTCTTGCCATTTCATTGATCGCAATATCTGCGTAACGGGTAATATAATTGAGCACATCTTCATTCGGGACAGTCTGACTTTTTAAACTGAGTGAAAAAATCAGCGCTATAAAAATGTGAAGAATATATGGAATTGGATTTTTTATTCTCATCATAAACTTATTTTTTTTGAATGATGGTAATACCATCTCTTATGGTAAGCATCACAAAGTCAATATTGTTGATTTTTTTTAAATGCTCATTGAATGCTGCAATTGCTTTAGCGCTTTTCCCCTTGATATTTTCTGAAAGCACCTCACCATGGAAGAGTACATTATCAAACAGAAGGAAAGTTCCAGCCCTTACATGCTCATTTAAAAAATTGAAATAGTCAATATATCCTGTTTTGTCTGCATCTATAAAAACCAGGTCCCAATCTTCATTTATAGAGCTAATCAACTGATGAGCATCTCCTACATGAAGTTGAATATTTGATTTGTATTCACTCTTATTGAAGAATGAATGAGCGATCTCAGCATCGGCCTCCCTCATTTCTATGGTATGAAGTAAACCATTTACAGCTAATCCCTCTGCAAGACAAATTGAACTGTATCCGGTAAATGTTCCAATTTCCAGGATTCTTTTGGGTTTGATCATTCTGCTTACCATTGACAAAAACTTTCCCTGAACGGGGCCGCTTAGCATATGCGGTTCAACATGATGTTGGTAAGTAAAATCATGGATTTCCTGCAGCAATTTTGATGTCGCTGTACTGTGCTCTTGTACATAAAGATCTGCTGCCTGAGAAATGAATTCCATTGGCGGCAAATTTACAAGGTTTGAACTATAGGGAGAGGTGCGTTTTGTTAAAAAACCTGATTATGATTGTTTCTTTGAAAAGAGCCAAAGTCCTATGAATGTTAAGATACCGTTGATCAGAAGCATTTCAAATCCGATTTGATAGCCCTTGAAAATAACTGGTGCATTTTTTCCTAGCAAGTATGACAATACTGGGGCAAGCAAGCAAATGGCAGTTACACCATATCCAGTTTTCAGTGTTCTTTTGGTTAAAATACCAAAAGCAAACAAACCAAGTAATGGTCCATAGGTATATCCTGCAAGGTCAAGAATAACACCAATGATCGATTTATTATTGATCCATTTAAATAATAAGATGCACAGCAAAAACACAAATGCAAAACTGAGGTGAACAGTCATCCTTGTTTTTTTCTGTTCTGCTTCAGACATATCCTCTCTTCTTTTTATGCCTAAGATATCAATGCAAAAGGACGAAGTGAGCGCAGTCAAGGCTCCGTCAGCACTTGGGAATAATGCAGATATCAATGCAATAATAAAAATGATGCCAATGGTTTGAGGCAAGTGATAAAGTGCTATGGTTGGAAACAAGTCGTCTCCGATGATATTTTTATTTTGAAAGAGGAAAGTTTTTTCTTGATAAAATGCGCCTTTATCAATCATATATAAATAAAGCAGTCCACCTAATACCAAAAAAAGAAGGTTGACAATAACCAGCGTTGTTGTGAAGGTTATAATATTCTTTTGAGAGTCTTGCATTCTCTTTACGCTGATATTCTTCTGCATCATTTCTTGATCCATACCCGTCATGGTAATTGCAATTACTGCACCACCAATGATATTTTTTAAAAAAAATGATTTGTTGAGCAAATTCGTATCAAACACATTCAGGTAGTCGTGTTCTTTCATTCTGACAAGCGCATCTCCAAATGAGATATTCATTTGAGAGAGAATATATACAAGACAGATTACCAGTCCCAACAGCATAAAACTGGTTTGTAATGTATCCGTATACACGATGGTTTTAACTCCTCCTTTCCAAGTGTAGAGCAAAATCATCAGCAGAATAATGGCAGTGGTTACTACGAACGGCACACCCATCTGGTCTAAAATGAAAATTTGTAAAACATTGATGACCAAATAGAGTCTTGCTGTTGCTCCAAAAAGTCTTGAAATGATAAAGAAGAATGCTCCAGTTTTATAGCTTTCTCTGCTTAGTCTGATTTCCAGGTAATGGTAGATAGATGTTAGATTCAATTTATAGTATAATGGAATCAGTACAAAAGCAATTACCATGTATCCGATAATATATCCAAGTATGACCTGGAAATAACCAAATCCACCATATCCTCCATTCACTAAATTTCCAACTGTACCCGGAACCGATACGAATGTTACACCGGAAAGCGATGTACCTATCATCCCAAAAGCTACCAGTACCCAATTTGAATTGCGGTTTCCAATAAAAAATGTTTCATTGGTTGCATTTCTCGAAGTATAGGCTGCAACGCCAAGTAAAATCAGGAAGTATCCGATTACGAATGAAAAAAGTAAAATAGGTGACATGGTTCAATAATCTTCAGGCAAGATAACGCAAAACTTAAAAGCTTTGTGGCGATATTTCCATCAAAAACATTTTGAAAATGTTTTTTTCTTTTGAATTCTTTAAGGTGACTAGCATTATTCCTCCTAATTTTGAGATCCATGTTAACGCGACTCTATATTAAAAATTTTGCTATCATACAGGAATTGGAAATCCAATTCAAAAATGGTCTGGTAATCATCACTGGTGAAACGGGAGCTGGTAAAAGTATTTTAATGGGGGCATTGGGACTAGCACTTGGTGAGAGAGCAGATGCTTCGCAGATAAAAGACAAGGATTTAAAATCAATCATCGAAGCTGAGTTTGCCATAAAGTCAAATAAAGAATTAAAAGAGTTCTATCAGCAAAATGACTTAGACTGGGAAGAAAATGTAGTCATTAGAAGAGAGTTGATGACAAATGGTAAATCTCGTGCTTTCATCAATGATACTCCATTTCCCCTCTCTCAGATTCAGGAGCTTACATCTATGCTGGTTGACCTGCATCAACAATTCGATACTCTTGAGCTCAGCAATAAACATTTTCAGCGATTAATTTTAGATGCCCGCTCAAATTGTTTGGATGAATTGGCATCTTATCAAAAAGTCTATCATCGTTATAAGGACATCGAAAAAGAGATTATTTCGCTTCAGGAAAATTTGAAGAGAGCTGCACAGGAGAAAGAGTATAAAGAGTTTTTACTTGCTGAATTGGATGACTTGAATTGGCAAGAAAATGAAGAGAATACTATCGCAGAGGAGTTGAATTTGCTTACACATGCAGAGCAAATAAAGCAATCGGTTGGCACTGCAGCATATATTTTGAACGAAGGTGAAAAACCTTTGGTAGCAGAAATTAAATCTATCATTTCAACTCTTCAGCCAATTGTAAAGTATCACTCAGGATTAGAGGAGCTTTTGTCTAGACTGATGTCAACACAGGTTGAACTAAAGGACCTCGGAAGTGAGTTGTCGGCTATTGCAGATAGGGTATCCACTGATGAAAAAAGATTAGATCAATTGAATGCAAGGCAATCATTTGCACAACGCTTGGTTAAAAAGCATGGACTGCAATCAGCAAATGAATTGTTACCGCTACAGCAGTCATTAAGTAATTCTTTGTCATCTTTTCAAGTCGATCAATCAAATTTGGAAAAATTGCAAAATCAATTGGCTGATCATGAAAAAGAGGCCATGGTGATTGCGAACAAACTCCATCAAAAAAGGTCTAAGCAGATCCCATTGTTGGAGTCTGATGTAAAAGAATTGCTTTCAAGGGTGGGCATGCCCAATGCACAGCTTAAAATTGGAATGAGTCAAATTGGATTGTCTCTCTTTGGTATCGATAATATCGAATTCTTATTTGATGCCAATAAGAGTGGGAAATTTGAGCCATTGCATAAGGTGGCCAGTGGGGGAGAGTTGAGCAGGCTAATGTTGGTGCTAAAATCATTGGTTGCTCAATCGCTTGAAATGCCAACATTGATTTTTGACGAAATTGACAGTGGTATAAGTGGTGAGGCTGCAAAACAAGTAGGCATATTAATGGATGAATTGTCAAAAGGTCATCAATTGATTAGCATCACCCATCAACCTCAGATTGCAGCAAAAGCTGATCAGCATCTTTTTGTTTTCAAAACTGAATCTAATGGTTCAGTTACTACTAATATCAAGACCCTCACCAAAGAAGAAAGAGTGCAGGCAATTGCACAAATGCTATCAGGGGAAAATCCAAGTGAAAATGCATTGGCAAATGCAAAAGAGATGCTCAAAGGCTGATTGTTCAAACTTATTATCTTTGTCATAAATCTATTTACATGTCGAACCAACTGTTGAAAGGTAAAAAAGGAATCATATTTGGCGCATTGGATGAGAAATCAATTGCTTGGAAAACAGCACTTGCCTGTCATGCACAAGGTGCACAACTGGTACTTACTAATGCTCCTGTTGCTTTGCGTATGGGAGAAATCAACAAGTTGGCAGAAGCAGTAAATGCACCTGTAATTGGTGCTGATGTGGTAAACATGGACGATCTCAAGAACCTGTTTACTGAGTCAATGAAGCATTTTGGAGGGGGTGTTGATTTCATTCTCCATTCTATTGGAATGAGTTTGAATGTGAGAAAGGGAAAGACATACACTGAAATCGATTATGGATTCAATCAAAAGACATTGGATATTTCTGCCATGTCTTTACACAGGGTTTTGAGAACTGCGTATGAAATGGATGCGCTGAATGAATGGGGAAGCGTTGTGGCATTGACTTATATAGCAGCGCAAAGAGTTTTTCCAGATTACAATGAAATGGCAGATGCAAAAGCATTATTGGAAAGTGTATCCAGGAGCTTTGGCTACCATTATGGAGTGAAGAAAAAAGTTCGCATCAACACTATATCACAATCACCTACCCGCACAACCGCCGGTAGTGGTGTAAAAGGATTTGACGGATTCATTTCCTATGCTGAAAAGATGAGTCCACTTGGTAATGCATCTGCAGAGGACTGTGCGAATTATTGCGTGACCATGTTTTCAGATATGACAAGAATGGTAACAATGCAGAATCTCTTTCATGACGGCGGATTTTCATTTACGGGTGTTACCAATGCAGTCATTGAACAAATGGAAAAATAAAAACTCAGTAAGATGGAGTGGATTGATTATTTGGGATTGGTAGGTGTTGTATCTGGGTCACTAACATTTGTACCTCAAGTATATAAAGCCTGGAAATCAAAATCAGTAGGCGATCTTTCAATTTGGATGATTCTTATATTGATAACCAATGTTACAATTTGGTTGGTCTACGGTATTGTCAGAGATGATTTTCCGATGATTCTTGCAAATGCAATCATCATGGTGCTTTCATTATTGATGCTTTATTTTAAATTGACGTTTAAGAAATAAAATAAAAAAGACCACTTGTGTGGTCTTTTTTATTAATATTCATCTTCGTTGAAGAAGAAGTCTTCTTGGCTTGGATAATCTGGCCAGATGTCGTCAATACCTTCGTAGATATCTCCTTCGTCTTCCAGCTCCTGGAGATTTTCAATTACTTCGATTGGTGCGCCGCTGCGGATGGAATAGTCAATCAATTCATCCTTTGTTGCAGGCCATGGGGCATCTTCCAAATAAGAGGCCAATTCTAGTGTCCAGAACATATGCGCTTCTTTAAATTTCGGCAAATGTAATGGTTAATTTGATATCTCCAACGCTTAAAATTTCAACAATAATCACTTCAATGGACATAACTTTATGCCAATATAAGGAACCATGTTACGTGCAAATGATATTGTAAAGTCCTACGGACACCTTCAGGTACTCAGGGGTATTGATATAGAAATCACTCAAGGTGAAATTGTGAGCATTGTTGGTTCCTCCGGTGCTGGAAAAACTTCGCTTTTGCATATTCTTGGAACTTTGGAAAAGCCTGATGCTGGTGAATTATTATTTGAAGGGAAGGCATTGCATACATTTAGCAGTAGCCAATTGTCGGAATTTAGAAATAGAAGAATTGGGTTTGTTTTTCAATTTCATCATTTATTGCCAGAATTTACTGCACTCGAAAATGTTTCAATTCCAGGTTGGATAGCGGGAAAGTCAAATAAGCAAGTTGCTCAAGATGCAATTGATTTATTGGATCGATTAGGCTTGTCGGATAAGTTAAATGCAAAACCGAGTGAGCTATCAGGTGGCGAGCAACAAAGGGTTGCAGTTGCGCGATCTCTTATCAATAAGCCTGGTATTGTATTTGCAGATGAACCCACCGGAAATTTAGATTCTGCCAATGCAAGGTCACTTCACAACTTGTTTCAGCAATTAAGAGATGAGCTTCAGCAAACATTTGTTATTGTAACGCACAATGAAGAGTTGGCATCGATGAGCAATCGAGTGCTTCATCTCAAAGATGGGAAATGGCAATCGTAATTAAACGCGTGGATGCCATTGTTGTTCTTCCACATTTAATTTTAGAGCTACATATCGACCAAGTACAAACAAGTAATCACTCAAGCGATTGATGTATTTGATGATTAAATGATCATGCTCTTCATCAGGCAATAGTAACTTTACAATAAGTCGCTCTGATCTTCTGCAAACGCATCTTGCAATGTGAATATTAGACACTGTTGTGTGTCCGCCTGGCAAAATGAAAAATTGTAAGGGCTGAAGTTCTTCGTCGAGCTTGTCTATCTCGCTTTCAAGAAAGAATACATCAGTCTCTTTCAGATCAGGTATTTTTAGTTTTGATTCTTTTGAGGGATCACAAGCAAGTGCAGATCCAACAGTGAATAGCCTGTCTTGAATTTCTTTAAGAACTGTTTTTATAGCCGGGATGTCAACAAGGTCTCTGCATAAACCAATGTAGGCATTCAACTCATCAATGGTTCCATATGCTTCGATTCTTTCGTGCGACTTAAGCACTTTAGTGCCTCCAATCAATGAAGTTGTTCCTCTATCGCCTGTTTTGGTGTATACTCTTGCAGCCATAATCACAATTGCTTTCAAACATAATGTGTTATCAACTCTTTTGTTCGGGAAAGCCCAAACTTTTTTTACACAAGTTCTGCTGTTTGTTTTCTTTTATCGCTTTCAATCAGCCCATCTCTTAAACGAATGACTCTTTTTGCATAATTTGAGATGTCTTCTTCATGTGTTACCAAAACAACTGTATTGCCGTCGGCATGAATTTTTGAAAAAATATTCATGATTTCGTAAGAGGTTTTTGTGTCGAGATTTCCGGTTGGTTCGTCGGCAAGAATAATTGATGGGTTATTCACAAGTGCTCTTGCAATGGCTACACGCTGACATTGGCCGCCAGACAGTTCGTTTGGTTTATGGTGACTTCTATCTGCCAAATCAACTTTGCGAAGCACTTCTTCAGCCATTTCATTTCTGACTTTTTTAGGTATCCCAGCGTATACCAATGGAAGCGCGACATTCTCTAATGCACTGAGTCTGGGCAACAGGTTGAATTGCTGAAATACGAATCCGATCTCTTTATTTCGAATTCCAGCCAACTCATTGTCATGCATTGTACTCACATCATGACCATTCAAAATGTATTTACCTGCAGTGGGTGAATCTAGACATCCCAGGATATTCATCAAAGTACTTTTTCCCGAGCCAGATGGGCCCATCAAAGCAACGTAGTCGTTGCGTTCGATATCAAGAGTAATTCCTTTCAAAACCTGAAGTTCTTGCTTCCCCATGAAATAGCTTTTGCGGATCTCTTCAAGTTTGATTACAGCATTTTCCATTGTTATTTTTTTATCACTTTCGGAACGGTAAAAAATCTATCCTTTGATGCTGGTGCATTTTTAAGTGCATCTTCAATATCAATAGATCCTTGAACTTGATCTTCTCTCAATCGATTTGCCTCATCACTAACATGGGTCAATGGAGCTATACCTTTTGTGTCCAACTCATTGAGTTTTTCAACAAATCCAATCATTTGTTCAAGATCTTGCTGGATACTAACCAGTTCTTCTTCATTGAATGCTAGTCTTGATAATTCAGCAAGTTTTTTTGTTGTTTGTTTATCCAGCTTCATGATGTCGATTCTGTGCACGAATTTACTCAATAACCCATCAAATCAATTTCAATATTTGATGAGCGGTAATCCCCCTAGGAATGCCATCTCATTCTGTCATATTTGACAATTCATATATTTGCGGCATGAGCAAGCAGAATGCAATTGTAATGAGCGGTATCAGGCCCACAGGATTTTTACATTTGGGTAATTATTTTGGTGCAATGAGGAACTATGTTAAGCTACAGGAAGAATATACCTGTTTCTTTATGGTGGCCGATTTACATGCACTTACAACACATCCAGATACAAAGGAGCTAAAAAGCAATGTTCATAGGGTTTTGGCAGAAAATATTGCCTGTGGCATTGATCCAGATAAAGCAGCACTTTACTGTCAGAGTCATATCAGGGAAACATCAGAATTATACCTTTATTTGAACATGCTGGCTTATTTAGGCGAGCTTGAAAAAACAACCACTTTTAAGGATAAGGCAAGGTTGCAGCCAGACAATATCAATGCAGGGTTGCTTACATACCCGGTGCTACAGGCAGCGGATATCATTCTGCATCGTGCCACATGGGTTCCTGTAGGAAAGGACCAAGAACAGCATCTTGAGATGGCAAGAAATTTTGTGAACAGATTCAATCATCGTTATGGCAATGTTTTTCCTGAACCGATGGCATACAATTTTGGCGATGACCTGGTAAAAGTGCCAAGTTTAGACGGAACGGGTAAAATGAGCAAGAGTGAGAACCAGTTGGCTACACTCTATCTGGCCGACTCAGATGATATGATTGTAAAGAAAGTGATGAAGGCGAAAACGGATAGTGGTCCCACTGAACCAAACAGTACAAAACCAGATTATATCGAAAATATTTTTCAATTGATGCGGTTAGTAAGCAGTGCAGATGTTGTTTTACATTTTGAAAAAGCATTCAATGAATGTAATATTCGTTATGGCGATATGAAAAAGCAATTGGCGGAAGATATGGTAAAGTTCATTTCCCCAATTCGTGAAAAAGCTGAAGACATCAGAACCAACGAAAAATATCTCACAGCGATTATGGAGAAAGGAGCTGAAAAAGCTAGAAAAAGTGCATCCGACACAATGCATTTGGTGAGGGAGGCGATGGGCCTAAACTATTGATTAAATAATATCCACATATTCAAAAAAAATACACTCAAAGCTTGTTTTTTGAAAATGAATATGTACTTTGAACGCTATTCAAAAGGGTTAGAATAAGTTACCTATGGCCAAAGCTAAGAAACCAAAACATGTTGCTATTGCAGGAAATATTGGTGCAGGAAAGACAACACTCACTGAATTGCTAAGCAAACATTATCGATGGATCCCTCAATTTGAGGATGTTGATCAAAATCCATATCTGTACGACTTTTATGAGGACATGCCCAGGTGGAGTTTCAATCTTCAGATCTACTTCTTGAACAGTCGATTGAATCAGTTGATTGAAATTAGCAAAGGCACTGAGACTGTTATTCAGGACAGAACCATTTATGAGGATGCCTACATTTTTGCGCCAAATCTCCATGAAATGGGATTGATGAGCAAACGAGATTTTGATAATTATTTTGATTTTTTTCAGAATTTAAGACAAATGGTCAAGCCGCCAGATTTGATGATTTATTTGCAGGCTTCTGTTCCTACATTGGTCGGACAAATTCAAAAGCGCGGAAGGGAGTATGAAGAAAATATTCGCCTTGATTATTTGAAAAGGCTGAATGAATTCTACAACAAATGGATTGATGGGTACAAAGAAGGCCCACTGCTCATCATTAATGTTGATGAAAACAAGTTTGCAGAAAATGAAGAAGATCTTGGAAAGATCATTGCAAAAGTTGATGCAGAATTATACGGCTTATTTTAGTTAATCAACAAAGACCTCAAAATTGCTATTCTGTGGAATAGGATGAAGTGTAGAGGCAAGTTCTAATAATTTCCATACTGCAGCTCTACCTTTTGATCCAAGTTCAAGTGAATATTCGTTCACATAAAGGTCAATATGCTGTTGCATCACCTCAGGTTTCATCGTTTGTGCATGTTTCACAACAAAATCGGGCAATGAACTTTTGTGTTCAAATGCATACTCAAGACTTCTTTTGATAACCCGATTGATTTTTCTCAGTAAGGTTATATCAAAATGTCTCTTAGCAATGATTCCGCCCAATGGAATTGGAAATCCGGTATTGCTTTCCCATGTATCACCTAAATCTTCTAATTTATTGAGACCCCTTTCTGAATATGTAAAACGATTCTCATGTATGATTATACCAGCATCTGCTTTTCCATTTAACACTGCATCTTCGATTTGATCAAAGGGTAAAAATATTTTGTTGATAAAATCAGGATGGGCAAGATGAAAGAGCAAATGTGCAGTTGTATAGGAGCCAGGCAGGATGATTGATGAGGTACTGGGATTCAGTTCGCTAATACTTGAAAAATTTTTAGCAATAAATAATGGTCCAACTCCCTTACCCAAAGCACCGCCTGCGTCTAATATTCTGTAATGAACAAAAAGTCTTGGTAAAGCGCCACAACTCACTTTGGTAATGTCTAATTCACCCGTGATTGCCAGTCTATTTAGTGTTTCAACATCCTCCAACCGGTATTCAAAACTGAGTCCCTCTGTATCAATCTTTCCATGTAACATGGCATCAAAGATGAAGGTGTCATTCGGGCAAGGGGAAATACCTAAACTAAGTTTCATTGCTGTTAAATATTATCGATCAATTGTTGTACTGAAGAACATACGCGATGAAGTGCCGTTTCTATTTTCCAGTTTTTTTTATCTCTTTCTCCGATATAATTTGATACTCCTCTTATTTGAACAAATGGAATTTCTTTCATCAAGCAGCAATAATGAAATGCAGCTCCCTCCATTGATTCCAGTTCTGGCGAATATGTATTTATATAATAATCGATTCTTTTTTTTGAAGTAGTAATTTCATTCACAGATATCGCATTTGCTCTCAATAATTCGGTTTTTTCAATAAGAGTTTTGTGAGGATTGATGAGTTTGCGATTTGAAAAAGGTAGTTGATCATTATCTAATAAACGCATCTCAAAGATGGATTGAAATATTCCATTCTCCTCTACACCCATATCTGGCATATATTCTGTTTCAATTACAAATGCTTCCCCTAATGTAATTGTAGATGAAAAAGTACCTGCAATGCCAATTTGAATAATTAGATCCGGACGTTGATGCTCAATTTCTGTCAACAAATGATAGGTTGTAGCTACTTGCCCAACACCAAGAGGTTTCTTAGAAATAAACTTGCCATGGGGCATTTTCAAGGCGTCTATGGCATCAAGCTCTAACTGAGTTGCTGCAACAACGAGTATATTCATACTGCAAAGTTCAGTATTTCAGATTAACTTTGCATCCCGTTTATTTATGGCAATTTTTTATTTAACAAGAAAGGAACATTTCAACGCTGCTCACAAATTGTTTAATCCAGCTTGGGATAAAGACAAAAACGAGGAAGTGTTTGGGAAATGTGCAAATGAAAATTGGCATGGCCACAACTTCGAGTTGTATGTTACTGTCAAAGGCTCTCCTGATCCAGATACTGGATTTATTGTAGATGCTAAATTATTGAGTTCAATCATTAAAGTTCATGTGGTCGATATTTTGGATCACAGAAACCTAAACATGGACGTACCTTTTATGAAGGATAAGCTCTGTTCCATTGAGAACCTGGTGTATGAGATTTGGCATCAATTAGAACCCCATATCCCAAATGGTGTAAAATTGCATTGTATAAAATTGGTTGAAACACCAAGAATTTATGTTGAATATTATGGCGAATAAGGTAGCAGTATATAGAAAAGAGCATTTTAACGCAGCCCATCGATTGCACAATCAAATGTTAAGCGCTGATGAGAATCAACAATTATTTGGGAAATGTAATCTGCCCAATTATCATGGTCATAATTATGAATTGATTGTAAAAGTTGTTGGAGAAATTGATCCTAAAACAGGTTATGTAATAGATACAAAAATTCTGTCAGACCTTGTAAATGAACATGTTATATCTAAGTTTGATCATAAGAATTTGAATATGGATGTTCCTGAATTTAAGCACTTGAATCCCACCGCAGAAAACATCGCCATAGTCATATTTAATATTTTAAGATCTCTTTTAAGTGAACAATTGACGCTTCAGATACGTTTATATGAAACTCCACGTAATTTCGTAGAGTACCCTGCGACATAAATTATAAACAAGAAGCTCATGGCATACATCAAGGTTGAGGAGTTCGAAGACAAGATTACATCAGGTTTAATTGAAAATTATAGAGAATCAATTGAGTTGTTGGGAGAAGATTCTAACAGAGAAGGCTTGATCAAAACTCCTGAGCGTGTTGCAAAATCCATGCAATACCTAACCCAAGGTTACCAAATTGATGCCAAGGCTATTCTAGACTCAGCAAAATTTCATGAAGATGTCAATGAAATGGTTCTGGTGAAGGACATCGAATTATACAGCCTTTGCGAACACCATATGCTTCCCTTTTACGGTAAAGCACATGTGGCATATATCCCCAATGGTGTGATTACAGGTTTGAGTAAGATCGCAAGAGTGGTAGATGCATACAGCAGAAGATTACAGGTTCAAGAACGTTTAACCTCTCAAATTTTAAATGTAATTCAAGAATCATTGAATCCACATGGTGTTGCAGTTGTTATTGAAGCATCACATTTGTGTATGATGATGAGGGGTGTTCAAAAGCAAAATTCCGTTACTACAACATCTGCATTCTGTGGACAATTTCAGAAAAACGAGACCAGAAGTGAATTTATTCGCCTCATTGGATCAAAGTTGCATTGATTTGACCCTCTCTTAGCTTTTTCGTAAATTGCGTCCCTAAATAATCCAATGATACACGCTTACGTATTCCCTGGTCAAGGCTCCCAATATCCGGGAATGGGGAAAGACCACTTTGAGACAAATGCATTTGCAAGAAGATTTTTTGAACAGGCGAATGAAATACTTGGCTTTAAGATTTCTGATTTAATGTTCAATGGTTCTGAAGAGGACCTTAAGCAAACAAAAGTTACACAACCTGCTATATTTCTTCATTCTGTCATTGCATATAAGATGTTGGATAACGCAACTCCACACATGGTTGCGGGTCACTCGTTGGGTGAGTTTTCATCTTTGGTTGTCAATGGCACACTTACTTTTGAGGATGCATTGAAGTTGGTTAGCATAAGAGCAACTGCTATGCAAAAAGCTTGTGAGGCAAATCCATCAGCAATGGCTGCAGTTCTTGCACTGGCGGATGATAAGGCAGAAGAAATTTGCAAATCAATTGTTGAGGAAACAGGTGAGCTGGTTGTTCCAGCCAATTTTAATTGTCCTGGTCAGCTGGTGATCAGCGGAACAAATGCAGGTATAGACATCGCATGTGAAAAAATGAAAGCGGCAGGTGCAAAAAGGGCTATAAAACTTCCAGTTGGCGGTGCATTTCATTCACCTTTAATGGAATCTGCTAAAGAAGAATTATCGGAGGCTATTCAAAAGACTACTTTTCACCGACCGGTTTGTCCTGTGTATCAAAATGTGGTTGCTAAAGCCGTTACTGATCCAGATCTGATCAAGCAAAATTTAATTGATCAATTAACTGGTCCCGTTCGCTGGACGCAAACAATTGAGGCAATGGTAAAAGATGGAGCAACGAAATTCACTGAAGTTGGTCCTGGTAAAGTGCTTCAAGGACTCATCAATAAAATCAATAAGACTGTGGAGGCAGAATCATTTAGTTGATTAGGCTTGTGCAGCAGGCCCCCCATATTGGAAAGGAATCTGAACCTCTTCAAAATCGTTTATTGTTCCATGGGCTGCTTCAAATTTTTCTACATTATCCTGTAATGCTGTGAGCAGTCTTTTTGCATGTTGAGGAGTTAAAATAATTCTCGATTTAACACGGCTTTTAGGTGTGCCGGGCATCACATTCACAAAATCAATCACAAATTCAGCATGACTATGTGTAATGATTGCAAGGTTGGCGTATTGCCCCTCTGCAATCTCTTCTGATATTTCAATGTTAAGTTGGTTGGGTGCTGCTTGCTCATTCATTTTCTTGAGTTTTGACAAATATACATTAGAATTTTATTGTCATTTGTGTCCTCCACTCATGGTGTATGCCAACACCATAATCATTGGTTGCAGACTTCAGCGTAAAGTATTTTTTGTCAATGACCCATTTTCCCGAAAAATGTATTTTCTGACTGAATCTAAATTGAAATAAGAGGTAATTTGAATTTCCTCGGTTAAAATATGCGTTCATTGAATAATACTGAGGTAGGTCTCTCTCTAAGCTATATATTGATGCATTGAATCCATCGGTATTATAGTAAGTTGATCGGATACAAATGCTGTATGCCTCCAGTGGTGGATGTAGGATGAATTCTATAAAACTCAACCATCCATTTAATCTTGATTCATATTCATAACGCTTTACCATGATTTCATTCCTAACTCGAAACTCAATTGCGCTGTTAGGTTGAAAGACAGCATGAATTCTGATATGATTGGTCTCGGTGATATCAAGATGATGCGACTTCTCTATACCTTTTTTTACATTCTGAGATTTTATTGATTGAATTAATCTAATGTACAGTTCCCATTTTTTAGTTGGTGCGATGGTATATGTCAATGCATTTGTCAGTCCTCTTTGTGGCCCGTCTGCGCTAAATACTGCAAACGGATGTTTGTAATGATCTGAAAATACTTCAATGCTATTTTTATTATTCAATTTGATATTAATTCCTAAATAATATCCTATCTCATTATTTGCTGTGTAGCGATGGCCAATGATGTTTGATGAAAATGCATTATATGCAGATGAAATATTTCTCCATTGAAAACCAATATCTATATTCCTGTTTAAGTTCTTTAAGTATCCCAATATTAATGCTGCAGACCTCTTTTTGTCAAAAGCAGCTTCTCCAAAATAAGTCCCACTCTTTGTTGAAAAAATGAAATCACCACTCAGGTTGCTCCATTTATTTCCGTTGATGCTGTAGGTATTATAGGGCAAGTCTCTTTTCTGTATGGGAAGATCAAGGTATGTTGCAATCCCATTTAGTCCAATATGACCATTTTTAAAATGATGTTTTAGGATAAATCCCCCGCTGGTTATTCCCAGTGAATGCTTGTCTTCTATTTCTCTCTGACTTCTATGCAAGCCAGATATTAACAATGAACTTACCCATTTTTTCTTCAGAATACTATCACTGACAATGTTTGCGTCTACCCTTTTTCTACTGGCGAATAAAATGCCTGAAAATTTCCCTATTTCCATTTCAATGGCGCCTCCTCTAAAAAACCGATTCTCTTCAGTGCCAGTATGTGCTTTGATGTTTTGAGGTTGTCGCAGTACACTCATGATATTTGCTCCTTTTCCAAAGGCGTATCCATTCCATTGTATTAAACCTTGACCAATCGCAATTAAATAATCCCCAATGATTATTTTTTTTAAATGGTGTTGCTGTTCTTTTTGAAAATAGAAGCTGGTAAAATCAAAAATATTTTTTTCACCTGCATCCTTCTCTGCTGAGATACCTATTGAGGTATTATTGGATGATTTCATCCTATAAACTACTGTTTGCCGGATACCTTTTTGAAATTGTTCTTCTAGTGCTGCATTCATACCTGATCTGCCCATTCTTACATACAATTGATGTACTGGGGAGATATTTTCATTGTGTGATTTTTCTTTAATATTTTGATGTGATGAGAACGAAACAAACTTTAATAATATTCTTATTGAAGTATGATCCCACCCAGGGATAGCCTGCAATTCATAAATGCTTATAAAATTTCCAAATTTCTTTTTGTATTCAAAGAATGAATTGATTTGCGTGATAGAAAATATTTGAAATATTTGTAAGTCCTCTGTAGTGATTGTATTGATGTCCTTTGATTTAGGTCCAGTTATCCCAATTAATTTGTTGAAATCATGTTCGACAGTTTCATCAGAAAGATCTGTCTTTTCCAATTGACTTGAAATTTCCTCTTGTCCAATTGTATCATTTTGAAATAGGGTAAACATCAAAATGATTAAAATCGTATAGCGTTTGAAGTCAGCGAACATTGTGTATTGTCAAATAAAATGAGTTTCCTAAATAGGTATGTTGTGCAACTCCCATCCCCATCTGAATTTTCTTTAAAGAATAATTGAATCCTACTTGCATTTGAGTACTCCTTGTTTGATACAGGATGTATCCATTGAAACGTGATGCGGGTTGCCATTCCGAATAGATATTGAAATATGAGGGTTGCCTCATATCATTGATCAATTCTATTGCACAATAAAATTGATCATCAAATTGGTATCCAAATGAAGTGGAGATCATTCCAAACTCCTTATACGAGGGTAAAAGCTGCATTCCAGGTCTAAAGCGTTTACGTAAATTGATTCCGATACTTGCTTTTTTTGAAAAAAAATAAACCAGTCCAACTTGAGGCATGATGATAAATAATGGCATCAGTGATCTAATCTGATCCCTTCTTGATCTTATGCCAATCCCCAAACCAAAAGTTCTTGATAATCGAAGACCGTAATTGACAGAAAAAGAAATTCCATTGAAAACATCATTGCCCATCCCATTAAAGTGTAATCCCAATCCCCCATTGTGCATTTTAAATTGTCCGCTTAAATTGATTTTTGACAGTTCTTTAAGCGAATACTTATTCTCCACTGAAATGCCAATTGATCCTGAATCGATCATTGAAATGCTTCCAAAAGAATTATGGTGTATAAAGGGGTTGGAGAAATAGGTTTTGTGCTGCAAAATATTGCTTGGTTGCATCAATTCCTCCCAATTGTTTTGAGCAAAAGCTGTTAATGGTATCCAAGCCCACAAAATCCAAATCCTCATTGGGTGAAATTGCTAAAGAGTGCTTATGTGAAGAAGCTGAAAACAACATATTTGGGTGTCATTTTTCTCAAGTGTACCTTTGATGCATGGAAATATTAGATGGTAAGCTTGTATCCAACGCAGTAAAAGAACGGCTGAAGCAACAAACAGCAGATCGGATAAAAAGTGGCAAGAAAATCCCACATTTAGCAGCAATATTAATTGGCAATAATGGGGCAAGTGAAACCTATGTTGCTTCCAAAGTAAAATCCTGCTCAGAAATAGGTTATAAGTCAACCTTGATTCGTTTGCCAGAAGATATTTCCGAAACAAGTTTGCTGAATAAACTGAATGAGCTGAATGACGATTTCGACATTGATGGCATATTGGTGCAGCTACCTTTGCCAAAACATATTTCAGAGCAGAAGGTGATTGAAACAATCTATCCTACAAAAGATGTTGATGGATTTCATCCTGAGAGTGTAGGGAGAATGGTGCAAGGACTTCCTACTTTTTATCCAGCGACACCTTATGGTATATTGCTTTTACTCGAACATTATAAGATTGAAACCAAAGGAAAGCATGTTGTTGTAATAGGAAGAAGTAATATAGTAGGTAGGCCTATCAGTATCATGTTGAGCAAGAATGAATACCCAGGAAATTCAACAGTAACAGTTTGTCATTCACACACGCGTAATCTTAACGAAATTTGTCTACAGGCAGATATAATTATTGCTGCACTGGGTAAGCCAGAGTTCTTAACATCTGACATGGTAAAACCCGGTGCAGTTGTTGTAGATGTCGGAATAACAAGGGTCGAAGATTCATCAAAGAAATCAGGTTTCTCCATCAAAGGCGATGTTGATTTTCAAAATGTTGCATCAAAATGCAGTTATATTACTCCAGTTCCTGGTGGGGTTGGACCAATGACAATTGCTGCTTTGATGATGAACACATTCAAAGCTTGTGCTGCCAAAGATCCATCATGATGAATACACCTCAGATGAAATTACCCGTAATGGAACAGTTTCTCACCTTGCAAGGTGAGGGAAGGTACACTGGCCATTCGGCATACTTTATTCGCCTGGGGGGCTGTGATGTTGGATGTGTGTGGTGTGATGTGAAAGAAAGTTGGGATGCAGGGAGTCATCCATTGATAGAAATTTCTACACTTGTTGAAAATGTTTTGCACTCAGGTGCTCAAATTGTTGTTATTACTGGAGGTGAGCCTTTCATGCATGATTTGAAAAAGTTAACTCAAGCGCTTCATGAAAATAATTTACGGGTGCATGTTGAGACTTCTGGCGCTCATCCAATCACAGGTGAGTGGGATTGGATCACTATTTCACCTAAAAAATTTAAAGCCCCACTTCCTGAAACCATTCATTTAGCCAATGAGCTTAAGGTTATTGTTTATCATAAATCAGATTTTGATTGGGCAGAACAATACGCATCTAAAGTAAACCCAGATTGTCTACTATATCTTCAGCCTGAGTGGAGCAAGGCGATTGAACTAAGCCCATTGATTATAGAATACATCAAGAAGTATCATAAGTGGATTTTATCTCTTCAAACACATAAATATTTGAATATACCTTGATTGTGATTCGTACGATAATACTCTCGTGTTTTTTATCAATTGGATTATTTACGAGCGCTCAAGAGATTGTTTCTAAAAAAAATATCAAGAAATCATCGCAGCTGCTTGCAGCTGCGATGCAGAAATTGGATCAAGATGATTTATTGTCGGCGGAAAAATTGATTATTCAGTCAACACATTTCAATCCTTACAACAAAGAAGCCATAATAGCTTTGGCTGATATTAAAATGCAGCAGAAGGATTATTTTGATCTTGTCAAACTGCTAGAAAAAATTTTAACATTAGATCCTTCGCAAGAAAAAATACTGATTCATTCACTGTTTAAAGCATATGTTGGAATAGGGGCATTTGATGATGCAAGAAAGAAATTATTTATAGCTGTAAAAAATCAAAGTATCGATTCAGTTAAATATTTCGAATATCTGAAATGGATTGACTTTTCGAGTGATGTATCACAAAAAAATAAGCTGATAGATTTAAAAGTCAAAAATTTAGGCACTGCTGTTAATTCAAAATTATCAGAATATTTTCCTTCTGTTTCCTATGCTGATACAATGTTGATCATGACAAGGCGAATCAATAATGGCCAGAATGAAGACTTCTTTGTTGCTGTCAGAGAAGGCAGAGCATGGAAGTCTGCAGTTCCTCTTGCTGGAAAAATCAACACGGGTTTTAATGAAGGTGGACAAAAAATATCAAGTGATGGAAATTTAATGGTCTTTACTGGCTGTAATTATCCAGAGGGAACGGGAAGTTGCGACCTTTATTATGCATTGTCCAATAATGGTACATGGGGAGAGAGAATGCATTTCGAAACCCCCATCAATACAGAGTATTGGGAATCGGCACCTTGTTTATCAGCAGATAAAAAAACGCTATACTTTTCTTCAAATCGTCCGGGTGGTTTTGGTGGAATGGATATATATAAATCAAATTTGAAACAGAACGGGCATTGGACTGAGCCAGAAAATCTTGGTGCTGCGATCAATACTTCAGGTGATGAAATGTTTCCTTTCATTCATTTTGATCAATCAAGTTTGTATTTTACATCAAATGGTTGGCAATCACTCGGAGGCTCAGATCTTTTCGTCTCACGTAAAATCGGAAATAGTTTTACTCCTCCAATTAATCTGGGTTTTCCGATCAACACGATCGATAATGAATCTGGAATGGTCGTAAGTGCAAATGGCCGAGAAGCATATTTTTCAAGTGATCGATTTGGAGGTGAAGGAGAAATGGATATATATTCTTTTGAATTGCCTATCGAAGTACAGGCTTTTCCAGTTAAGCAATCAGAAAAAATTGTTTTACATAACATTCAATTTGAAACAGCTAAATCAGAGATCAAGCCAGATTCAGAAAAAACGTTAAATGTACTGCTTCAGTTCTTACGTGAAAATCCGCATATTCAGATTCAAATTAATGGTCATACGGATAATATAGGTAGAGAAGAGGACAATATATTATTGTCTAACCAAAGGGCTAAAGCGGTAGTTGACTTTTTAGTTAAAAATGGTATTCAGCAGAATAGACTTTCTTTCAAAGGTTTTGGGTCGTCTCAGCCTATTGCAGATAATGAAACAGAAGTGGGAAGAGCATTTAATCGCAGAACTGAAATGGTGATCTTAACAAATCAATGAGCTTTTATTCTTCTCTTTTTTTGTTTTTAATACAATCAATTTTTATTTCAGATGAATACTTTCGGCTCATTGTATGATGAGTGAGGAGCAGTTGTTGTATTATCTGGCATTGGGACTCGTTTCTAATATTGGGGATGTACATATTTCAATTTTACTTGAATATTTTAAAGATCCTAAACTGATTTTCACCGCCAAACGCAAGGAGCTTGAATCAATTAATGGTATTGGTACAATAAGGGCAAATGCTATTAAGAATTTTAAAGATTATAAGCGTGTTGAAACAGAGTTGAATTTTATTCGAAAAAATGCAATCAAAATTCTAGTTAAGGGAGATGTTGCATATCCCAAAAAAATGGAGCATCTACAAGATGCTCCACATGTAATGTTTTTTAAAGGATCTGTTGATATAAACGAATATAAAATTGTAAGTGTTATTGGAACAAGACTGCCAACGAATTATGGCAAGGAAAGAGTAATTGAATTGATCAAGACTTTAAGCCATGCAGATGTTTTGGTGGTAAGTGGACTCGCATATGGTATAGACACAATTGCACATAAACAATCGATCAAGATGGGACTACCTACGATTGGGGTGCTCGGACATGGTCTGGATCAGATTTACCCCAATGCCAATCGAAGTCTCGCTATTGAAATGCTAAAAAAAGGAGGACTCCTCACTGAATTCATGAGTCAAACTAAACCGGATAAACAAAATTTTCCTTTACGGAATCGCATCGTATCAGGAATTGCTGATGCTATAATCATTATTGAAAGTGGAGATAAGGGGGGTAGTTTGATTACGGCAAATATGGCCAATGCATATAATAAAGACGTATTTGCTTTCCCAGGAAGATCAATTGATGCACAGAGTATTGGCTGTAATGAGTTGATCAAAACACAAAGAGCACTTTTAATAAATAATGGGGAAGATTTTTTGACTTTTATGAATTGGAAAAGTGAAGCAGAGACCAAGATGCCAAAACAATCAGCATTGTTTCTTGACTTGTCAAACGAAGAAAAACAAATCATTCAGCTGATGTCAAAGCAGGAGATGATTGCAATTGATCATCTTGCTGTATTGGCTGCTCTAAAATCCAGTCAAGTTTCCTTTTTGCTGCTATCACTTGAAATGAAAGGACTTATAAAAGTATTGCCCGGCAATTTATATGCAATAAATCAGGCTAATCTCTGATTTTTATTTTTTTTCATACCTTCGCATATGGCAACAAAAAGTCAATCTCCTAAATTTTTTGGTGAAGGTTTAACCTTCGATGATGTATTGCTGGTTCCGGCATATTCGGAAGTCCTGCCCCGAGAGGTCAATACAACTTCTCATATCACAAAAGACATTGTGCTGAATATTCCAATGCTTTCTGCAGCAATGGATACTGTAACTGAGGCAAATTTAGCCATTGCATTGGCTAGAGAGGGTGGAATCGGCATACTTCATAAGAACATGAGTATAGAACAGCAAGTGGAGCAAGTGAGAAAAGTAAAAAGGAGTGAAAGTGGTATGATCATTGATCCAGTTACTTTACATGAAGATGCCATTATTGAGGATGCATTGAAATTGATGCGCGAAAACAGAATTGGTGGAATTCCCATTGTTGATAGAACAAATAAGTTAGTAGGAATTTTAACCAACAGAGATCTAAGATTTGAAACAAATAGAAAAAAGAAAGTAAAAGAAGTAATGACAAGTGAAAATCTTGTTACTGCTCCAGAAGGAACTGATCTTAGAAAAGCTGAAAAAATTTTACAGAACTATAAAATAGAAAAACTTCCTGTAGTTAAGCGTAATGGACAGTTGATTGGATTGATTACCTACAGAGATATATTGCAACTGCAAAGTTTTCCAAATGCAGCTAAAGATGAATTTGGTAGGTTAAGAGTTGGTGCTGCATTAGGTATAACCAAAGATATGCTCAACAGAACTGCTGCATTGCAACAGATTGGAGTTGATGTTGTTTGCTTGGATAGTGCACATGGACATACAAAAGGAGTAATCGACTCACTTAAGTTGATCAGAAAAAATTTTAAAGGAATTAGAATCATAGCAGGAAATGTTGCAACGGCAACTGGTGCAAAGGCATTGGCAGAAGCAGGAGCAGATGGGGTTAAAGTTGGTATTGGTCCGGGTTCTATTTGTACCACACGCATCGTAGCAGGAGCGGGCGTTCCACAGATCACAGCGATCATGGAAGCATCTTCTGCATTAAAGAAGATGAATATACCAGTGATAGCAGATGGAGGTATCCGATATACTGGCGATATGGTGAAAGCCCTTGCTGCAGGTGCATCAAGTGTAATGATGGGAAGTATTTTTGCTGGAGTTGAAGAGAGTCCTGGTGAAACCATCATCTATGAAGGGAGAAAATTCAAACAATATCGTGGAATGGGATCTATTGGCGCAATGCAGCTTGGAAGCAGTGATAGGTATTTCCAGGATGTTGAAGATGGTATAAAAAAATTAGTGCCTGAAGGTATTGAAGGAAGAGTGCCATTCAAGGGTAGCTTAAGTGAGGTGGTTACGCAATTTGTTGGTGGACTCAGAGCAGGTATGGGATATTGTGGTGCAAAAGATATCAAAGCATTGCAGGCAGCACAATTCATAAGAATAACAAATGCAGGGATGAAAGAAAGCCATGCACACGATGTTGCCATTACCAAAGAAGCTCCTAATTACAGCCGTTAATATTTAAAGATGAAAAGACTTTTCATTTGCAGTCTTGTCTTTATCTTCTTTTTGCAAGTCAAAACATCCAATGCACAACAAGACAGTAGTGCACTTCAGATTAGTTTACTAACCTGTACTCCAGGCGCTGAATTATATTCCGTTTTTGGTCATAGTGCTTTAAGAATTGTTGATTCTGCAGCCGGAACAGATATCGTTTATAATTTTGGAACGTTTGATTTTAACGATCCTGACTTCTACACAAAGTTTGTACGAGGAAAGCTGATGTATTTTGTAAGTCAGGTTTCCTACCCGGATTTTTTATATGAATATCAATATTTTAAAAGAGGTGTGTCTGAGCAAGTATTAAATCTTCCTCAAACATTAAAGAAAAAGATTCAATCAGATCTCTTTGTCAATATTCGTGAAGAAAACAAATATTATAAATATGATTTTCTTTATGATAACTGCACAACACGTTTGAGGGATATCCTACTCCAAAATAATTTTGAAACAGCATTCAATGTTTCTACTGTTGTAGGTACCGGACAAACTTTTAGGGATCACCTGCATACTTATTTAGATAGGGCAGAAATGAAATGGACTGCTCTAGGGATTGACCTATTGCTCGGCATAGGCGCAGATTTTCCAATGACAAACATGGAGTCAATGTTCTTGCCTGATTTTTTATATAAAGGCATTGCTGCAACTACTACTCCCAATGGTAAACTGAATGCCTATGAAGTTTATCCTGTTCAAGATTTACAATCTAAGCCTGAAAAAATTGCTTTTTATTTTCAGCCACTTTTTGCTATCTCAATTATATCAATCATTTTGTTGTTGGCAACATTGCTTCCATCAAAAAACAAATCCTTTCAGCTTCTTGCAGATCGGATTCTATTTTTGGTTACAGGACTGTTCGGGCTTTTCCTAATGTTCATGTGGTTTGGGACTGATCATCAAAGTTTTTCAAAAAATATCAATCTGATCTGGGCATTGCCTTTAAATATATTTTTTGCCTATCATTTGAATTCGCCTTTAAGTTGGATGAAATTATATTTCAAAATCTGGAGCATTATTCTTTTGATTTTGATTGCCGTCTCTTTATTGTACATTGGAATAATCAATATATCATTATACCCGTTGATCCTATTCTTGTCATTTAGATATTGGGTATTGTCTAAAAATTAAACTGCAAATGAGTAAGAAAATTTTAATCACAGGTGCGAGTTCAGGATTTGGGAAAGCCACTGCATATCGATTTGCAAAAGAAGGTTGGAACTTGATCATAACAGGAAGGAGAGAAGACAGATTAAATGCGATTGCTGATCAATTGATGAAAACATTTCAAATTGATGTTTCAATTAAAGTGTTTGATGTTCAAAATCGTGAACAAGTATTTAAGGCATTGTCAAATGATCCTAATCTTGAAGACCTGGATGCTTTGGTAAATAATGCAGGCTTGGCACTTGGAAGAGATTATTTTGATGAAGCAAATCTGGATGACTGGGAGACAATGATTGACACAAATCTAAAGGGATTGCTATATGTTACAAAAGCAATTGTTCCATATTTTATAAAAAGAGGCAAAGGACATGTGATGAATATAGGTTCAACCGCTGGGAAAGAAGTTTATGAAAAGGGAAATGTTTATTGTGCAACAAAAACGTCAGTTGAAGCGATTAGCCAGGCAATGAGGATCGACATGTTACGACATCAAATAAAAGTTACAGCAATACATCCAGGTGCTGCTGAGACAGAATTTTCAATCGTGCGTTTTAAGGGTGATGAAGCAATGGCGAAAACAGTATATGATGGCTATCAACCTTTAAAAGCAGATGATATTGCTGATACTATTTTCTATTGTGCAAATTTGCCTGAACATGTTTGTGTAAATAGCTTGGTTATGACATGTACTTCTCAGGCAAATTCATTTTATTTATTGCGCAAGTGATATTCGAACCTGTAAGCCACCTCTCGTATTTACCGAAGGTGCAGAGTTAGAAATATACGGACTAACCCTTCTTTGATCGAAGTATAGTTGTAGATTAATTCGATTATTCAATACATAATCAATGGTAGGTCTTATACTGATTACTTTTTGTCCACCTGTTGCATATGCATTTTGCTGATCTAATCTTGAATTAGAATTGATATCATCTCGGATACTGAAATCCAACGCAAATGTAATGTCACTGCCTGCTGGCGCACTACCTGAATTCTGATTTTGCTCTTTGTTTCCCATGCTAATATTGAAAGGCAAATTGACTCCTCTTTTTCGCCATCTCATTCCAAATGTAATTTCTGTAGAGTGAACCTCGCTCAATTGGAAATCTGTTAAGCTTAAACTTAATTGTCTAGATTTTTTGTATTCAAACCTTCCTGAAAGCTGACTTGGTGTACTGAAATCAATTCCAATCAGAGGTGCAAACTGTTCAGATATCAATAAGTTGGGGACTAAAAAGTATGGAATAAAGTTCCCGGTAAGTGTATCAACAAATGAGGGAAATCCATAAAGTAAAGTGTCTTGAAATAATAATGCTGAGTTGAAGCTGTTCATGCTCAGTGTAGAATTATATGCATGACTCAATGTGAAATTGCTCAGTATGTTTTCTATACCTGGTATTTTACTCAGTCCATTATAAGTAACCCTCCAATTAGGTTTTGGCATATAGCCTTTAAATGGATTTGTTTTCACAGATCCAGTTTCTCCAGTATTTAGAAGTGATATACTTTTGGGGTCTTGTTTTGTATAGGCTGCAATAAATGATGGCACCAGAACATCTTGGGCATATCTGCCATAACCTTTATAAAAGCCATCAGTTCCTTGCGCTTTGCTATATGGATTGTTTTCACCTAATCTTTTTGATAGAATCAATCTGTTTTCTTCAAATGTTTTGAAAGTTTGACTGATTGCATTTGGATCAAATTTTCCAAATAATGTTTGAAATGCAATATAGCTGATGCTAAATCCTCCACCTGAATATGGATTCAGAGCGGAGAAAAGACCAGTATTTGCAGTATCCTTGAAAAGTGTTGAATAGTTTTTATTTAGTGTCCTATCAACATTTACATCAACCAAGAAATCTTTGAACGGTTCAAGTTGTGCAGTTAGATTGAATTTTTGATCATAATTCTGTAAGAATAAGTTGTTGAGCATGGGGTCGCTTGTAATCAATCCTTTCTTTGCGATGGATTGTAACCATGCTTGATTGGGTTGTTGACCAGCAATAAAATCAATTCCGGGTGAAAGGCTTTTCCAATTTTGTCCAAATGCTTTTGTACTGTCTGTATAACCAGGTAGGAAAGTTGTTCCACCCTCATTGTAGGAAGCGCCAACTCTTCTAAGTGCTGTTATGATTCTAAGAATGGTTTTCTCTGCACCAGATAAAGTAATTTCTTTCTTTTGCTTAGGCTCTTTTGGTTGCTTCTCTTTTTCCTCTATAATGTTTCCATTCTTGTCTTTTTTCTCTTTTTTCTTTTTATTGGATGCAGTTTTTGGTTGCTTGGGAGCAGGCGGTGCCCCACTGCCATCGATGGCCCTTAAAAATCTTACCTTATTATACAACTGAGTGAAATTCAATTCAGCTGTGGCACCTGCTTGATTACTGTTTTGTATCGTATTGCCAAGGTTAACCGCGAGTCTTGATGCGCCAACCCAGTTGTATGTCGTTCTATATGCAACATTTAAACTCGTCCAATCCAATAAGGGAAAACTGTTCAGTGGTACATTATATGTTAGATCAGCATTATGATTGTAAAGTGTGTTTCTCCCACCTTTTAAAAAATTTTTTAAAAGCGAATCCTGTTTTGCTTTCGTGTCTATCCTTCCAAAAGGTTCATCAACACGTGAATTATTGGTTGCGCGAAAATCAAAATTTAAAGATTTTGTAAGGTCCCACCTAAGATTATAATTTCTATCAACCACAAAATACTTGTCGTATGTTTCTGGTATTTTGAATTTACCGCCTCCAACATTACGTGGACGAATAGCACCGAACTGTCTTCTGGTGTCTAGTCTGAATCCTATTAACGAAGGCATCAAATTGAAATTTACATTCTTGATAAAATCTACCCACTTGCTTTGTATCGGTATGATCTTTTTGAATGGCTCAATGTATTTAGGTTGTTTGTTGAAATTATAGCCAATGCCTCCTTGCGTTTTTGCAACTTCATTATTTTCTGTGAGAGGATTATGCTGTTTTGTTTGAGTTAGAGAGTAACTGAAGTCAAAATTCGAAAGACTCCAAAGATGTATTTTTTTATCTTGTCTTTGTGCAAATCTTACATTGGTAAAATTAATGGTCTTGATGCCAGTATAGTCAACTGCATCAGCATTGATGGAATCTCTTTTGTCTCTATAGAGTGAAAGTTTGTCTCTCAATAGTATATCGCGATCATACGGATCATATTGAGGGGCACTCATCATTTCTGATAAGTTGAGGAAGAAAGGAATTTCAAGTCCTATTTGTTTTGGCAATAACTTTCCTAATTGTAAGTTGGCTGATAGATCATATTGTTTCAAATCATTTCTATACCGCTCATTTACACGTTGTTCAAGCTGCCCAAAACCAACGGTATGCATATTTGCGGAAACAGATACAGATCCAAGATCTGCCAATTGAATATTCATTTGTCCAACTGCAGCCCATGCGCTGTTTTCATTGATGCCTGAGAGCCGTAGTTCATTGATCCATACTTCTGCATTAACTGGTCGGCCTCCAGTTGGATCTTTTGGATTTTCCACACCTGCCAAAATACCTCGAATCTCAGCCAAATTTGGATTTCCATAAATGGAAAAGAGTTTTCCATTTACTCGTTTTCTATATATCGCAGTTGGATTGTTGGTTTTTAAGTTTCTCTCGTTCTTCAAATCAATCAGTGTCTGCAAATCGAAGCTCAATTCATTTTCAGAAGGCCAAATGATATTTTCATCAGATGTTCCAAAGGGTGTTGTTTTTAATGGGTATTTTATTTCATAGTAATGATTGATATAGTCTGTTCCTAACCTAACAACTGCATATACTTCACCATCATTGATTTTACCGTATTGTTTCAAGCTTTCGGCATGATAGAACATTGAAAGTGTTTTGTATTGCCTTAAATCATGGTTAAAGCCTTTGAAAACCGCCCTGCCTCTACCTTCTTCAAGGTTTAAAACAGTCATGCTCAATGCCTGCTCATTTTGTAGAATATTAATTCCTCCATTACTAAGTGTTTGAACTCTTTCAATACCAGGAGGAGTTCTGTAAGGTATTGGATCTCTTCTGTCATTTTCTTCTATGTTGACGGCAGTAATATTGAAAAAAGTATTTTCTCCAGATTTGTTGATAGGAATATATGTTCCGGTTGTATCCAACTCATAGGCAAAACTTCTCCAGTTATTTCTGACAAGCTCAAGTTTTGCAAAACGCAATACCACAGAATCTGAAAAATCTGTAAGAAACATTCTGATAAAACGTATTGATTTGAAGTCGGGTATTTCTCCAATCTTGCTTGTATATGCATTGATCGGAACCCTAAACTGATACCATATTTGATCTTGTTTGCTTCCATCTGATAATGTAACATTCACTACTTTTTTATCAGCTATGAAGTTTTTGCCCACTTGCATGATTGGATCACCAGATGGTTTTAGTTCAATTCTATACTGAAAGTATTCTTCAGCCTCATTCAGTGTATTGTCTCTGTTTAAATCTTCTCCATCGGGATACAAAGTGAATGCAGACGCAAATGCATCACCTGCTTTTGCCACAGGAGAATTTCCTTGAGGGTTATTAAAATTTTTATATCGCTTTAAGATGCCAGCATTTTCTTCATCATACGTAGCATCTCTGTAATATTTAAAATTGTCCGATGATGGATCAGAAGCAGCAGTTTTATAAGCTGTTGATCCAACACCTAATCTATTTGCTAAATCATTTAAATAATCTTTTCTTTTTGTTATTTCTTCCGTATCAGATAATCCATCTAATCCAACATCCTGAAAGGGACGATCATTTGGCTCATTGCTAAATCCAGTTGTTATTTGTGTTGGGTTCAATGGTACTTTTCCCCAGTTAGAAGTGGCTACACTTGAAGGTATTGTTGGAGTGGGCAGTCCATTTTCATAAAATCTTCTTGAATCTTTCAGAATGTCTTCTGAAATATTACCCAGGTTTATATACATTGATCCACCTGCTGTATTGGTATTTTTGATGAATGGATCTAGCACCCAAAAATCGATGAACTCAATGTTTGCTGTTTCAAAATCTGTCTGATCAATATTGCGCATGATGCCTCCCCAACGTTTATTGGGATTTTTCAGGTTTCCGTTGGACTCAATATTTGTTGCATCATAATTATACGGACCTCTTTCCTTTGGGTAATAAGCCAAATCAAAAGTCACCAATTGACTTTGTCCAAAATCTGGAGTTCTTCTTGGGAAAATTTCCTGTTGTCCGACGCTTCTTACTCTTGGATCTGATAACTGCTCTACATCATTTCTAAGTGGATTGCTTAAATTTCTTTTTTCTTGAAGAATCGGTTCAATATTATACCATGCTAATTTTGCTCTGTTTTTTCCGTAATCGATATTATCGAAAGAGGTTGCTTCTGGAAACATGATATTTCCCGAACGATCTTTTGCTCCAACAGGTGTTGATGCCAACGTCCAACCAATGATTGGAAATCTCAAGTCGATACTTGATTTGGTCCCTTCAAAATCATCCAGATAAACCAATCCCTTTCCGCCTTTTCCAATTTGTGGCGCATGTCCTGGTTTTAATTGTGCAACTTCTGCAGACGCATTGATGCTTGAGCTGCCTGAAGCTTCATAAAATGGAAGTTTACTTAGCCATTTACTCAATCTGGGTACTTCACTGTTGTATGACATATCAAGTCCTGACATGCTGTTTCTAATTGGATCAGAACCATATTCCATTTTTGTGAAAAATGGTCTCTCTCCCAAGCGTACCATGCTACCACCCACTGAAAATTTATCGCTAAATAGATAATCCCACCTTACACCTGAATACGTTCTTTGTTGAACGCCAAATGTTGCATTGTTTTCAAATTGTACATTTACTGGCACACCAGATTGTTTGATCGAACTATTGATTACTCTTAGTGTACCCGATAAATAATCAATAGTATAATCAACATTCTCAATTAATTTTTGTCCACCTGCTGTTACTGTAACGGATCCCTGCGGAATATTAAATGCGTTCAATGAAATTTCACCTGTAGAACCTCCTGATGATTTAGAACTACCTTTCATGATAAATCTGTTCAAGTTTGCATAAGTCTGTGCAATGGCCTTGATGGTATCATAAAGAGGATAGAATAAATATTTATCTCTTAGCGCAGGGTCACTAAATGCAAAATCCAAATCGTGTCCAAATGGTTCCAACATTGGAAACATAACCCTGCTTTGATAAGAGTTCACCGTAAATCCTTCAACATAGTCAAAAACACCATCAGGTTGTGGATCATTTTGATTGTTAAGTCGGTCTAAATTCATCAACGTAATCAATGGAACACCAGCCTGATCTCCCTCTGTGATATATCTTTTTTCTCCACCTCCTGGTTCCTGATAAAGAACATTGAATTGAAAATCCTGTCGCTCCAACTGACCTGATCCTACCGCGTATACATTCTTCATCATCAAATCCCATATAGGTAGTGATGTACGCTGTGAAGTTGCTTTCAATAATTTAAGAAAAAGAATTTTTGAAACACCACTCGTTGAATCAACTGGCACATCCTGGGCAAATTCACCCACCTGATATACCTTGCCATTTACCGTGTACTGATAGGCAACACCCAATACTTCATCAGGTTGCAGTGTGACATTGAGCGAAATAAATCCCAACTGCCTGTTGAAATAATATTGTGATGAATCAAGTTTTCTTGCGAAAGTCTTTTCAAAATCCCTGATTGGCTGTAAACCAATTGAGTTCATAAAATTTACAACCTGTGCTGGATTACGGCTATTAGGGCTGCTTACAATTTTACTGTATAAATCGTTGGATTGGTTGGAAGGGTAAGTTGCACCCGGACGAGGGTTGATTACAGGTGGTTGTTGGTAGGGTTTATCTTCTCCCAGATCCATCAAGCCAACCACATCTCTTGCATTGGTGGTTGCGCCATACCTGTTGGTTACCCATACTTCCAATCTGAGTAATTGAACTTGTGAGTTTACAATGGGTAGGTTTTTCATTCCTTTATTAAACTCTCTTCTGAAATGCTGTGCCAAAAGGAAATGCCTGTTTTCTTCATACTCATCTGCTTTTATTTCAAAAGGCATTGATGTTGATCCGCCTTTGAAAGCAGTAGATTGTCTTTGTGAACGCTGACTTGCAAAAACTGTTGTAAGCCAAAGCTTCCCAAATTGCATTTGTGTTTTAATGCCAAATAATTGTTGTGCACCTGGAATCAAGCTTCCTTTTGTTGCGAAGGAAGTATTACCAACTTCAATTTTCTTGAATACATCTTCTGCTCCTCCGGTATAATCAAGCTTTAGTTTATTCTCAAAATCAAAAGTTGAAAGTGTGTTGTAGCTGATTGGAAATTTCATTTTGTCTCCAATGTTTCCAAGTACATTCAAATTTGCAGCCATGTCAAAATCTAATCCACCGTTTCTTCTTGCTCTTTCAGGAAGTGTTGGGTTCTTGATGTTCTGACCTTGATAACCTGTGGTAATATTTACTTCTCCTTGTGGACGAATATCTACCACGCCTGTTCCGAATAATCTATTGAATAGTTCCTCACCCATGCTTAGCCTGGGTTTTACAAGTTTTCTATTCAGTAAGCTGATTGTATTTGATCTCTTTTGAAAGTAGTCTCTTTCAGCTTTTCTGGATTGGATTCTTAAGTACTCGTCGAAAGTTAATGATGTAGGTTTTCTGAAATAACGACTTCCAATTTTTTCAATGATATAGTACTCCTTGGTTTTGTAATCATATATCAAAGAGTCTTTTACGTTGGATGGATCTTTTAAGTCGAATGGATTTTTTTTGCTCTGCGAAATTTTGTCACTTCTTCGGTCCTGAAGTGGGTACAAAAGTGAATCAATGGAAGGAACCGTATCTCTAGAAATTTGAATTGAGTGATGAAAAATATTCCCCTCTGCGCGCATTGTTGCAGCACATAATAGGGTGACCACCAGTCTTGTTATCTTATGCGATAACCTTTTCAATATTTCCTTCTTCTTTGGTTGGGTAGAGTTCTAATCAAATAAGCTGAAGGGATTTTTTAATGAGTGATTCAAGAGTATCTTCAGAGGAATTGAAGGATGATTTCTTTATAGCAGTTTCGGCAGCTGCTCTTGGAATACCAAGTGCAATCAATGCTTGAAGTGCTTCATCCTGAATACTGTGATGAGCAAATCCCTGTGCAGATGACACCGCACCAGATTTTACCATTTTATCCCTCAGTTCTAAGATGATGCGTTCAGCAGATTTTCTGCCAATACCTTTTATTTTTTCCAATGCTACTGTATTGCCAGATGCGATAGCATTACTAAGTTCTTGTGGTTGCATGGCTGAAAGCATCATTCTTGCAGTGGATGCTCCAACACCATTCACATTGATCAGCTGCTGAAAAAGAATTTTTTCAGTGATATCTGCAAAACCGAATAAGGTATGACTGTCTTCTTTAATTTGAAGCAAGGTGAGCAATGTTCCTTTTTCTTCTTCTTGGATTTTGGTATATGTATTTAAGCTGATTTGCACTTCATATCCAACCCCGTGTACATCCATATGAATGTATGATGGTGTTTTTAAAATATATTTTCCTGTCAAACTGGCAATCATGTGCTTGAATATACGTTACGAAGATAAGAACACCCGTCAAAATAGTTACATTTGTATTCCAATTGAATCATATGCAAAAAATCACTGCTGCAATCACTTCTGTTGGCGGTTATGTGCCAGAAGACCTGCTCACCAATGAAGATCTGGAAAAAATGGTGGATACCAACGATGAATGGATCAGAACTCGTACAGGAATTGTGGAAAGGCACATTTTAAAAGGCGAAGGCAAAGCAACTTCCGACCTTGTTGCTCCAGCCGTTAAAGATCTTTGTAAAAAAAGAGGAATTGATCCTAATGAAATTGAATGTCTGATTGTAGCAACTGTTACTCCAGATATGTTTTTCCCTAATACAGCCAATGTTGCCTGCGACAAGTTGGGAATTAAAAATGCATGGGGATTTGATATTCTTGCTGCATGTTCAGGGTTCTTATATGCACTTACAACAGGTGCTTCATTGATTGAAAGTGGCCGTTATAAAAAAGTTGTTGTAGTAGGTGCTGATAAAATGAGTTCCATAGTAGATTATACAGATCGAACCACATGTATTTTGTTTGGTGATGGTGCAGGTGCAGTTTTGCTCGAACCTAATCAGGATGGATATGGAGTGCTTGATAGTATTCTAAAGAGTGATGGGAGTGGCGGTAAATATTTACACATGAAAGGTGGAGGTTCTTTGAATCCGCCATCTGTAGAAACAGTTGCCAGAAAAGAACATTTTATATTCCAGGATGGGCAGCCTGTATTCAAATTTGCTGTTACAGGAATGGCTGATGTGAGTTACGAATTAATGGAAAGAAATCATTTAAAATCAGAAGATATTGCATGGCTTGTTCCACATCAAGCCAACAAAAGAATCATTGATGCAACAGCGCGACGCATGGGACTCTCAGATGAAAAAGTAATGTTGAACATTCAACGTTATGGAAATACAACCGCAGCAACCATTCCACTTTGTTTATGGGATTTCCAAACAAAATTGAAAAAGGGGGATAACATTGTTTTGGCTGCATTTGGAGGTGGATTTACATGGGGAGCTACCTGGGTAAAATGGTTCATTAATTAATTAAGATGTCAGGAAACAACAAGATATTTAAAGGATTTAGCTCACTAGCAATTCACGCAGGGCAACATCCTGATCCGATGTATGCACATTTGACGCCAATTTATGCATCCTCTACATATGTTTACGATGAGGCTGAACAGGGAAGTAGAAGATTCTCAGGACAAGAAAAGGGCTATATCTATTCTCGTTGGGGGAACCCAACGATGAATGAAGCAGAAGAAAAGATTGCTGCAATGGAAACATTTGGATTGCTCGACAATGGCAGCCCCATGCAAGCAAAAGCAATTTTACACGCATCTGGAATGGCAGCGATCAGTTCTTTGCTTCTGGCTACACTTAAGAAAGGCGATAAAATTCTTACGCATTATTCTCTATATAGCGGTACACAAGATTATATGAAATCATTGTTAGAGCCGCTTGAGTTATCATCTATCATTGTTGATTTAAGAGATCTTTCGTTGGCGGAAAAATATCTAAAAGAGGATAGCGCTATCAAGATGATTTATCTTGAAACGCCCGCTAATCCCACATTACAGTGCGTTGATCTACAAGCACTATCAAATCTGGCAAAGCAATACGGAAAGATAACTGCATGCGACAATACTTTTGCTACTCCTTTTTTGCAACAGCCTTTTAAATACGGCATCGATTATGTTGTTCATAGCACTACAAAATTTTTAAACGGTCATGGCACTGCAATTGGCGGTGTTTTGGTAGGAAGGGATATTGAATTCATGAATACGCGCGTTACCAAAACACATCGACTGCTCGGCGGTAATAGCAATGCATTTGAAGCGTTCTTGCTGATTAACGGCATGAAAACATTAGAGCTTCGTATGCAAAGACATTGCGACAATGCCATGCATGTTGCGAACTTTCTTTCCAATCATCATGCTATCGAGAAGGTGAATTACAACGGACTCTCTACACATCCAGATTTTGCAGTATCTCAAAAGCAAATGAATCATCCTGGCGCAATGATGAGCTTTGAATTGAAAGGAGGATTTGAAGCTGGGGTAAAATTCATGAACAAACTTCAAATGTGTACCAGAACTGTTTCACTTGGTACTTGCGATACACTGCTTTCACATCCTGCATCCATGTCACACTCCAGTATTCCCAAAGCCAACAGAATTGAATACGGCATTACTGATGGTTTGATCAGATTAAGTGTTGGAATTGAGAACAGAGATGATATTTTGAATGATTTTGACCAAGCATTAAAATGATACTCAGAAAAGCTGAACGCAGAGACATTCCTGCCATGTTGAAATTGATCCAGGAATTGGCGGATTTTGAAAAAGCTCCCCATGAAGTAACCGTCGACCCTAAACATTTTGAGGAATCTGGCTTTGGAAGTCAGCCTGTTTGGTGGGCATTTGTGGTAGAGGATGATCATGATCCTACTTGCCCTATAGTGGCTTTTGCACTTTATTATATCAGATACAGTACCTGGAAGGGGCAAGTCATGTATTTAGAAGACATCATTGTTACTGCCAATCATAGGGGGAAAGGCATTGGTAAAATGTTGATGGACAAACTAATAGAAGAGGCTAAGGATAAGGGTTTTAAGCGTATAACCTGGCAGGTGCTTGAATGGAATGAACCCGCAATTCAATTTTATAAAAAATATCAAGCTCAATTTGACCCAGAGTGGGTAAATGTTATCCTCGATCTTCAATGATTTCGCTTGTATTTGCTTAACTTCGCGCTCAAATTTTTAGCCCCATGGCAGGCCAATTAAAGGAAGTTAGAAATAGGATCAAGTCAGTTCAGTCTACACAGCAAATCACCAAGGCAATGAAGATGGTTAGTGCCGCTAAATTAAGACGTGCACAAGATGCCATTATTCAGATGCGCCCATATGCTAAAAAATTACAAGAAATGCTCAGCAATATTGTGAGCAATGTTGATAGTGGGGCGAATATATCATTGGCAGAAGTAAGACCCATCAAAAAAGTATTGTTGATTGTCATTACGAGTGACCGTGGACTTTGTGGAGCATACAATGCAAATATTCAAAAAGCAGCTCTCGCCGCAATTCAACAACGTTATTCTTCCGTTCAGGCAAATGGCAATCTTTCGATTTGGGCAATAGGCAAGAAGGGGGCTGAGTTTTTTCAAAAAAGGGGCTATCATGTAGATACACGATTTAGAGATACATTCCTGCAACTTTCTTTTGAAGGTGTTCAAGCATGTGCACAAGAAGCTGTCAAGGCATTTGCAAGTAAGGAATTTGATGCTGTAGAAATTATTTATAGTGAGTTCAAAAACGCTGCAACCCAACGCTTTGTTTCAGAACCATTTCTCCCTATTCCAAAACAGGAGAATACGGCTGAAAACAAAACGCAAAAAGCAGATTTTATTTTTGAACCAGCAAAAGAAATATTGATCGCTGAACTCATGCCAAAAATTCTCAATACACAGCTATATAAGGCAGTGTTGGACGGGAATGCATCAGAACATGGTGCTCGAATGACGGCAATGGATAAGGCATCTGAAAATGCGAATGAATTGCTTAAATCGTTGAAGATTTCTTACAACAGAGCAAGACAGGCTGCAATTACTACCGAGCTTACCGAAATTGTGAGTGGCGCTGCTGCTTTACAAGGGTAAGATTTCGTGAGATTCCCTTACATTTACTACCCTAATTGGGTTAAAAAAAGATTTTAATATCGATGGAAATAGCCAATCTTATCAATCATGTCGAGGCACTGATTTTTGCAAGTGAAAAACCATTAACTGCTGTGGAAATCGTTGAATTGATCAACAATGCCTTTGGCTTCATGGATGACAAAGTTACACTTGATCAAGTTGAGACTTGTATTGAAGGTATCAATGAAAAATACCAATCTGAATTCTATCCTTTTGAATTAAGACAAAGTGGAGGCGGTTGGCAGTTTCTTACTAAAAAAGAATATCATACTACTATCGCTCAATTGAATGGTGATAAATTTTTGAAACGGTTGTCCACTGCAGCATTGGAGACATTGGCCATTATTGCGTACAAGCAACCCATTACAAAATCTGAAATTGAAGCCATCCGAGGTGTGAATTGCGACTATTCAATACAAAAGTTATTGGAGAAAGAATTGATTGTGATTTCAGGCCGAAATGAACAAATGGTTGGAAAACCACTCATTTATGCTACTTCACGCCATTTCATGGATTATTTTGGTATCAACACTTCAGAGGAGTTACCGAAAATCAGTGAAGTCCTGGCTGAACAAATTGTAGTCCCCACTCTTGTAAATGCTGAACATTTTGAATTGGAGGGAGAAATTGAAGTACAAACGACAAGTGACGAAGGACAAGAATTAACTGGTGGCCAACAAGAAGAAAATACAGAGGGAGCTTAGTATAAATATTGTCACAACTATGGCTCCAACCCTCTCAAACGAATTACTACTCAAGGCTGTAGAAAAATTTGATACACCATTGTATGTATACGATGAAGAACGTATACATTTCCAATACTCCAAGTTGCTTCATGCATTTCATCAGTCTGATGTAAAAATATTTTACGCCTGCAAGGCTTTAAGCAATATCAATATACTTCGCATACTGCAGAAACTCGGATCAGGAATTGATTGCGTGAGTTTAAACGAAGTACAATTTGCTTTGAAAGCTGGCTTTGAACCAAGCAAGATTATTTTCACTCCAAACAGTGTTTCAATTGATGATTACAAAGAGGCTGTTTCTATTGGAGTTAATATAAATATTGATAATCTGGAGATTCTCAGACAGTTTGGTGAACATTATGGTTCAAGCTATCCTGTTGTCGTACGTATCAATCCTCATATCATGGCTGGTGGGAATATTAAAATTTCTACTGGACACATTGATTCAAAGTTTGGCATATCAATTGATCAAATTGATCAAATTTTGAAAATTAAAAGTCAAACGCAAATCAAGATAAAGGGACTCCATTTGCATACTGGAAGTGAAATCAAAGAGGTGGATGTTTTTATCAATGGTCTTCAATTGATGCTAGAGTTGAGTAAAAAATTTGAAGAGCTTAGTATTATTGATTTGGGAGGAGGATTCAAAGTGCCTTATAAGCCTGATGAGAAAGGGGCAAATATTGATGAACTGGGGATGAGATTACATGAGACCTTATCCAAGTTTGAAACTGATCAGCATAAAAAATTCCAAATCTGGTTTGAACCTGGAAAATACATTGTTAGTGAAGCTGGATATTTTTTAACCAAGGCGACCATTATTAAGGAAAATCCTACCAGGACGTTTGTTGGTGTAGATAGTGGATTTAATCATTTGATTCGTCCAATGTTTTACGATGCATACCATATCATTCATAACATATCCAATACAAAAGGTCCGGTTAAGCAATACAATGTTGTTGGCAATATTTGTGAAACGGACACATTTGCATGGGATAGAGCGTTGCATGAAGTAAGTCCTGGTGATATTCTTTTGTTCAACAATGCAGGAGCTTATGGATTTGAGATGAGCAGTCGCTTTAATTCAAGAACAAGACCTGCAGAAGTTTTGGTGAACAAAGGAGAAATGAAACTTATCCGTAGAAGAGAAACGTTGGATGACCTGATTCAAGGTCAAGTACTCTAGTTATTTTTTTGCTTTTTTTCTTTGTTTTGAAAATCTACCATCAAAACTACATCTCACGGATCGATGGTTCCCGCATGCTTCTAATTCTTTTACCTGTAATCCACTGCTGCTAAATGTAAATTCCAATACACAATGATCATCAGCTTTGTTGTATTGAAAAACTTTGGGTTTGACTTGAGTGATATCTCCTCTTAGACTGCCAGTGCATGATTTACTGTACTTGTCAACATTAATGAAGAAAAGTAATTTACCTGGCTTCCCTCCATCTCTGATCGATACGAAGTTTTTCTTGTCTTGTACATAATTGCCACTTAATGCATTTGTCGTTGGCAATGTGTCAATTGGATTGTAAACTTCTGTTTCTACTACTGGTTCATTGCTTTCTGTAAGGATTAAAGTGAATACTCCTTCAGTATTGTACACATAAACACTTTTATTATAATAAGCTTTTCCGGTTCCTATGCTACTGTTCTTAAGTTTTGTGATCGTTAGTTTTTTGTCGAGTGTACCTTCATAGCTGATCGTTGGGTTGAAACTTTTTTCACTCAGCAACATTCCAGTTTTGAATATTTCTTCCTTATCGAAGCACAGAATGTATGCATATCTCTTTTCTTTTTTTTGTGCGGTAAGAAACAAATAGATCTCACCCGTTTCCTCTGCATTAAATCTGCCCTTTCTGTAAAATTTTACATCTTTTGTTTTGCCAAGATCTTTTTTAAAAATGCTATCTGGTATAAATTTTGAAACAACAGCAGGTTTTATATAATTACTGTCAGATTCCTTCTTGTCAAAATAATCTTGCTTAAACTGTATTGGTAAGGCTACTTCACTGAATGATTCAATAAAATCGCTCGTGATAATATTTTCATCCACATTGATGTCCTTAGTTTTTTTGCCACACGACACAATCAAAATCATCAAAGACAAAAGGGGAATTAATTTTCTCATGATACAGCGTTGACCAAATGTAGTTTTTTTCCGCAAAAACTGCTTGTCATGACTCGAAAGATAAAGTTTTTAACACATTGTGTAAAAAATACATATTAATTTCTTGCATTGCCTTTTTGAAGTTATATTGCGACCTCATTAATAAAAGGTTCATGTCCAATTTTAAAAATTACGCCCTCCCTTATTCAATAGATTCAAGGTTCTCTAAAAAGGTAGCATATTTCTCAATGGAATTTGCCATTCATCAACCACTAAAAATTTATAGTGGGGGATTAGGATTTCTTTCGGGTTCACATTTGAGGAGTGCATACGAGTTACGTCAAAATCTGATAGGGGTCGGTATTTTATGGAAGTATGGATATTATGATCAGGCACGTAACCAAGATCAAACATTGCAAGTACAATGGAATGAAAAGATTTATAATTTTTTGGAAGATACCGGCATCAAATTTCAAGTCATGATTCATGATGCACCGGTTTGGGTAAAAGCATTTTACTTGAATCCGGAAACATTTAAGTCGGCCCCACTGTTTTTACTGAGTACAGATCTTCCAGAGAATGATTACGTTTCTCAAACCATCACTCATCGTTTGTATGATGCGAATGTTGCTACAAAGGTTGCACAGTTTATACTCTTGGGTGTTGGTGGTGCAAAATTGATTGATGAACTTGGATATAAACCAGATGTGTACCATTTGAATGAGGCTCATGCCATTTCTTCTGCTTTTTATTTGCTGAATAAAAATGGCGGAGATTTAGATGCATTGAAACGTCAGTTGGTTTTTACAACACATACACCTGAAGAAGCAGGTAATGAAAAACATGATATCTATTTATGTGAGAAGATGTCTTATTTCTGTGGCATGCCACTTTCAAAAGTGAGAGAGATTACAGGTATGGAAGATGATCAGTTCAATCATTCACTTGCTGCTCTAAGGTTCGCAAGATTGTCAAATGCGGTTTCAGAATTACACGGACACGTAAGCAGAAAAATGTGGGGGAAATATCAAGGTGTTTGTCCAATTATTCATGTCACCAACTCCCAAAACTGGAGATATTGGGCAGATAAGCAATTGTACTTTGCAATGGATGAGCAAAATGATGAGAAATTCATTGACCGCAAAAGATACCTCAAGAAAAGAGCATTTGATCTCGTAGCAGACCAAACAGGGAAATTGTTAGACCCTGATGTCTTTACAATTGTATGGGCAAGAAGGTTCGCTGGATATAAGCGCGCAGATATGCTTACTAGAGATAGGGAGAGATTCGATGCAATGTTGGCCAATACAAAATATCCAGTTCAAATCATTTGGGCTGGAAAGCCTTATCCAGTGGATTATCCAGCAATCACAGAATTTAATCACCTTGTTCACCTGAGCAAAAGCCATAAAAACATGGCAGTTTGTACAGGATATGAATTAGGATTAAGCAAAAGACTAAAGCAAGCTGCAGATGTTTGGCTCAATAATCCACGCGTTCCTAGAGAAGCATCTGGAACCAGTGGAATGACTGCTGCAATGAATGGTGCTGTTAACGTTTCTACCAATGATGGATGGATTGTTGAATTCATCAATCATGGAAACAATGGATTTGTTGTACCTCCTGTAGATTATGAGAATATGCATGTTCATGACCAAGATGATTATGATCTGAATGAGATGTACAGAATACTACAGGAAGAAGTATTACCACTATATTATGATGCACCTCATACATGGCGACAAATTGTTCAAAATGGAATGAAAGATGTGCGTTTCAGGTTTGATTCAAACCGAATGGCCACTGAATATTATGATCTACTTTATAACGGTTAGATCTTAAGTATCTTTGTGGTATGATATTACCAGTAGTTGCATACGGACATCCAGTACTCAGGCAGGTATGTTTGGATATCACTCCAGATTATCCCAATCTTGATATACTCATTGCAGATATGTGGGAAACCATGTATCACTCCCATGGTATGGGTATTGCAGCGCCACAGATCAACAAGGCCATCCGATTGTTTGTGATTGATACAGAACAAGTGTATGACAATAGTGATGAAGAGGAGAGAGCTCAGTTCGAGGGTGAAAAGGGATTGAAAAAAGTATTCATCAATGCACATATTTCTGAAAGAACAGGTCATGAATGGAGCTGCGATGAAGGCTGCTTGAGTTTACCTGGTTTTAGAGAAGAAGTCACAAGAGAAAATATCATCACAATGACCTACTGCGATGAGCACTTCGTGGAGAAAACAGAAACATTCAGGGGGTTCAATGCAAGGGTCATTCAACATGAATATGATCATATTGAAGGAAAGCTCTTTATTGACAGAATTTCACTGATCAAACGAAAATTGCTAAAGAAGAAACTTGAAGATATTTCTACAGGCAAAGTAAAACCTGGTTATAAAATGTTGTTTGCTAAATAATCTTGCAACATCATTGTTGCAGCAATCAAGTCGATATTTGATTTTTCTCTTCGATCTTTTTTCTTCATTCCCATTTCTACCATTGCTCTTGATGCCATCTTTGAACTGTACCGTTCATCTACAGAAACAATTGGTACAGCTGGGAAATTATTTTTTAATCTCCTGATGCAATGGTGCACTGCTGCAGTAATATCAGTTGGACTACCATCTAAGTTAAGAGGATTGCCAATGATTATTTTTTCAACAGATTCCTTGCTTACATAGTCGTTTAAAAAATCAAAAAGTTTTTCTGTCTCTATCGTGACTAAGCCATTTGCAATAATCTTTAAGGGATCTGTAACGGCGATACCCGTTCTCTTTTTGCCATAATCCAATGCAATGATTCTTCCCATTTATCCAAAATAAATCAAATCGGTGATAGTAAAGCATGCAAATAAGATGCTCGCAATTCCATTGGCTGTCATGAAGGCGATATTGACCTTGCTTAAATCCTCCGGCTTTACGATACTTTGTTGATAGATCAATAATGTAATATAAATGAATAATCCAGCATAATATATCCAGTGCATGCCATTAAGCATTCCAAACTGAATTAATAAAATGGAGGTAGTCAAGTGCAAGATTCTTGATAACATCAAGGCATTTTTCCTGCCCAGAAAACTGGGAATGGAATATAAATTATTCTGACTGTCAAATGTATCATCTTGTAATGCATAAATGATGTCGAATCCGCTTACCCATCCGATAACTGCAAACGATAAAACAATGATGGAGCTATTTGCTACTTCTGTAACTGCAATAAAAGCTCCTACTGGTGCTAATGAAAGTCCAATTCCAAGTATCAAATGACACAATGGGGTAAATCTCTTTGTATAACTATATCCAAGGATCACAAACAATGCAATAGGGGATAAGTAAAAACATGTTGTGTTGATCATCCAGGAGCTTCCTATGAATAGAAGTGAATTGATGATGGTAAATCTTAATGCACTAGCTGGACTAATAATTCCTTTTGGGATCTCTCGAATGGCGGTACGAGGATTTTTCGCATCAAATTCTCTGTCTAAGTATCTGTTGAAAGCCATTGCGGCACTGCGCGCAAAAATCATACAAAGAATGATATGAAAGAAAACCATCCAATGTCCTGTAAAATAATCTTTCAATTTGCTCCAACCGCTCAGCGATATTTCATCGCTTTGATGGTACATAACACCTACCATAAATCCTACCAATGCGAAGGGCATTGCAAAGATGGTGTGAGAAAATTTTATGAGTGAAAAGTAATGTGCAAATTTTTTCATGATGCGCTTCTCATTTGTTTATAAATCTCCCACAATACAATACCTGCTGAAACACTTATGTTAAATGAATGTTTTGTACCGAATTGTGGAATTTCAATACATCCGTCACATTGAGCAATGGTAGAGGCTTCAACACCTGCTGCTTCATTCCCAAATACCAGAGCAATGGGATATGAAGATGTGATTTGTAGTTTTTCCAGTGAAGTGCTACCATGAGCCTGTTCAACAGCAAAAACTTTATAACCTTCTTTTTTTAGTTTTTCAATGCATAACAAAGCATTTTCTTCTCCTTCCCATGCCACAGTTTCAGTGGCACCTAGTGCAGTTTTTTGAATATCTCGATGTGGAGGTTTTGGAGTATATCCACAGAGATAGATTTTGTTCACAAGAAACGCATCAGATGTCCTGAACACACTTCCAACATTGTGCATACTGCGCACATTTTCCAATACCAACACAATGGGCATTTTATCCGCCTGTTGAAATGCATCCTTGCTGAGTCGGCCCAGTTCATCCATTTCTTTCTTCTGCATTAGACAAAGATACAACCTGAACCTACTTTTATGAATAAAGAATAACTTTGCACCATGCACAATGCGTTTGAAAAAGTAATTGAATCAGTCGGCAAATGGGATGATGATAAGAATATTGAGATTGAATCCCTGAAGCAAGCCGGTAGCAATCGTCAATATTTTCGTCTTAAAAAAGCCGAAGAGTCATTTATATTGACATATAATCCAGGAAATATTCCTGAAAACAATGCTTTTGTTTCATTTACAAAACATTTTAATGATTTGGGATTGTTTGTTCCTAGAATTGAATTCGAAGACCCCGGACAAAAATTTTATGTACAGTCTGATTTAGGTGATGTATCGCTCTTCGATATCATGAAAAAAGAAGGTTTTTCTGAAAATGTAAAAACCTTATTCAAAAAAACATGTGCTTCTCTGGCCCAATTGCAAATCATTGGAGGTAGAAATATTGACTATAGCAATTGTATAGCAACAAGGTCATTTGATAAACAGGCTATATATTCTGACTTACTTTATTTTTTATATTATTTTGTAAGAGCTCTTGATCTTCCTTACGATAAAAATCTATTACTGAATGATTTTGAAATGTTGAGCAGTTATCTGATGCAGGAAGAACAACAATATTTTATGCACCGCGACTGTCAAAGTAGAAATATTATGGTCAATGACAATCAAGTTTGGTTCATTGATTACCAAGGTGGCATGCAAGGCGCTTTGCAATACGACATCGCTTCTTTGTTGTGGCAGGCTAGAGCTCAAATGCCTTATGAATGGAGGGATGAATTGGTTGATTATTATTTTGAGCATGCCAACAAATTGTTAGAAGGAATGTTGAAAAAGGATGATTTCCTCTCTAATTATGATGGTTTTGTGTTGATAAGAATGTTGCAAACATTGGGAGCTTATGGGTTTAGAGGACTCTTTGAAAGAAAGCCCCATTTTATTGCGAGCATTCCATTTGCACTCAATAATCTAAAGTGGTTTTTGGAAAATAAGAAACTGCCTATTCGTTTACCGGCTTTGCAAAAAGTTCTTCATGAAATTGTTGCTGATGAAGTGCTTGAAAAATTTGCTACGGTAACTGCTGGTCCGGATTGTAAACTGACTGTTCACATCAATAGTTTCTCATACAAAAAAGGAATACCTGATGATCAATTTGGAAATGGAGGAGGATATGTTTTTGATTGCAGAGGAATTTTAAATCCTGGTCGTCTGGATGAATATAAAACACTTACAGGAAGGGATAAGCCCGTGCAGGAATTTCTGCTTCATAAAACCAATATGCCTTCATTTTTGCAACACGTATATGGTATTATAGATATTTCGGTAGAAGATTATATTAAGAGAAGTTTTGAAGGACTAACCATCAGTTTTGGTTGTACCGGTGGGCAACATCGAAGCGTATTTGCAGCTGATCGATTAGCAGAACATCTTCGAGATAAATACAATGTAAATACTGTCATCAAGCATATTGAACAGGAAGCAAAAAATTGGATCAATGAATCCTATTAATAATTGCAAAGCAATGATTTTTGCTGCTGGATTTGGTACTCGCCTAAAGCCTTTTACCGACCATCATCCTAAAGCACTGGCCCCTGTCAATGGGAAAAGTTTGCTACAAAGAAATATCGAGTACCTCTCTTCATTTGGCATAAGCAATATTGTTGTTAATGTTCATCATTTTGCTGATCAAGTTTTGGAAGAGTTAAAGAGACTGTCTACTGATCATTTGAAATTTAGTATCTCTCATGAAAAGGACGGTCCTTTTGAAACTGGCGGAGGTTTGGCATTTGCTGCTCAATATTTAGATCATGGCGATGATCCATTTATTGTGATGAACGTGGATATGCTTACAAATTTAGATCTGTTAGGAATGTTTGATTATCACCAAAAAATTAATCCTCTCGCTACTTTGGCTGTGACTGATCGAAAAAGTTCGAGACAGTTTTTATTTGATGAAGAAATGAAGTTGGTTGGATGGAAAAATAATTTGACGGCGCAAGTAAAATGGGTTGATGGAGAAGTTGATGAGGTAAAACCATTTTCATTTTCCGGTATACATATTATTCATCCCTCCATATTTAAGTATATGCCCGACGCAGGTACATTTTCAATCGTAGATGTATATCTGAATATTGCCAAAGAAAAACTGATCATTGCATATGATCATACGGGGGATCTGATACTTGATGTGGGAAAGCCTGAATCGTTGGTGAAGGCAGAAGAAGTATTTAAATAATCAGGACTTATAATCTTTTCCTGCAATCACAATAACAATTTCACCTTTGACTCCTTTTGCATTGAAATGTTCAAAGACTTCTTTGAGCGTTCCTCTTGCATTTTCTTCAAATTTTTTAGAAAGCTCTCTTGAAACACTGCACTGTCTGTCCTCACCAAAATATTCCATCAGTTGCTGAAGTGTTTTTAGTAGTCTCATGGGAGATTCATATAAAACTATCGTACGTTTTTCTTCTGCAAGTGAAGTGAGCAGTGTATGTCGACCCTTTTTTAATGGTAAAAAACCTTCAAAACAGAAACTGTCTGTTGGGAGTCCGCTGTTGACCAAAGCTGGAATCAATGCTGTTGCTCCTGGTAAGCATTCAACTTTAACATCTTTCTTGATGCATGCGCGTATGATAAAAAATGCTGGATCAGAAATTCCGGGTGTGCCAGCATCAGTAAGCAATGCCATTTTTGTTCCTCCGACCAGTTGATCAACAAGGCGTTCAGTGATTTGATGTTCGTTGTGTTGGTGGTAGGATTGTAATGGTTTGTTGATTTCATAATGTTTCAACAAAACACCAGAAGTTCTTGTGTCTTCTGCCAGAATGATGTCTACTTCTTTAAGAACAGCAACTGCTCTAAATGTCATGTCGCCTAAATTGCCGATTGGTGTTGGAACAATATAAAGCATCACATGATTTTAGTAAGGAAGCCCGATTATGATAGGATACTGATTTCGAAATGCTCCATTACTTGATTGGCAAGGAGTTTTGTTGCAGCTTCTTCAGCAATTTTTTTTGCTTCGCTCTCATTGGCTGCATCCACCTGAAGTGTAATTCTTTTTCCGATTCTAACATCTTGAACAGCTTTTAGACCAAGGTTATGCAATCCACCCAACACAGCCTTACCTTGAGGGTCAAGTAAATCTTTCAGTGGCATTACATTGATAGCGACAGTATAGTTCATTTGAGCTCTTTTTTAAAAAGCAAAGATACTAGAATATAGCTGAAGAGAATAGCAAAAGCGGAAAGCCATCCAAGTATAATGATGGATAAGATTGATACAAGCAGTAAGATATATCTTGATGTATTTTCTTTAAAACTGTAATTTTTAAATTTTAGATTGATCAATGCTACTTTTGAAACCATCAGATAAGAGATAATGATGGTAATTGCATAAAGACTCCATTTATTAATCAATAATGATTGGAGTTCAAAGAGATTGTAAAAGGCAATCATTGGAATGCTCGCTAAGAATAGTCCAGCTGCTGGTGCTGGTAGTCCCAAGAAGTGATTTCTAGACGATCGGTCTATATTGAACCTTCCTAATCTCCATGCAGCAGCCATTGGAATTAGAAGTACTGGAAGAAAAATATAAGTTGAGCGCTCCATTCCAGATGGATCAGCAGCAAAAGCGAGTCTCAGGAGTTGATAGATGATTGCACCAGGAGCCACACCAAACGAAACAACATCTGCAAGCGAATCAAGTTGTTTACCCATTTCAGAATCTGCTTTCAACAGACGGGCAACAAATCCATCAAAAAAATCAACCACAGCAGCGAGAAATATACAAATGGCTGCCCAGGTAATTTTTTCCGGGAAATATATTTTCCATTCTCCACTTTCAAGATTTACAATGGTTTCACCTGTCTGAAGTGTAAAAACAATTGCAATTGCTCCAAAGCAAAGATTGAGCAACGTAATGATATTGGCTATCTGCTTCATTTTTTTGATGTAGATTTCATCAGTCTTTCAATATCTTCTGCTTCAATGGGAATATTGGCCATCAAATCTTTGTTACCATTTTTGGTGATCCAAACATTGTTCTCGATACGAACTCCCATTTGTTCTTCTTCAATATAGATACCAGGTTCAACTGTTAGTACCATACCTGCTTTGAGCGGTTCAGTTTTGGTACCAAGATCGTGTACATCGATACCCAGGTGATGTGAAATTCCATGGTAGAGGTATTTTCTATACGCTCTATTGTCTGGAGTTTCATTCTTGATATCGGTTTTCTTCAGCAAGCCAATTTTTTGAAATACACTTGTGGCCTCATCGCCAATCATGTCGTGGTATTTCAAGATCGTGATTCCAGGTTTCAATAAATGCTTTGCGTAATTATGCAGATGCAGACATGCATTGTAAACTGTTTTTTGTCTCTTGGTGAATTTCCCGTTTACAGGAACAGTTCTTGTTAGATCAGCACAATAGCTGCCATACTCCGCACCAAAATCCATCAATACAAGTTCTCCATCTTTACATTCTTGGTTATTGGCAATGTAGTGCAATGTCCTTGCTCTGTCGCCACTGGCAATGATCGATGAATAAGCAGGACCAGCAGATCCTTGCATCATAAAGTCGTGATAAATTTCTGCTTCTATTTCATTTTCCCAAACACCAGGTTTGATAAATCCCAGTAATCTTCTAAATGTATGATCAGTGATATCAACCGCTTTTTGTAAAACTGCAACTTCGAGAGGTGATTTGATTGCACGAATATCTCTCATGATTTTTGCTGCTCTTTTATATTGATGCAATGGATATCTGTTTTGCATTTCTTTTGCAAAACGATAATCTCTCACAGCAAGTTGATTTGCTTTCCTGTCATTTTCATTTGTATTGAGATAAATCGTGTCTGCTAAATGGATCATTGGTTGCAACAAGCCATCAAGCACATCGAGCCATAAAATTGTATGAATACCAGAAATTTCAGTTGCTTCATGAGCGCGATGTCTTTTGCCATCCCATTTTTCTTTCAGTTCGTTTGGTCGTACAAGTACAAGTACTTCACGGTATTTTTTATCCGGATTGTCTGGGTATAAGATCAGCATGCTATCCTCCTGTCGAATACCCGTCATCCAAAACAAATCTGTATTTTGTTTGAACGGATAGAGTGCATCTCCATTTGTTGGAATTTCATCATTGCTGTTGAAAATTGCTATGCTGTTTTTCTCCATCTGCGCAACAAATCTTTTTCTGTTGTCGATGAATATTTGAGGATTGATATTTGCTGAATGCATGGTATTTGAGTTATAAGTTATAGGTTGTAAGTTGTTGGATCAGCTTGAATCGTTTGCAAATTTACAACTTACAACTTACAACTTTTTACCTTGTCCCTCTTCTCTCACTCCTTCTCCCTTATATCGCTCCCTCATCCGCAAAACTATAATACCCTTCATTGCTTACAATAATGTGATCAAGCACATTGATGTCAAAATATTTTGCAGCCTGTTTTATTTTTTCAGTTAAATCCTGGTCGGCTTTTGAAGGCTTCAGATTACCTGAAGGATGATTATGGCTTAGAATGATGCTGACTGCCTCTTCCTCTAAAGCTTTTTTCATGATGATTCTGGGATCTGCTACAGTTCCAGTCATCCCGCCAGAACTGATGATCTCAAAATGTTTAATTCTATTTGCCCGGTTTAAAAAAAGCACTGCAAATACTTCGTTGGAGAGATCCATCATTTTAGTACGTAGAAATGTTGCAACCATTTTACTGTCTCTAATGATTTCATCGGTCATTACTTCTGTTCCCATTCTTCTTTTGCCTATTTCCATTGCCGCTTGTAATATCGTTGCTTTGGCCATGCCAATACCTTTCGTTTTCATCATTTCTTTGATGGAAAGTCTTGCCAGTATGGATAATTTATGGTTGCACCTTGCCATCAATTCACCTGCAAGATCAAATGCGGATGCTTCTTTATTGCCCTGTTGAATGAGAATGGAAAGCAGTTCCACATCCGTGAGGTGTCCGGGTGATTTTAACCTCATTTTTTCTCTTGGCCTGTCCTCAGCTGCCCAATCTTTCAACTTTTTCATCCTCATTTTTTCACATTTGATTTTATAGCTGTTTATACACCCCAAACGGTGTTTAGATTTGTTATCTTCGCCAAACTCAACCCCCTTTTTATGCAACGCGTAGGTCCCTCTTGTAAAGTATTCTCTGGTACCAGTTCCGAATACCTAGCAGCTAAAATTGCTGAACTGGTCAATGGAACGCCAGGTAAAATCAGTATTCAGCGCTTTAGTGATGGAGAAATTCAGCCCGTTTTCCTCGAAAGTATACGAGGCGATTATGTTTTCCTTGTGCAAAGCACCTTTGCACCAGGAGATAATCTACTTGAATTGCTGTTGATGATTGATGCAGCCAAGCGTGCATCTGCATACAAAATCATAGCAGTTATGCCATATTTTGGTTATGCCCGTCAGGACAGAAAGGACAAGCCTAGGGTAGCAATCGGGTCTAAGCTGGTTGCCAACCTTTTGACCGCTGCTGGGGCAGACAGGGTAGTGACGATGGATTTGCACGCACCCCAGATCCAGGGCTATTTTGACATACCTGTAGATCACCTAGACAGTTCAGCCATTTTTATCCCTTATATCTCCAATCTTCAGCTGGAAAACCTTACCTTTG
>JAFMEZ010000080.1 GCA_017856455.1 Parafilimonas sp.
AATTTTTAAAAGACAAATACCAAATGACTGGAACCGATACCATGGTTCCCTTGGTAGTTTTGTACAGTATGGTTATGTTGGGTTCGGTTGCAGGAGGATGGTTTCCCGCTTATTTTATTAAAAAAGGCTACACCGCATATGATGGAAGGATGAGGGCCATGTTTGTGATTGCAGTGATCCCTCTGGTAGTATTGCTTGCACAACCCTTTGGCGACATAAGCTATTGGGTGCCGATTATTTTAATTGGTATCGGTGCATCTGCTCATCAGGCCTGGAGTGCAAATATATTTACAACGGTATCCGATATGTTTCCCAATAAGGCCATTGCCTCTGTTGTAGGTATTGGTGGAATGGCTGGAGGTATTGGTGGTGTAATGACCAGTAAAGTTGGAGGCGCATTGTTTGATCACTTCGAAGCTCAAGGCAACCTGGAAACGGGGTATACCATTATGTTTGCTTTTTGTGCCGTAGCATATATTATTGCTTGGACCATCATGAAATCTCTCGTCCCTCGATATAAAAAAATTGATAATCTTTAAATAAACTTTTTGCATATGTCTATACAAATCGCCAATAAAAGACGAGCATTTATAAAAAATTCTGCCTTGGCTGCTGCGGGATTCATGATCATACCCCGGCATGTTTTAGGGAGAGGCTTTATTGCACCGAGCGACATGATCAATCTTGGATTTCTTGGGACAGGAAAACAGGCAAGGGGATTATTGAATTCATTCAAGGATAAGGCAAATATTATTGCTGCCTCAGATGTTGATCTGAATAAGCTTCATTATTTCCACTCGCTGGTCAGCAAATATTATACACAGGCACGTGCTGAAGGTAAAATTTCAGGTTATAAAGGCTTCACAGCTTATGATGATTACCGTGAAATCATTGCCCGTAAAGATATTGATGCAGTTGTCATTGCAACTCCAGATCACTGGCATGCAAAAATGTCGATTGAAGCTGCTAACGCAGGCAAACATGTCTACTGTGAAAAGCCACTAGCGCATAGTGTTGAGGAAGGAAGAGCAATGGTTAATGCTGCAAGAAAAAATAAAATCGTATTTCAAACAGGCAGCATGCAGCGTTCTTGGAAAAACTTCCGACATGCATGTGAATTGGTGCGAAATGGTTACTTAGGAAAAATAAGTGAAGTGATTGTTACTGTTGGTGATTCTCCCTGGGCATGCGATCTTCCTGCACAACCTGTTCGACCTGGTGTGAACTGGGATCAATGGATTGGTCCTGCTCCATTCCATGATTTTAATGCCATTCTTTCACCACCTGTTGAAGAAGATATTTTTCCAAGATGGAGGAATTACAAGGAATATGGTGGAGGGATCATCGCCGATTGGGGAGCCCATATGTTTGATATTGCTCAATGGGCCCTTGGAATGGATGATACTGGTCCTGAGCAACTCATCCCACCTACTGGAAATGCAACAAAGGGACTCAAATATGTATATGCAAATGGGGTTGTAATGAAGCACGAAGATTTTGGCAGAGGTTCAGCAGTAAGATTTATTGGTGAAAAGGGTAAGTTGGATATCAGCAGATCATTTTTAGAAAGTGATCCTGCAAATATTGTAACAGCTACCATCCAGCCCAATGAAACTAGATTGTATAATTCAAGTGATCATTATTTGGATTGGTTGGGTTGTATTAAGACAGGGAACAAACCCATTTGTGATGTAGAAATCGGACACCGCACAAGTTCTGTTTGTTTGATTGCCAATGTTGCATATGCATTAAGACGACCATTACAATGGGATCCAAAGAAAGAACAATTCAAAAATGACAGTGAAGCTAATCTTTTACTCAAACCTGTATTCAGGGAAGGCTGGAGCTTGACTTCACAAAACTGATAAACTTTCATGAAGGGAATTAATATGATTCAGCTCGCGAAAGAGCTGGGATTATCTGTATCAACTGTTTCAAAAGCACTGGGAGATAGCTATGAAATCAGTGCATCTACAAAGAAGCGTGTAATGGAGCTAGCAAAGCAGTATAATTACAAACCCAATCCATTTGCAAGCAGTTTAAGAAAGAAAAAAAGTAAACAGATTGCTGTAATCATTCCAGATATTGTTAATAATTTTTTTGCACTTGCAGTAGATGGCATTGAGAGTGTGACGATGAATAAAAATTACGATACTTTCATATATCTCACCCATGAAAGTCTTGAAAGAGAAAAAGCTGTTTTGGAACATTTAGAAAGTGGACTAACATCTGGGCTTATCATTTCAGTATGTACTGGTAAAGAAGGGTATGGGCATTTTCAACAATTTTATGAGAATACCAAGTTGCCCATAGTTTTCTTTGACAGGGTTCCAGATCTGCTTCAATTTCCAAAAGTGATTTCCAATAACTACGAGAGTACTTTTGAGGCTACCACTCGATTAATTAAAGCTGGAGTTAAACGTCCTGTTTTTTTAGCAACAGAAGAGCCGCTCTATACTTCAATTGAAAGACGTCGTGGTTTTCAGGCTGCATTAATCAGTCAACAGATAACTTTTTCAGATGATATGATTGTAGAATGCAGTGATGATATGGATAAGAATTATTCAATCATTAGGAAGTTGTTGTCGTCCAAAAAAAGACCTGATGGATTTTTTGCTTCAATTGAAAAGTATGCCATCACCACCTATCAGGTTTGTAAAGAGTTAAAAATCAATATCCCGCGCGACTTGAAGATTATTGGTATGACCAATCTGCGCACAGCTGCATTATTGAATCCTTCCTTGTCGACACTTGCTCAGCCTGCATTTGAAATGGGCCGAGAGGCTGCATCACTTTTGATCAAAATGATTGAGAAAAAGTCTTATGCTGCCGCAAATGATATTATTGTGTTGAACAATGAGTTAACTATTCGCGAATCAATTTAACGCATACCGAAATCCTTTGCGTAAAATCAGCATCCAATTAATGGATGTATTCTTTTGAATGACGAATTTTATAACATAATTAATAGCATGACTTCTTCTCATCAATTCATTGGAACAAATTTTCTATTGCAATCCTCGTTAGCGGAGAAGTTGTATTATGGGTATGCTGAAAAACAGCCCATTATTGATTTTCACTCACATTTATCACCTTCAGATATTGCTACAGATAAAAAATTTGAAAATATTTCTCAGGTATGGTTGGCTGGCGATCATTACAAATGGCGTGCGATGCGCACATTTGGGATTCATGAAAAATATATAACAGGTAATGCAAGTGATGATGAAAAGTTTGGAGCATGGGCAAAAACTGTTCCATATACATTAAGAAATCCACTGTTTCATTGGACACATTTAGAGTTGAAGAATTCTTTTGGAATAAATCAATTATTGAATGCTGATAATAGCAAAGTAATATATGATCAATGCAATGAACAATTAGTTGGCGATGATCATAGTTCAAGAAGATTTTTAGAGAAATACAATGTTGTGTATCAGGCAACAACCGATGATCCAACTGATGATCTGGCTTTTCATAAAATGGCAAATGAAGATGCTGGGTTTAGTATCAAATTGGTTCCAAGTTTTCGTCCAGATAAAGCTTTTGGTATACAAGATGCGCATGCGTTTTGCACATATATCGATAAACTTTCTTCTGTTGCGGGTATTGACATTAACAGCATGGACAGTTTATTGGAAGCTTTATTAATCCGTATTGAATTCTTCCACCAAAATGGGTGTAGGATTTCAGATCATGGTCTTCAACAAATTCCAATTGCGAATGAATTTAATGGGTTGTTAGAGAATGAATTCAAGGCATTTTTAGCTTCTAGGGGAGCAAAACCATTTTCAAATCCAGATGCATTTGTATTTCATGTTTTAACGTTTCTTGGTAAAATATATCATCAAAAAGGGTGGGTTCAGCAATATCATTTGGGAGCACTAAGAAATAATAATACGAGGCTGCTCAGCTCACTGGGTGCAGATGTAGGGGTTGATTCAATTGGGGATTTTAGTCATGCTTCAAGGCTATCAGCATTTTTGAATACATTGGATAAGACGGACCAGTTGGGTAAAACGATTGTTTATAATTTAAATCCTGCTGATAATGCAGTTTTTGCATCCATGGTTGGAAATTTCAATGATGGCTCCATCAAAGGAAAAGTGCAATACGGACCAGCTTGGTGGTTTTTGGATCAAAAAAATGGAATGGAACAGCAATTGGATGTGTTGTCTGATATGGGATTACTTTCTTGTTTTGTTGGGATGATTACTGATAGCAGGAGTCTGCTTTCATTCTCTCGACATGAATATTTCAGGCGAATATTATGTAATCTACTTGCAAATGACATG
>JAFMEZ010000035.1 GCA_017856455.1 Parafilimonas sp.
TTGAAATTCAAGCAGGAAATGAGATATATATTATTCTAATTGGACTATTCATCATATGTATTATCCGCTTTTTAGTCAAAAGAGAGACTCATTTGCTTTATACGAGTATTGGTTTTGTGATACTAGTATTCATCATCCGAATAAATGAATGTATAACCTATAAGCCTCTACAAAAATTAAATATTTTGAACCTTAAAGATTGTGGCGCAATCATTCATCAACATGGATCAGAAGCAGATGTATTTATTTATGGAAATTGGAGTAATAATGAGCAGAGAAATAAGGAAATACTACAAAAAGCATTTAAATATTTAGGCATTAAGAAAAGAGTATTGACAACTTTGGGAAAAAACAGCTTTATCATTAAGCAAGATCATCATAAAACTGGGATCTTACTCAATGGAGACAATTTTAGAACCACTGAAATCAATGGACTAATGGGGAAAAACAGCGCATGGATCACAGACGGAAGTACTAAACTGTGGAAAATTAGAAGGTGGGAAAAAGAGGCACAAAACTTACATTTGCGGTTCCTACATACGGCAGAAAAGGGTCCAATTTTTCTTGATTGCCAAGACTACCATACCCTCTCCCGTAAAAATTAAATTTCATGCAAAAAAAAGTTCGATCAGCGCTCATTTCAGTTTTTTATAAAGATGGATTAGAACCATTGGTAAAATTATTAAGTGAGCAAGGAGTTGCTATTTATTCTACTGGAGGAACTCAGCAGTTTATTGAGAAACTAGGATTAGAGTGTATACCCGTTGAATCAGTAACAGACTACCCATCCATATTAGGAGGCAGAGTAAAAACCTTACATCCAAAAATATTTGGCGGAATTCTCGGACGCAGAGCTGTTCAACAAGATATCAATGAGATGAAGGAATATGAAATTCCAGAGATTGATATGGTAGTAGTAGATCTTTACCCTTTTGAAGAAACGCTGGCGCAGACAAATGAAGAAAAATTAATCATTGAGAAAATTGATATTGGTGGCCCATCAATGATCAGGGCTGCAGCGAAAAATTTCAGCGACTTACTTGTTGTTGCATCGAAATCAGACTATGAAGTTGCAATTAAAATCTTATCAGAGCAAAGCGGAGAGACTTCTTTGGAACAAAGAAAAAATTTCGCAGCAAAAGCATTCGAAATAGTAGCCCATTATGATTTTGCTATTTCCAATTATTTCAATGGAACTAATGGAAATGAGTTTATATATGCATCAGCAAATCCACATGTGATGCGCTATGGAGAGAATCCACATCAAACTGGAATTTTTTATGGAAACTTGAAAGAGCTGTTTAATCAACTGAATGGCAAGGAACTTTCATATAATAATCTTGTCGATGTTGATGCCGCAATGCACTTGATCAATGAGTTTCAAGGAGAGAAGGACGTAACATTCGCCATCATTAAACATACCAATGTCTGCGGTATTTCAACAAGATCTTCTACAGCTCAGGCATGGAAGGATGCTTTAGCAGGTGATCCAGAAAGTGCCTTTGGAGGTGTGTTGGTTTGCAATAATGCAATTGATATTACAACTGCACAACTGATCAATGAAATCTTTTTTGAAGTACTGATTGCTCCATCTTTTAATGAGGATGCACTTGAAGTACTGAAGAGTAAGAAAAATAGAATACTTCTTCAACAAACCCAACCCTTACAGGCCAAACTTCAATTTAAGTCAACCTTAAATGGTGTGCTTACTCAAGAGTATGATAATGGTAATTTTTCTACATGGGAAGTAGTAGGCGGAAGGAATTGTACAGCAGCAGAGAAAGAAGATTTGATTTTTGCCAATAAGGTTTGCAAACACCTTAAGTCGAACGCAATTGCTTTGGTAAAAAACAAACAATTGATTGGAAAAGGATGCGGACAAACTTCAAGAATTGACTCTTTGCGCCAATCCATTGAAAAAGCAAAACAATTCGATTTTGATTTGGCAGGAGCGGTGCTCGCAAGTGACGCTTTCTTTCCATTTGATGATTGCGTAAAAATGAGTCACGCTGAAAACATAGGAGCATTTATACAACCTGGAGGTTCAATTCGTGACAAAGATTCTATCGAATATTGCAAGGAAAATAATTTAGCAATGGTGATAACTGGTATGCGCCACTTTAGACACTAATGGCGACAAACTTATCATCTAATGAACGTGCAAAAGGACTGACAGCAGTCGCAATTGTATCCATTCTTTGGGGTACAACATGGATGGCATCTAAAGTTGGCATTAAGTACTTACCTGCGTTACAACTATCAGGATTACGCCATGTGATTGGAGGTGGATTATATGTCATCTATTTCGCTGTGTTCAAAAAGATGTTTCTATGCAAGGATCAATTTTTAAGAATATTCATGATGGCAATCATCATGTTTGTATTAAGCAATGGCTTAAGTGTTCTTTCAGTAGCCTATATGCCAAGCGGTATCGCCTCAGTAGTTGGAGCAATCGCACCCATTTGGGTAGTAATCATTGGTTATTTTTTCCAGAAAAACACAAAGCTGTTGGCCCAAACGATCATTGGAATTGTTCTGGGATTTGCGGGTGTGATCATATGTTTTTATGACTACATGAGTGAAATCAAAGAGGGAAGTTTCGCACTTGGTATATTTTATGGCTTGATTTCAAGCATTACATGGGCCATTGGTGCCTTGCTTACTGCAAAACAAGCAAAAGATACTGATCCTTATTTTTCACTTGGATGGCAGATGTTATTCAGTGGCATTTTGCTCAATTTGATTTCTTTTGCAACAGGAGATTTTGTCGAGATAGATCATCTGCCCAAGGAAGCATGGCTATCCATTGCTTATTTAGTAATTATTGGATCAGTGATTGCATTTGGAGCTTATGTCTTTGCATTGAAAAGACTTCCAGCAGCGTTGGTAACTGTTCATGCCTATATCAATCCCATTGTAGCACTTATTATAGGAAGTCTGTTGCTTGATGAGCAGTTGACAAAAAATATCGCGATTGGAACAATCGCAACATTGCTCGGGGTATTCTTAGTAAATAACAGCTTTAGAAAAACGACTAATTAGCTTTTTGTTTTTCCTTCCAGAGTTGATTGAATGACTTTTCAGGAAATTCCATTTCTGCACGATGGTTGGTCCAACCCTTGAACAACTTATTTACCATCCAGTTTTTCATTTTCTGATTTCCCATGTTCATTACCGGACGGAATAACATCGCTTGTTGCCATATTGTCCATGCAACTTTTTCTAAAACATCGCCCTTGACTTTTTTCACCGCTTCTCGCCTATTTTCCAAAAGCAATTCATGCAGATTGATTTTTACTGCACATACTTCAGTACAATTACCACACAAGGAAGAAGCATGACTTAAATGCTTCCATTCGCCCATGTCTTTTAAATGCGGAGTAATTACACTACCGATTGGACCACTATAGGTAGTTTCATAACTATGTCCTCCTATATTTTTATAAACTGGACAAGCATTCAAGCAGGCACCACAACGGATGCAGTATAAACTTTCTCTTGAAACAGGATCCTGTAAAATAGAGGTACGCCCATTGTCGAGCAGTATCACGTACATTTCATCCGGACCATTTTCTTCATTCGGCTGACGAGGTCCATTGATGATTGAATTATAAACAGTGATTTGCTGACCGGTTCCAAAAGTTGAAAGCAGTGGCCAGAAAAGTGCGAGGTCTTGCAGAGACGGGATAACTTTTTCTATACCAGTGATAACAATATGTGTTTTCGGCCAAGAAGCACTCAGTCTTGCATTGCCTTCATTTTCGGTAACTGCAATGCTACCTGTTTCTGAAATGAGAAAATTTGCTCCAGTTATGCCAACTTCAGCCTCAGCATACTTTTTTCTGAGTTTCTCTCTTGCCACCAGCGTTAATTGTTCAGGAGTAAGATCAATGGGAGTATTCAAATGATCATGAAAAACTTTTGCAACATCCTCTTTGCTTTTATGCATCGCGGGAGTTACAATATGATACGGAGGCTCACCATCCAATTGCTGGATATACTCACCCAAGTCTGTTTCAACACTTTCTATTTTATTTTTTTCAAGAAAATCATTGAGATGAATTTCCTCGGTAACCATACTCTTGCTCTTGACAAGGGTTTTACAATTCTTTTCTCTGCATATTTTTAAAATAGCTTCACAAGCCTGTTCTGCATTTTCTGCCCAAATGACCCTTCCTCCTCTTTTCAGAAAATTAAATTCAAATTTTTCCAATTGCCTGTCAAGTGTTTCTAGCGCTTTCCACTTTATGTTTTTTGCTTTTTCTCTGGCAAAATCTATATCACTGAACTGCTGCTTCCCAATAGGAACAACCGCATTGTATTTACCAATATTATAATTGATGGTATTTCGATGCTTAATATCGGCAGCTTTTGAAAAACTCTTCTCCTTAAAAGAATTGATATGAGCAGACATCTATAAATTATTTTTTAGCAGGTTTAACTTTATAATAATCCTTGGCGATTTGACAGAGTGCATCATAAAAAGCCTTTCCGTGTTCTCTGATCAAAGCCTCTTTTAAAAAAACATATACCGGGACTTTTAATTCTTTTCCCAACTTACATGCAGGAGCACACATGTCTTTTCGGGGTTCATAATTTAACATGGTATGTCCGGTGTACTTGCTCTTTGTCGTTTTTATTGGATACAGGTGACATGAAATTGGTTTTTTCCATTTGATGTCTCCTCTATTGTAAGCTTCCTCAAAAACACACTTAATCACTCCTTTTTCATCTTTGAATCCGTATGCACAAATTTTATTATCTACAGTTGGAGTAACCCAACCAAATTCTCTGTCATATCTGTATAGTCCATTTTTCTCAATCTCCTTTACTCCTTCTTTTGTCATGGAGTGCTTAACTTTTTCATAAGATTTTTTGACCTCATCCAATTCTTTATCGGTTAGAGGTGCACCTGCATCACCATCTTCACAACAGCCTCCTTTACATTTGCTAAGATTGCAAACAAATTCAGCTTCAATGATTTCATCACTCAATAAAACGTTATCAATTACAATCAAGGGATCAGTTTATACAAAAGTAACATTTCTGTAAAGTGTATCTGAAAAATGTTTCCCACTAAAGACTCATCATTTCCTTGAATCTGACCGCCTGTCGGCGAGAAACCTCAATTTTTTCTCCCCCTTTTATTTCCAGCAATAACCCTCCATTGAAAAAAGGCTCAACTTTTTCAATCATTTTCAGATTCACGATATGCTTTCGGTTGGCCCTGAAAAAGGTTTTGGCATCCAAACGCTCCTCCAATGAATTGAGCGATTTAAGTATCAATGGCTTATTGTTGGCAAAAAATACTCTGGCATAGTTTCCTACAGATTCAAATAACCTGATTTCTGCTAATGTTACAAACCAGCATTTCTCTCCATCTTTTACAAATACCTGATCAGACTCAGAAAGAATATTTCTATTTTCTTTCTTAAAGACATCAACTTCTTCATCCTTGAATGCTATTCCTTGCAGCTTTTGAATGGTATCAACCAATCGATTAGGATCAATAGGTTTTAACAAGTAATCAATGGCACTGACTTCAAAAGCTTTGATGGCAAACTCATCATGTGCTGTTGTGAATACAACGATGGGTAACCTATCAAGTTCTTGCAATAGTTCAAAGCCATTTTTCTCAGGCATCTGAATATCCAGGAATATTACATTGGGATCAAGCTGATGAATCAATTCAATTCCCTCATTTGCATTTGATGCCTCAGCAAGCACTTCAATATCGGGGTATTCGGATAACATTTTTTTCAACTCCGCTCTGGCAAGTCTTTCGTCGTCTATGATAATAGCTGTTTTTTTCATGCTTATCGGTTTAACTGAGAGGAATCAATACTTTGGCTTGAACGTGCTCGCTATCAATTTGGCAAATATTGAATGAAGATTTCTCACCAAAAATTAAATTCAATCTGCTTGATGTACTTTGAATACCGAATCCTTCAACATATTCATGCTCATTCAAATTTCCAGTATTTAATACTTCAATGGTCAAATCATTATCAATAAAGGAAGCCTTGATCAAAATTTCACCTGGCTTGAGCGACTTGCTGATACCATGTTTAATTGCATTCTCAACCAATGTCTGCAACATCATAGGTGGAATCTGATGATGTAAAACTTCCGATGGAATTTCATATCGAATGGAAAGCCTTTCTTCAAATCTTATCAATTCCAATGCGAGATAATCTTTAACAATCGATAGTTCTCTTTCGAGGCTGATGGTTTCCTGGGTTTCAGACACCATACTAGATCGAAGAATATTGCTCAATGCAGTAACAGCATCTCGTGCATGTGAAGGATTTTCATCAATTAAAGCACGAATACTGTTTAGGGCATTAAATATGAAATGTGGATTGATATGTGACTTGATTGTTTTTAATTCAAGAGATTTAACAAGTGCCTCTAATTTTAATTTATCAAGTTGGTTTCTTGTGCTTTCATCAATGAAATGATAAATGAAATAGATGCAATTCCAAATGAATAAAAATATCATCCATGTGAATGCATTGGAAATGTAATCCTGAAAGAAGTTAAAACTGTTTTCTTGCTTGAACCTCAAATCAAATCCATTCACAATGATGGTCTCAACCAATCCAATGGTTAATGCAAAAACAGCAGAAAGCAACACAAATCCAATCAGCTGGAAATTGATCGTTTTTTGAAGAAATTTCAGCTGCTTTATTACCATCCTCATCAGATGGGTGAATAGCACTCCCAGCAGAATCGTTACCGTTAACCTGACAGCAAACACTTGATCAACAATCTTATAGGATATGGCAAAAAAGACATTTACCGCCAGAAAGAGTCCCCAACCAAGGGCCTGAAAAAGCCAGTATTTCGGGAATTTTTGGAAGAAATTGAGCATTGGATAAAATTAATTCAGTTTTTGGCTTTTAAATAACCGTTCATAAAAAAGCAAGGGGATACCCGCTAAAGTACGTATAAATACGTGGGGTTTTTCGGTCAAAAAACAGCCCAGATGAGGGCTTTCACTTCATTTATCAGGAATTGCTGAAATAAGATAATAGGCGCGAAATAACTGCCGTTAAATGATCAAAGCAACCTGCGATGATCGTTAAAACCTCAAATTTCAAAAGCCTTCTGATCGCCCTGATGATGGGTGCTATCATGGGTGGTGCTATGGGGGCAAACGCGCAGGGTAAGGTCATCATCAACGAATTTTCAACTGGATTGAGTGGAAAAAACGGACAAGATTTCATTGAAATCAAAAACGCAGGTATCGGTGCAGCTAACATCAGCAATTACACCATTGCCATCAATAACGAAATCATTCGCATTCCTGCAAACACGCTCGTTCAAGAAGGTGGTTATTTTCTGGTTAATGCTTCAAAAATGATCACTGCTGGTGCAGCAAACATCAGCATCGTATTGAGTGATTCAAGCAATAAAATGGTAGATGCAGTTAGCGGAAAAGCAAGTGATGCTTCAAATACAAAATTTGAATCACTGCTGAATGCAAATGGCATTGGAAATATTTTCTCAAGAAAAGTTGATGGCGATTGTATCTGGGTAATGGACAGCATTCAAACTGCAGGATTCAGTAATGCAAAAAATGGTGCGCAGTCATCTCTTCAAATCAGTAAGCTTGTTGCAATGAATACCAACTGCAGCAGTGGAAAAGTAAATTTCACTATTGAAAACACAAATGCAAGCAAATACTTTTCAATGAGCTATGTATTGGGATTCGATGCCAACAATGATGGAAAATTCAATACAAGCGACAGATTTGAAAATGGAACAGACACTAGCGCTCCAGTAGTTGAGATCAATAACCTTTACTCAACTGGTTCTTATAAAATTATGTTGGAGCCCATCAGCGGATGTAATCAACAAGTTTTCGATTTTAAAATCGACCCGTGCATTACAATGGCTGTTAGACTAAAGAAGTTCACTGGTAACAACAACGGTAAAGTAAACAACTTCAATATTGAAATCGAAACTGATGCTGACTTAAAAGAATTGAGATTAGAAGCAAGCATCAATGGCAATCAGTTTGAAAAAATCAGCAATGTACCATTTCAAAATCGTGCTGGTTTACAAAACATCAGCTTCAACAGCAACCCTTCTCAACATAGCTACTTCAGAATTGCAATGACAGATGTTAATAACAAAACAACTTATTCTCCAATTGTTCATCTCTCAGCTGCAGTTCAGCAAATCAGCAAAATGACTGCTTCTCCAAATCCATTCAATGATATCGTTAACCTTCAGGTACAATCTGAAAAAAATGAAAAAGCAGTTGTAAATTTTTATGCTACCAACGGAGCCCTTGCCTTCACTCAAACAGTCGATTTGATGAGCGGAAACAACAATATCCGTTTCCAAACAAGCCAGTTGCAAAAGGGAATGTATATCGTTGCTATCAGAAATGCATCAAGCCAACAGGCTCAAATTACAAGAGTGATGAAGGGATAATCACCCTACCGCTACTTACTCCATCCATGTAAACCGTTAAAATGGTATTCTGATCAATTTTAAATAGATTTGTGTCTGTTTTATTTGAACAAAAACACCTAACTTTTGTAGAATAAGCGCGAACGCTCTGAAAAGTTGAATGATGATTGTACCTGGACCCCTGTTAAAAAATATTGATTCCCCAGCTGACCTGAAAAAAATCAACAAAGATGATTTATACAAGGTTTGCGATGAACTGCGTCAGTATATTGTTGATATTGTAAGTGTGCATGGTGGACATTTTGCGGCAAGTTTGGGTGTAGTTGAATTAACGGTTGCACTCCACTACGTTTATAATACTCCATACGACCAGCTGGTATGGGACGTAGGTCATCAGGCATATGGTCATAAAATACTCACCGGTCGCCGGGACAATTTTCATACGAATAGAAAATATGGTGGTCTAAGCGGATTCCCTAAAAGGTCAGAAAGTGAATACGATGCATTTGGCGTTGGTCACTCTTCTACCTCCATCTCTGCTGCGCTGGGGATGGCTATTGCAGCAAAATACAAAGGTGAACAAGACCGTAAATCTGTTGCAGTGATTGGCGATGGTGCAATGACTGCAGGTATGGCTTTCGAGGCCATGAACCATGCAGGTGTTGCCGACAGTGATGTTTTGATTATCCTGAATGATAATTGCATGAGCATTGACCCCAATGTTGGTGCATTAAAAGAATACCTGACAGATATTGCAACATCACATACTTACAATAAACTGAAAAACGATATTTGGAAGATTCTTGGAAAGCTTCCAATAGGAACGAATTTCACGCGTGAGATTGCCAGTAAATTAGAGCATAGCATTAAAGGTTTTATCAACCGCAGAAGCAACCTCTTTGAATCAATGAACATCAGATATTTTGGCCCAATCGATGGTCACAATATATCCAAGTTGGTAGATACGCTGAATGATTTAAAAGATATCCGCGGACCAAAACTGCTTCACATTATTACAACCAAGGGAAAAGGTTATGCATTAGCTGAAAAAGACCAAACAAAATGGCATGCACCCGGACTCTTTGATAAGGTTACAGGAGAAATTTATAAAAAGACATTTGATACTCCTCAACCACCTAAATACCAAGACGTATTTGGAAAGACGATTATTGAACTGGCAAAGAAGAATAAAAATATTTTTGGTGTTACCCCTGCCATGCCTTCTGGTTCATCCATGAAATTCATGATGGATGAAATGCCTGATAGAGCAATTGATGTTGGCATTTGCGAACAACATGCAGTAACCGTAAGTGCAGGAATGGCAACACAGGGACTTCGTGTATTCTGTAATATTTATTCCTCTTTCATGCAAAGAGCTTACGATCAGGTTGTGCATGATGTTGCAATACAAAAATTACCTGTTGTTTTTTGCTTGGATAGAGCAGGATTGGTTGGAGATGATGGTCCCACTCACCACGGAGTTTATGATATCGCATACATGCGTTGTATCCCTAATCTGATCATCTCATCTCCTATGAATGAAGCAGAGCTTCGCAATATGATGTACACTTCACAATTGGAATCAACTACACTTCCTTTTGTGATCAGATACCCAAGAGGCGAAGGAGTTATGCCTGAGTGGCAAACTGACATGCAGGAAATTCAAATTGGGAAAGGCAGAAAAATCAAAGACGGTACAGATATTGCCATTTTAAGCTTTGGGCATCCGGGAAATTTCGCAGCAGCTGCAATCAGAGAATTAAAAAATGATGGAATCAATCCAGCTCATTACGACCTAAGATTTGCTAAACCGCTCGATGAAGAAATGCTTCATGAGGTGTTCAATCATTATACCAAAGTAATTACAGTTGAAGATGGGACAGTAGTTGGGGGTATTGGTGCTGCAGTAGTAGAATTCATGACAGCTCATCAGTATAAAGCAGATGTGAAAATTTTGGGAATCCCAGACAGAATCGTAGAACATGGAACCCAGAAGGAACTACATAAAGAATGCAAGTATGATGCTGCTGCTATTGCACAGGCAGCAAGAGAAATGATGAAAAATCAGGTAACTGTTACTCAGTAACATTCACGTAAGCAGGATCCTCTGGTCTTTCATCATTGTACTCAATGATGAAATTATTTCTTCCTTCGCCAATGATAATAGACATATAGTTCTGTTGAACCAATTCTAATACCGTTAGGAAAAGAAAAATGGCATGAAGCCTATCTTGGCAGACGTCAAATATCTTTTCAAAAGACATTGTTTTTTCTTCAGCACTTACCTTCAACACATACTCCCTACTCTCCTCCATGGTGTAGTTATAGCGATAAACAACGTGCTGAGGTTTGTTCTGTCTATCATGTAAACGTTGCATCACTTTTTCAAATACTTTCATCAATTTGAAAAGTGATATCGACTGAATCTCTGTTCCCTCTGCAGCTTCCTCTCCTATGGCGTTTAAATCCTCCTGAAGATTTCCACGCTTCACCATAAACATACGCTGCTGTTCCATTTCAGCTAGCTTGAGTGATGCTTCCTTGAATTTTTTGTATTCAAGAATTTTATCAATGAGTTCTTGACGAGGATCAATTTCATTTCCATGTTCATCCAACTCTTTACGCGGCAGTAACATTTTTGCCTTGATTCTCATCAATGTTGAGATGAACAAAATAAATTCACTGCTCAGCTCAATATTATCTTCTTCCGATTGTTTAATAAAAGCCAAAAAATCATCAATGATTTTTTTGATTGGAATATTATAAATGTCTAACTCATCTCTTTCAATAAAGAATAACAAGAGATCAAATGGACCTTCAAACTGCGGTAATCTTATCTGGTAACTTGCCGTATTCACGCTAGAAAATTATAAAATGTGTAAGTGGACAAATATACTCATTAGCCCTTATTTTTACGATATTTGCACACGAAATTTGAAGAATATGAAATGGATTTTGTTTGTAATACTTTGCTTTATCTGGGGAAGTTCATTTGTATTAATGAAAACCGGATTAGAAGCACTGAGTCCATTTCAAGTAGCCTCCATCAGAATAATTTGCGCTGGTATATTCATGCTTCCCTTCGCAAAAAAGGCTTACACAGAAGTGCCAAAGGAAGTCATCAGACCTATTATTATTTCAGGATTTTTAGGGACTTTTTTTCCGGCCTATTTATTCTGCATTGCACAAACCAAAATAGACAGTTCACTTGCCGGAATATTAAATGCACTTACCCCATTGGCAACCATTGGAATTGGTACAGCCTTTTTTAATATGAAACTTGGCTGGGTAAAATGGCTTGGAATGATACTTGGATTTGCAGGTATGCTTGTTTTACTTCTAAATGGAAATAAGGAAATCAGTTTTCAATATTTTGGATATGCATTTTTTATTGTTGCAGCTACACTCTGCTATGGCCTGAATGTAAACGTAGTGTCCAAATACCTGCAGAATGCAGCTCCAATGCATATTGCAACCATTGCATTTACTTCACTCATCATTCCAACACTTTTCATTCTCTTTCTAACAGGATATTTTACTGATCCCAGATTAATCAATGGGGAATGGACAAGTGGAAGTATTGCTGCAGCAGTACTTGGCATCATTGGAACAGGAGTTGCATCTGTGACATTTTATATGCTGATGAAAAAAGCTGGACCAGTTTTTGCATCAATGGTCACCTACGGAATTCCCTTCGTGGCAATTGCATGGGGACTAAGCACAGGTGAAACAATTACCATAACCCAGGTATTGGGAATGATTATAATTTTACTGGGCGTGAGACTGGCTAATTAGACACTCATGATTTCTTTTTCCTTAGCAGCCAGGTGCTTGTCGACCAATGCAATAAATTTATTGGTCATTTCCTGAATATCATTTTCAGCATCTACAGCCTGATCTTCGCTGAGTCCGGCTTTCTGTAATTTCTTCACCTGCTCAATGGCATCTCTTCTGATATTGCGAATAGCAACCTTCGAATGTTCGCCCTCACCTTGAACCCTTTTCACAATTTCCTTTCTTCTCTCTTCAGTTAATGGAGGCAAGAATATACGGATGATAGATCCATCATTCTGAGGGGTGACACCAAGATTTGCGGCAATGATTGACCGCTCAATAGGCTGAAGCATATTCTTTTCCCATGGCTGTATGGTTAGTGTTCTCGCGTCTGCCACGGTAATGTTCCCAACTTGAGCAATCGGTGTTGGGGAACCATAGTAATCCACTACCAATCCATCAAACATCTGTGGATTTGCTCGTCCGGCCCTCACTTTGACCAGCTCAGACTCTAAGTGAGCAATGGCCTTATTCATTAAATCAGTTGCGGTATTGATATGTGTTTGTAATTCGGCAGACATATGGAATAATTTGGATTGCAAAGCTAACAAAAACCTTAGTTTTGCAGCAAAGATTCTACATGGCAAGCTTGCAGGATACAGCTACGCAAATAAGAAGAGACATTGTTCGAATGGTACACGCAGTTCAAAGCGGTCACCCTGGTGGTTCACTTGGTTGTACCGACTTTCTGACTGCATTGTATTTCAACGTGATGAAACATAACCCTTCTTTCAATATGGACGCAAAGAATGAGGATGTTTTTATCTTATCAAATGGACATATTTCTCCTGTTTTTTATGCTTGCCTGGCACGCTCTGGTTACTTTCCTATTAAAGAATTGGGCACATTCAGAAAATTGAATTCAAGATTACAAGGGCACCCTACCACCCATGAACATCTGCCAGGAGTAAGAATTGCATCTGGCTCATTGGGACAAGGCCTAAGTGTTGCACTAGGAACCGCACTTGCAAAAAAATTAAACAACGATTCAAATGTTGTCTACTCACTGCATGGTGATGGAGAATTACAAGAGGGTCAAATTTGGGAAGCTGTAATGTTTGGTGCTCACCATAAAGTTGACAACCTCATTGCAACAATCGATTGGAATGGACAACAAATAGATGGCCCAACTGATAAAGTAATTTCATTGGGTAATATCAAAGATAAATTTGAGTCTTTCGGTTGGACTACTCTTGAAATGAGAGGAAATGATATGGATGATGTAGTAAAGGTATTGGGTGAAGCAAAAGCATTGGTTGGAAAAGGAAAACCTATCGCCATCATGATGCATACATTGATGGGCAAGGGAGTAGATTTCATGGAAAATGACCATGGCTGGCATGGTATTGCACCAAATGACGAACAGCTTGCAAAAGCACTTGCACAACTTCCTGAAACTTTGGGGGATTATTAATTATCGCAAGGTTATTTTCTGCAATGAAGCCCTTCTGGATGGCATCCACGATGCAATTACTCCAATTAACATCACTGTCACTGCAACCGTGATTAGATCTTCAATCCTCCATTCAACTGGATAATAATCAATCAAGAAACTTGCTCCTTCCAATGGAATCAGTTTAAAGGTTATCTGCAAATAACATAAAAACAAAGCAAGTAAAATACCACCAAAAGATCCAATGGCAGAAAGTATGATCCCTTCAAGTAAGAATATTTGCTGGATCAATCCATTTCCTGCACCCATTGCTTTTAAGATCTGAATATCTTTCTGTTTCTCCAACACCAACATGCTTAAAGACCCAACCATATTGAATGCTGCAATGATAAGCATCAATATGAATATTCCATAGATAGCCAACTTTTCCAGACGTATGGTAGTATATAATGTTTTGTTCTGTTCAAAACGATCCTCTATTTTATATTGATCTCCAAAAATTGTTGAGATTTGTTTTTTTATAAGATCTGTTTTTATACCAGAAAGCGTTTTAATTTCGATGTAAGTCAATTCATTTTCAGCATAATGCATAAAGGTTCTTAAGAAGTCAATATTTGTAAGAACATATTTATTATCAAAATCACTCTGAATTGAAAAAACAGCCCTTGGATATGCATTGGCAACACTCAATGCATCAAGTGGTTGTATAGAAGAATTTTTTTCAACTTTTTTAGGTAGATAAACTGTTAGCGGTAGTAAAGTACGATCCGCCATGATTCCCAATCCCTGTTCAACTCCAATACCCATTACAAGCAATGGAACATCAGCATTGCCAAGATTGAAATTACCTCTGATAATCTTTTCTTTCAACCCACTGGTTTGGGAATACGCCTCATCAACACCTTTGATCGCTACAACCTGTTGCAGCGTTTCATTTTGAATGACTGCTTTCTCTTCGATTGACATTGAAAAAGCAACTACACCATCAACTTTTTTTAATTGTTCTATTTGGGCAGAAGAGACTTGCATTATTTTACCCTCAACCGCACTTATTCTTATGTCTGTATAAAAGGAAGCATATAGCGACTTCACCAAACTTTCAAATCCATTAAAAGCACTTAAGATGATCACAAGAGATGCAGTTCCTATAAGCATAGCCAACATACTAACCCAAGAAATAACGTTTACGGCTTGGGTTGACTTTTTAGCTTTAAAGTACCGCCATGAAAATTTGAAAAGGATAGTCCCTTTCATGAATTACGTTCTTCGTTTATTTTTTTGAAGATTGCCTCCATCCTGAACACATGATCTAATGTATCGTCTTTGAAAAATTTCAATTCTGGCATTCTTCTCAATTGTTGTTTTACCCTCAATCCAAGTTCTTTTTTTATCTCCCCTTTGCGGTCCTCAAATTTTTTCAACAATGCATCCTGATTATTTACCTTAAATAAACTCAGGTATATACGTGCCTCTAGCAAATCAGGTGTTACTTTCACATGAGATATAGATACCATCCCTCCATCGACCATATTCAAACCCAATCTCAAAAAAACATCATTAATCGCTTCCTGGATCACGCCAGCAACTTGTTTCTGTCTTTTACTTTCCTCCATACCATTCACTTTGATGGATGTAAAAATAGTTACTTTTGATGCCAATTCTTTAAAAAAGGAAGAAAGGCAGTAATGAGAAGTCTGGTCATCATTTTCAATTATATAAAAAAATACCCCAAACTGGTTTCAGGATATTTTATCCTAAACCTCATGTCTGCCTTATTTTCATTGATTTCCCTGACCATGCTGGCTCCTTTTATTACACTCATATTTGGACTCCAATCTGAGGGTAAGACATTTGGCTCAAGGTTTTCTTTTGGGGGCATCTCCGATCAGTTATATACAATGTTGAGTGAGCTGATCACTACAAGTGAAGGAAAAATACAAGCACTTGGCATCATATGTATCATCATCGTTTCGGCAATTGTATTAAAAAATATTTTTCTGTACGGTGCATTATATCTGTTGACCCCTATCAGAAACAATATTATCAACGACATGAGAAATGACATGTTTGATAAAATTGTGAAATTGCCTATTGGATTCTTCAATGAACAGAGAAAAGGTGATATCATGAGTCGCCTTACCAATGATTTACAGGATGTTGAATTTTCTACGATTAGTTTTTTGGAAAGCTTTTTCCGTGAACCCATCTTAATCACGTTCTACCTTTTTGCGATGATTCATTTGAGTCCTGAGCTTTCACTTTTCCTTCTCCTCTTTCTTCCTATTTCAGGATTAATTATAGGTAGGATTGGGAGATCATTGAAAAAAGTTTCTAATGCTGTTCAAATTAAACTTGGAGAAATACTAAGCACCATAGAAGAAACACTTGGTGGAATTAGAGTTGTAAAAGCATTCAATGCAGAATCACAGCAGTTGGAGAAATTTAAAAAAGAAAATATTGAACTGTTTAAAATAAAAAACAGAAGCAACAGAAGAAGGGATCTTGCTTCACCAGTTTCTGAAACATTGGGTATTATCTCAGTTTGTTGTGTACTTTATTATGGCGGAAGCTTGGTATTGAATACTGAAGTTGGTTTATCAGGACAAGACTTCTTAACGTTCATTGTAATCTTTACACAAGTCATCAATCCATTAAAAGCATTCAGCACAGCCTCATACAATATTCAAAAAGGAGCTGCCAGTATTGAAAGAATTCAACAACTGATAAAAGAAGAACAAACCATCAAAGAAGATGTAAATCCTTTGCCAATTTTATCATTCAACGAATCGATTGAACTGAGAAATCTTTCTTTTACATATGGTAACAAACTCATCTTAAATGATATCAACTTAAGCATTCAAAAGGGACAAACCATAGCACTGGTTGGATCATCGGGTTCAGGGAAATCTACTTTAGCCGATTTAATTCCCAGGTTCCATGATTGTACAAGCGGTGAAGTATTGATTGATGGCATCAATATAAAAAAATATAGAATCAAAGATCTGAGAAATCTCATGGGTGTAGTTACCCAAGAACCAATACTTTTTAATGATACCATAAAAGCGAATATTTCCTTAGGGAATAAAACTGCAACTGATGAAATGATCAGAGAAGCTGCAAGCATTGCCAATGCACAACAGTTTATATCGCTTAAAGAAAAAGGATTTGACACATTAGTGGGAGACAGAGGATCAAAATTAAGCGGGGGCGAAAGACAAAGACTAACCATTGCGAGAGCTGTACTTAAGAACCCGCCTATTTTAATTTTGGATGAAGCAACCTCTTCATTAGATACAGAGAGCGAGAAATGGGTACAGGATGCAATTTTCAAATTGATGAAAGACAGAACAAGCATCATCATTGCACATCGACTATCCACCATCAAACATGCAGATGAAATCATCGTATTGCATGAAGGCAAGATTGCTGAAAGAGGAAAGCACGATGAACTCCTTAAGCAAAATGGAATCTACAGCAGGTTGGTTCACCTGCAACAGATGCAATAAAATTTAACTGAAAAATTACTGGTTGAAGTTTGAGAAACCACCACCTCTAGACATTCCCACCTTTGCTTCCATACTTAAGGTAGCATGTGGAACTGCTTTCAGACGGGCTTTGTCGATAAGGCGACCGGTAACACGACAAATTCCGTAGGTCTTATTTTCAATTCTCATCAACGCTTTTTCAAGCTTCTCAATAAAATCAATCTGGCGACTTGCCATCTGACTCAATTGTTCACGTTCCATACTAAGACTTCCATCCTCCATGGTCATGTACCTGTTATCAGAATCTTCACCACTCATTGAATCTTTTCTGGTGATCAACCCATTCAAATACGCAAGCTCTTGTTTTGCAGCGTTAAGTTTATTTTGAACCAATTCGCGGAATTCTGCCAAATCTACATCTGAATATCGTTGTGTTGGTCCGGTTTGATCAATTTGCATCTTAGCATCCAATACCGACTTTGTGAATTCGGGTTCGTATTTACGGGCAGTTTTGGTAGTGATTTTTGGCATTGGCACTGGCTTCAAATTTTTGGTAGCCTCTTTCGCCCTTAATGCCTTACGTATCTCAGCCTGACTAGCAACCTTTGTACTGGTACCTGCAAATCTGGTTTCTGGAGAAATTTGAGGAACTTTTTTACCAGGTGCTGAAGGTTTCGCAGGAGCAGCTGTAGGTTTACCACCTTTAACTGGTGCTGGTTTAGCCGGAACAGCTTTTGATGGTTTTGCAGCCTTTACAGGTGCTGCTTTTACAGGAGGAGCAGCTTTTACGGCTGCTGGTTTTACTGTTTTTACAGGTACTGCCTTCTTTGAAACTGGTTTAACAGCTGCCTTTTTAGGGGCGGGTTTCACAGCCTTTTTAACAGGTGCTGCTTTTTTAGGAGCAGGCTTTGCAACTTTCTTAGGAGCAGGTTTTGCAGCCTTTTTCACTGGAGTTGCTTTTTTTGCTGTTGGCTTTGAAGCGGCAACTTTTTTGGCTGGAGCAGCCTTTTT
>JAFMEZ010000081.1 GCA_017856455.1 Parafilimonas sp.
TTGTTCAATTGGGCAACTGGCTCAAACTATATGTATTTGTCATCACCCCCTATTGTTGATAACCCCTTAATCGTTGGAAAATGGCCCTGGTATATCCTTGTTTTTGAAATACTTGCCATAATTCACTTTTTCATTCTTTACAAAGTCTTTCAAATTAGCGTCAGCATTCAAAAATTTTAATTCTATTCACATTAAGTTCACAATTGGTTAATAATCCAATAACTATTTGATTATAAGTAAACTCGACATTTACTCTGACCAATAGGTCAAGGTAAAATGAGGACAAAAACTCATTTTCTTTTAATTGCAAACGCCCCTGCATTCCTGTAGGGGCTATCTTTTTGGGTATTGGTAACAATTAATTAATACAGATTCCTGGGACATAAGTTTTTGAAACTGCACTTTTGTGCAGCAATTAAAAGAAGACTACCTTGAAAAGAATCCCACTATTCAGTTCGTGCATATTCATAACATGTATGATTCTTGTACAAAGCTCCTTTTCTCAATCTGCAAGTAAAACAACTACCAAACAATGGTATGAAACGATTTCATTGAGGGGGTATGTACAAGTCAGGTACAACAGACTTTTTGAGACCAATAAAAATCTAAAATGTGAACAATGCGATAAATCATGGGGTGAAAATGGTGGATTGGCAATCAGAAGAGGACGTTTGATTTTTAGTGGAAATCTAACAGACAGGATTTACTTCTATATACAACCCGATTTTGGTAGCAGCACTGGTACCACTCTGCAAATTTTTCAACTTAGAGACGCCTACTTTGATTTGGGATTTGATAAAAAAAATGAATTCCGTTTGAGACTTGGACAAAGTAAAGTCCCTTACGGATTTGAAAACATGCAATCTTCACAAAACAGGTTACCACTTGATCGTGCAGATGCTCTTAACTCAGCAGTATCGAATGAAAGAGATATGGGAGCATTTTTTTACTATGCTCCTTCTAAAACTAGAGCACTTTACGCATCATTGGTAAGAGATAATTTAAAAGGTTCTGGCGACTATGGAGTTTTTGGTTTTGGTGTATACAATGGACAAACAGCTAATAGACCTGAGCTGAACAATACATTACACGTGGTTTCAAGATTAAGCTACCCAATTGAATTCGGAAATCAGATCATAGAACCTGGGGTACAAGCATATGTAGGCAAATATGTTATTCCAACTGAAAACAGAAGTACAACTGTAAAGTCGATCAAGTCATTCGAATTCAATGATAAAAGAGTAGCAGGAACATTTATTTTATATCCAAAGCCTTTTGGAATACAAGCAGAATATAATATTGGAAATGGCCCACAATACAACCCTACCAAGGATTCCATTGAACAAAAAAATCTGAAAGGCGGCTATGCCACATTGAGCTACAAATTGAAGGGTAAGAAAAAAGATGAATATTATTTTCCATTTACAAGACTACAGACATATGATGGTGGAAAAAAACATGAACTAGATGCAAGAAGTTACAAAGTTAGAGAGCTTGAAGCTGGAGTAGAATGGCAATTCAACAAATCATTTGAATTAACAGCATCATATGTTTTTTCACACAGAAAATTCGAAGACAATAAATTAAAAGTCAATGACCAAAAAGGAAGGCTTTTAAGAATACAGGCACAAGTAAATTTTTAACCTTTTAAATAAATCAAAATGGCAGCAAATTCTTTTTTCAAGATTTTTTTACCTAAAGACAGAGTATTCTATAGCCTATTTGAAAGTGTAGCAGATACGGTACACGACATGTCTTTGAAATTACAAGAAATGGTTTATGAGGCAGATGAAGACAAAAGAGCAAGCATATTAGCATCTATCGAAAACCTTGAACACAAAAACGATGATTTTACACATACTGTTTTTACTGAACTTGGGAGAAACTTCATTACACCATTTGACAGAGAAGACATCCATCAATTGGCTACTGCATTAGATGATATCGCAGATTACATCTATGCATCAGCAAAAAAAATAAATTTTTATAAAATAAATCCTAACGATACTGGTATTCAGAAAATGACTGAAATGATTGTTCAGGGTAGTCATGAAATAAAAACAGCGGTTCATGGTTTAAGGGATATGAAAAACCTTAGAGCCATGACAGAGGCATTGGTAAAAATTAACAGTATAGAAAACCAAGCAGACGATGTCTTTGATATGAGTATTGAAATGTTGTTCAATAATGAAAATGACTTTAAAGTCGTACTTAAAAAAAGGGAAATTTACCAAGTGCTAGAAATTGCAACTGATAAATGTGAAGATGCTGCAAATGTAATTGAAACGATTATAATCAAATACGCATAAAAGTTTCTAATTAAAACTATTTAAATATATACAAATGACATTATTAGTTGTCATCATCATTCTGGCCCTTTTATTTGATTATATCAATGGTTTTCACGACGCAGCAAATTCAATTGCTACAGTAGTTTCAACCAAAGTATTGACGCCGTTTCAGGCCGTATTATGGGCAGCCATATTCAACTTTGCAGCCTATTGGATTTTTGAAGACCATGCTGTTGCAAACACAATCAGTAAAACTGTCAATAAAGAGTTCATCACACTCCACGTAATATTAGCAGGTCTAATTGCTGCAATTTTTTGGAATTTACTAACCTGGTGGTATGGTATCCCTTCTTCATCATCTCATACCTTAATCGGCGGATTTGCTGGAGCTGCTATTGCACATGCATTGCAAGACAAGGGTACTTCAATCTCATGGGATAAAATTGTTGAGAGTCAGACTATCATCAAAACAGTACTTTTCATTTTTTTAGCACCAATGATTGGTATGGCCATCTCCATCTTCATTACCATCATTACCATCATGAGAAATATTTGGCTGAGGATTGGATTAATCGCAATCACGACAGCACTAACCGTTTTATTATTCGACCAATTTGAGGAATCAAAGATGGATGAAGGTTTGCAGAAATTCATAAAGCTCGATAAGTATAAAGCAGATTTCGCAAAGGCTGATGCAGCATTGAAAATAGACCCTAACAATGCACAACTGAAAGAGGAATTTTCAACAGCAGATAAAAAACTTTCAAAAGCAAAAGAAGTATATAGTAAGCTTGCGCCAAAAGTTGATGACTTTGACAAGTTAGGTGCAGATGTTATTTCAACCTATGCATATGAAAATGGTTTTCTTGGAGATATTGAAGTGAGTAAACTGAAAGACGAAGTCAGAAATGCCAATGATTTCCTAGTTCTAGAGGCACTCTCAGCAGACAACAAAGAGAAGCACGATCAATTTGATATTGCAAAAAAAGAAACAGAAAAATATAAAGATCCTTTAAAGGCATACTTAAAAAAGGAAATATCAATCGACAGTGCTATTACTTCAATTAATGCTATCTACCCTATTGATCCAAAAAATAGCTCTAAGGTTAAGACAAAAATTGAAAAATTCAATATTCAAAAGTCATTTAAAAAGGATTTAGAAAAATCAGACAATGGAAATATTGTTTGGGGTATCATATTCACCTCAATTCTTTTTATACTTGTATATCTATACGTAGAGAAGTTCAAGACACCAACTGCATACTCTATTGCATCGATGTTCAAGAAACTACAATTGTTCAGCTCTGCTGCATTCAGTATTGGTCATGGTGGCAATGACGCGCAAAAAGTTATGGGTATTATTGGCGCTGCATTGATTGCCAACGGAAGTATCCAGGACTTTGGACAACTTCCAAACTGGGTGCCAATTGCATGTTATCTTGCAATTGGTATTGGCACAATGAGTGGAGGATGGAAGATTGTTAAGACCATGGGTACCAAGATTACCAAGGTTACACCTTTGGAGGGAGTCGCTGCAGAAACTGCAGGAGCTTTCACATTATTCTTTACGGGTCAAATGGGAATCCCAGTATCTACAACACATACAATTACAGGATCTATCATTGGAGTAGGTGCAACCAAAAGATTAAGTGCTGTTCGATGGGGAGTTACCTCTTCTTTGATGGTTGCATGGATTTTAACAATCCCAGTTAGTGCGATTCTTGCAGCACTCTGCTATTGGATCATCCATTTTTTCATTTAAGATCATAATCTTATGATCGATCACTTTTCAAAGAACATTTAAATTAAAAAAGCCCTCCAGATTGCATCTGGAGGGCTTTACAGTTATGTTTGGTTTA
>JAFMEZ010000082.1 GCA_017856455.1 Parafilimonas sp.
CAACCAAGATTTTTAGAAGGGAAAAAAGATGTGCATCCAATATCCCCCATTGTTCCGGTTTTCTTTGTTGTACCATCGTTAAAAGTATAATCAGCTCCAATAGCCTGTGCATTGTCTTCAATTACATACAAATTATGCTCTTTAGCAATTTTTATAATTTCCTCCATTGGAGCTGATTGTCCGTATAGATGTACCGGGACAATCGCTTTTGTTTTTGGGGTAATGGCGTTTTTGATCGCCTGTGGATCAACACAAAAAGTATCCGGATCAACTTCAACAAAAACGGGCTTTAATCGAAGCAATGCAATCACTTCAGTTGTAGCAATATAAGTGAATGAAGGTGTGATCACTTCATCCCCAGGCTCAAGTCCCAATGCCATCATCGCAATTTGCAACGCATCAGTACCATTTGCACATGGAATAACATGTTTTATATTCAGGTATGAAGCCAAATGATTGGAGAAATCAGCAACTGCTTTTCCATTGATAAAAGCAGTCGACTCCATCACGTCCAATACTGCACGATCAACTTCATTCTTGATCTTTGCATATTGCCTCTTTAAATCCACCATCTGTAAAGGTGTCATTCGTCGTTTTTAGTGGCAGCAAAGTTAAGAAAAAACGGGGCAATCCAGGATAAGGACTTAGCTTCGCAAAAGATTCATTATCATGGTGTTTGCATATAACATATTCATCATTTTTTACCAGCTTGGGATCAGGCTAGCAAGCACCATCCATCCAAAAGCAAAAGCATGGGTCCGTGGAAGAAAGGAATGGAGGGCAAAAATATCATCTGCAGTCGATAGAAACGAGCATAAACTAATTTGGATTCATAGTGCCTCACTTGGGGAATTTGAACAGGGAAGAACATTGATTGAATCCATCAAACATTTGCATCCAACGCATAAAATTTTGGTCACTTTTTTCTCCCCTTCCGGATATGAAGTAAGAAAAAATTATGCTGGTGCTGACTACGTATTTTATTTACCAATGGATGGGAAAAAAAATGCTGGAGACTTTATTGACTTGATTAACCCATCACTCGCTATTTTTATCAAGTATGAATTATGGTATCATTATTTAAAAAACTTGAATGACAGAAAAATTCCGACCATCTTGATTTCTGCCATCATTCTTCCAAGTCAAGCATATTTTGGACTATTTGGAAAATTTTTCAGGAAGATGCTCGACTTGTTTACACATATTTTTGTGCAGGATGAGCGATCAAAAAATTTGCTATCATCAATCAATATTCAAACACCTGTAACAGTTTCGGGAGATACAAGATTTGACAGGGTTTATCAGTTACTGACTGAATCATTCAAGCATGACATGATTGAAAATTTCTGCAATCATGGTCCAGTTTTAATTGCCGGGAGTACTTGGAAAGAAGACGAGGAAGCATTGGCATATGTACAAGAACAACATCCAAGTTTAAAACTAATCATTGCACCTCATGAGATCAATTCATCTCATATTTCAACTATCAAGTCATTGTTTAAAAATGCTGTTTGTTTAAGCGAATATTCTACTGAAGAATCCTGTAACGTATTGATCATAGATTCCATTGGCATGCTTTCAAAAATATATAGGTATTCAACAATAGCATACGTTGGCGGTGGCTTTAATAAAGCAGGAATTCACAATATTCTTGAAGCAGCTATTTATGGAAAAATTGTTTTCTGGGGACCAAATTACGATAGAGCTGCAGAGGCAAGTGCCATGATTGAAATAGGCTGTGGGTATAGCTTTGATAAAAAAGAAACACTACACAAACAAATTAAATTCTTGTTAGAAAATCATAAAGAACTTGAAGATAAAAGTCAGGCAGCTGCAACCTATGTAAAATCAAATACAGGTGCAACTTCACGAATTATGGTATTTTTACAGCATTCAAACATCATATAATTCATGTTTACAGAACCGAGCAATATTGCACAAAAATCTGGATGGATAGAAGTCGTTTGCGGATCCATGTTCTCAGGCAAAACTGAAGAACTGATCAGAAGATTGAAAAGAGCAAAAATTGCCAATCAAAAAGTTGGAATCTTTAAACCACAATTGGACAATCGATATCATAGCAGCAACATCGTTTCACACAATGAAACAACCATTCCTGCGACTGCAGTAAACAATGTGATAGAGATACTGAAAAGTGCAAATGAATTTGGTGTGATTGGAATTGATGAGGCCCAATTTTTTGAACATCAAATTTTGGATGTTGTTGGGCAACTTGCCAATGATGGTAAAAGAGTAATTGTAGCCGGATTAGACATGGACTATGCTGGAAATCCATTTGGCCCAATGCCACAATTGTTGTCTATTGCAAATTTTGTAACTAAGTTGCATGCGGTTTGTATGCAATGTGGCGGAGTAGCCAGCTATTCATACAGAACTTCTAAAAAAACTGACCAAGTTGTAATAGGAGAAAAAGATCATTATGAAGCAAGGTGCAGATCTTGCTTTAACGCACAGTAAATATTGAATACAGGTAAACAAATATTAGCACTCCTTAAAAAAGATCTGTTGCTGGAGAGAAGACAGCAACATACGCTTTACGGCATCTTATTGTACATCGTCTCAACTATATATGTCATCTATCTTACATTAGATGATCCTGATGCTGCTACATGGAATGCAATATTTTGGATAACACAATTGTTTATTTGTATCAACGCCGTTGCAAAAAGCTTTTTACAGGAAGCAAAAGGAAGAATGCTTTACTACTACACGATTACTTCTCCTATTGCTTTTATACTTTCAAAACTTTTGTACAATGCCATATTGATGATTGCAATGAGCATCATTAATTTGATGATTTATACCGCAATGCTTGGAAATCCAACAGCAAATTTTTTATCCTATTCAGCAATTGGGATATTGGGAGGCTGTGGACTAGGTATAATCTTTACCATGCTGGCAGCAATTGCTTCAAAAGCACTTCAACAGGCATCCTTGATGGCCATATTAGGATTTCCACTGATTCTTCCCCAACTGATGATATTAGTAAGGCTTTCTAAAACTGCCTTGGGGGAAATCTTTAGAAATGGTATCCCGTTGCAAATGATATCACTTTTACTGGCATTTGACATTTTAATCATCATCTTGTCAGTTATTTTATTTCCATTTTTATGGAAAGATTAGTTGAAGAGCCTAATTTTGACTTTTCAAGCCATTGATTCATGCGCTTTACCTGGTGGAAATTACTTTCGATTGCACTTTTACTTTACGCTGTAATAGGCGGACTACTTCTACCTGTTCCCGAACTTACACAACTTGGAGAAACCATTCGCAACCTCTATTTCCATGTTTGCATGTGGTTTGCAATGATGATCCTTTTTACCATTTCCATCATCCACAGCATAAAATATTTAAACAATAAAAGAGCTGTACACGATATCAAATCGAAAGAGTATGCTGCAGTTGGATCCTATTTGGGCATACTAGGTTATGCAACTGGAGCAATTTGGGCAAGCTATACATGGGCAGACCCAAACAATCCAGCTTATGCTTCATTTGGTTCGATCATGAGAGAACCGAAATTGATTGGCGCAGCACTAGCATTGTTAGTGTATGGCGCATATTTTATTTTGAGAAATTCAATCACCGACATTGATCAAAAAGCAAGAGTGAGTGCAGTCTACAACATATTTGCATACGCAATGCTCTTCCCCACCATTTGGATTATCCCAAGATTACTACCAAGTCTGCATCCCGGTCAAGAAGGAAATCCTGCACTTAATTTTAATGACATTGACGCAAGAATGAGAATTGTTTTTTATCCTGCTGTAATGGGCTGGACACTTCTTGGTGTTTGGATCGCAAGTTTAAAAATCAGACTTGAAATTTTGAAAGAAAAAAAATTCAGCAATGAATAAACTGAACAAATCTTTACTGTTGTTGTTTGCATTATCAATAACAAATTTCTTACAGGCTCAAGAGGAAACAATGGCGAATACTATGCGTACTAATGGGAAAATCTATGTGGTGGTTGCAGTTTTAACAACTATTTTACTCGGACTCCTCGCATACGTAATCCGTCTAGATAAAAAGATATCCAAACTCGAAAAGGAATAATTTTCCTTCTCACGAGCTTTGCATTCAATAAAAAATCTTGCCATGGCAGAAGAATATA
>JAFMEZ010000083.1 GCA_017856455.1 Parafilimonas sp.
CCAAGCTTCTTTGAATCACTTCATCAGGCACTTGAATCGTTTGGTCGTAATATCTGTTAGATCTTCTTTTTAAAACTATTTCTTGAAAGTATTCCGACAAAGTTTTGTCCATTGATGTTTAATTTCTGCAAAGATAAATTACTTTATGAGGTGTTGTCGATTAAAAAGATATGATATAATAATATATCGGCATTCCAATTGTTATGTTGAGGGGAAAGGTAAAACCGAGTGCCATAGGTATGTAAAGTCCTGGATCTGCATTTGGTGCTGCAAATCGCATTGCGGCAGGCACGGCAATATATGATGCGCTCGCAGCGAGGATTGAAAATATAAATCTGTTAGCTATAGAATCAGTAATAAACTGGCTTGTATAAGCTACCACAATCCCATTGATCAAAGGAACAACTAAAGCAAAAATCATTATGCCTATTCCACTGTCAATAAATGTTTTGAAGCGTTTTGCGGTAACCATTCCCATTTCCAAGAGAAAAATGGCAAGAAATCCTTTGAAGATATCTGTGGTAAAAGGTTTGATGCCCTCTGCCTGTTTTGAATCTGAAATCATTCCGATGATAAGGCTTCCCAGAATCATAATAACACTTGCATTGGAGAAGGCATGTTTTACAACTTTAGAAATAGATGTAGTTGTTTCTTCTGATTGATCAAATTTTCTGATCAGCATAACTCCAACAACAATTGCAGGGAATTCCATCAAAGCCATTACAGCAATCATATGTCCATCGCTATGAAGTGATTGTGTTTCAAGAAAAGAGACAGCGGATACAAATGTTATGGCGCTTACCGAGCCATAACAAGCAGCAATTGCTGCAGCGTTACTGATGGATAATTGACGTTTTAAAATATAAAAACAATAAATAGGTATGAGTGTTGCAATCAATAGTCCAAATAAAATCGAGTATATAATTTCTGCACTGAAATTACTGTGTTGTAATTCCTGACCTCCCTTGAATCCTATTGAAAACAATAAATAAAGTGAAATAAATTTTACAGTTGGCGCTGGAATTTCTAGGTCACTTTTGATTGAAGACGCAATAATTCCCAGTAAAAAGAATAAGAGTGTAGGATTGGTAAGGTTGTTTAAAATCAGGCTTATTGACATATTTTATACTATTGCTCGCAAAATTCTAAAAAAACCATCAACATTCCTTTCGATTGAAGGAAACTTTGAGGAATTCCATATAGACAATGCGAATTTTGAAGAGATGAAAACTAATTCATCTTCGTTGCTTTCAGTATTTGCTGCCCAGCGTGTGGATGAATGTCTTCAATCGTTGAATTCTTCCTCATTGGGGTTAGAAAATTCGAAAGCTGATGAACTTCTCGCATATTATGGACCTAATGAAATAGAAATCGAAAAAGCACCAAAATGGTTCGTGCAACTTTTTCGTGCTTTTCTTACTCCTTTTAATGCTGTTCTTTTTTTAGTTGCATTGGTTTCATTTTTTTCTGATATATGGCTGGTGAGTAATCAAGAACGAGAGTTTAAAACTGTATTCATGGTTACAGCGATGATTCTCATGAGCTCTTTGATTCGTTTTTGGCAAGAGTACCGTAGCAATATTGCTGCAACAAAATTGAAGCGTCTTATATCAACTACAGCATCAGTTTTGCGAAAAGGCGAAGGTGTAAAAGAAATTGATATGAAAAAGCTCGTTCCGGGAGATATCGTTTCTATTTCTGCCGGAGATATGATCCCTGCTGATTGTAGAATTATACAATCTAAGGATCTTTTTGTTAGTCAGTCTATGCTTACGGGGGAAGCCATGCCAGTTGAAAAAAAAGAAAATCCAGTACAATCAACAGCGTATAGCGCAATAATTGATTTGGAAAATATTTGTTTCATGGGGACTGCTGTTCAAAGTGGATCTGCTAAAGCAGTTGTGATCAATACTGGAAAGTCAACTTATTTTGGAAGCATTAGCAAAGCCATCACAAGTAAAAAAGTAGAAACAAATTTTGATAAGGGAGTGAATACAGTTAGTTGGCTTTTGATCCGATTTGTATTGATCATGGTGCCATTGGTTTTTTTGATCAATGGTATAACAAAACACAATTGGATTGATGCATTTTTATTTGCATTAACTGTTGCAGTTGGATTGACACCAGAAATGCTTCCTATGATTGTTACAACAAATCTGGCAAAAGGTGCAGTCTTGTTGGGTAAAAAGAAAGTCATCATTAAAAAACTCAACGCAATTCAAAACCTCGGAGCAATGGATGTTTTGTGCACAGACAAAACGGGTACCCTTACGATGGATAAAATTGTATTACAACTACATAGAAATGTTTTAGGTGAACATGATTTGGAAGTTTTGAAATGGGCATATCTCAACAGTTTTTATCAAACGGGATTAAAAAATTTATTGGATCATGCCATTTTGGATCATGGCGATGTACATGAACTGCTTAAGGTAGAAGAGCGATATAAAAAAGTTGATGAAATTCCATTTGATTTTCAAAGGAGAAGAATGTCGGTTGTTTTAGAGATGGAAAAAGGAAAACATTTATTGATTTGTAAAGGTGCTGTAGAAGAAATGCTTGCTGTTTGCACTCATGCATATGATCCAGGGACTGATAAGCAATTGCATATTGATAACGACAAGACTATGTTGTTGACAGAGGATAATAGAAATAAAATACTTGATTTGTGCAGGGAGTATAATGCAGAAGGAATGAGGGTTCTGTTGATTGCAGTCAAGGAATTCGAGTTGGGTGAATTGACATACAATATTGATGATGAAAAAGGTTTGATCATTGCCGGATTCATTGGATTCTTAGACCCGCCCAAAGAAACTGCAAATGCTTCCATTAAAGCAATGAAACAATTGGGTGTAGACATAAAAGTGCTTACCGGCGACAATGAAATTGTAACTAAAAAAGTTTGTAGTGAAGTTGGAATTGAAGTAAATGAAATTTTATTGGGCGTTGATATAGATCAATTATCTGATGATGAATTACAGCGAAAAGTATCTCAAACAAATATTTTTGCAAAACTTAGTCCTTTACAAAAATCTCGAATCATTCAACTGATAAAAAAAGAAGGACATACTGTTGGATTCTTGGGAGATGGCATCAATGATGCAATTGCTTTAAAGGATGCAGATGTTGGGATATCGGTAGATAGTGCAGTCGACATAGCAAAAGAGAGTGCAGACATTATTTTATTAGAACGTGATCTGACTGTATTGAATGATGGGATTCAATATGGTAGACGGACTTTTGGGAATATCATGAAGTATATAAAAATGGCATCGAGCAGTAATTTTGGAAATATGGTCAGCGTATTAGGCGCAAGTGCATTTCTTCCATTTCTTCCAATGCTGCCCGTTCAGATTCTTGCACAGAATTTTTTATATGATATTTCGCAAATTTCAATTCCTTGGGATCAGATGGATGAGGAGTTTATTGAAAGACCTCAAAAATGGAATGCCGGAGGAATAAGAAAATTTATGTTGATAATTGGTCCAATCAGTTCAATATTCGATTATATCACTTTTGCAGTACTCTTTTTTTACTTCAAAGCGAATAGCCCTGTTTTACAATCTTTATTTCAGAGTGGTTGGTTTGTTGAGGGACTTCTTTCACAAACATTGGTTGTGCACATGATACGTACAAGAAAAATACCATTCTTTCAAAGCTGGGCAACTAAGCCAGTATTGGTGCTTACTTTCATGGTTATGGCAGTTGGCATATATATTCCTTTTTCACCTTTTGCAAGTTCTTTAAAACTGCAACCATTACCATTGAACTACTTCCCATTTCTCATTGTAATACTCCTTGGTTATTGTTTCTTAACCCAACTTATCAAAAGTTGGTTCATCAAAAAGTTTAACTATTGGTTATAATGATAAAAAAATGGGTTGTTGAAAATCAACAACCCATTTACTTTCATTGGATTTGTTATTTATGCAAATCAAATCGATCTAAATCCATTACTTTCGACCAAGCAGCTACA
>JAFMEZ010000084.1 GCA_017856455.1 Parafilimonas sp.
ACATGCATAAACCCATCCCAATCTCTACCATCTGCGCGTCTTAAATGTACAATCGAGGAGTTTAAGATATCACGATATTTTTTATACCACTGAATCGTATTAGTAACCAACGTCTTTGTTGCATCGGTATCATATAACCTCGGACCTCTATAGCATGCCTGTACTCCGGCACCATAATATTGAACCATCAACATTTCATAATCTTTAAGATGATCGTTCAAAGGCTCCAATACAGCTTCTGGACCACCTCCCTGATATTTTGTTAACGGAACAAATCCCCATCCCATTGAAGGAAGTTTCTCAAATGTTCCATCAAAAATATTCTGACGATTTAAAATTTTTTGTTGATCACGTGTCAATGAAAAATTTACTTCTCTATATCCCAATGCAATCTTATGCGTACCATCCATAAAATACCAATCAGGTGCGTTTACATAAATGCCGTTTTCATTACACCACTTATATAAACCCTTTTGTAATTCCATCTGACGCCATTGAGAATCATCGAGATTCTTATGGCCTGGATGCAGTGTTGATGCACAAACATCGCCTGGATATGGACCATCATTTTCAAATAGATTAAATCCGGTTGATGACATAAAATATTTCAACTTCTCAATATATGCCAACCCCCATTTACTCCCCATACATGGAGCATTTCCGAAAAACGCTCCACCTGGTTTTCCTGTTTTTGGATCAACCACATCTGTTTCATCATCAATTCTTCTACTACTGAATAAGGAGTAACTCCCAATTAAAATTCCATTTTCATGTGCATAATCAGCCAACTGCTTCCACCGTTTAATATTTGCAGCAGAGGTATCCTCCATATTGCAATGACTGCCAAAACTTAAAATCAATGCCTCATAACCAGTAGCCTTGCATTGATCAACAGCATCTTTTACCTGCTGATCATTTTTACTGATTAAATGCATAAAAATTGGATTCTGTGTCGTCCATGGTGCAACGGCTGCATACATGCGCTGGATCATCATCCCTCTTCTCTCCCGATCATAACTGTCCATCAACAATTCATGCGTACGTTGAGAAATGATTCGCTCACCAGTTGCTAATTCCACAGCACGCATTTTTTCTGGATAAACTTCCAATATACATGGCGTCTGATAATTATAATTGACTTGCGAAGTATACGTTGAATCTGTTAACCAGTGTGTAGTCTGATCACTGATATCATAACGCATGGCATTATTAAAAGCATAATTGGTTTCAACATAAATTCCATGTTGCTTCTTCATTTGATCTGGACTGCCAACAACCGCACTTTCCTCCTCAACCAAAGCAAGACTTTCATTCACAATCCTATTGATTACAACAGCCTTACTCGAATGATTGATCACTTCAACCCATTTTACTATCAATGGTAAGCCATCATATATTTCATAATGCACTTCTACGGCAATGTTCTTAACTGCGTCTTTATTTGAACTGAAATGCAATACCACATGTTTCCCTTTTGTAAAATCTTTTACAGATGACCATGTTGAACGATTCCATTTAATACGTGGCTGTATATCAGTAACAGATATTGTGCTGAATTGAAATCCTTCATTTGATGAAAATCCTTTTATCCATGAAGGGATTAAATATGCTTTTTCAGATTGTCCTTTTAATCCACCTACGTTATAAGGAATACCATCAATCGTGATTTTTGCTTCAGGCTGAATGGCCCTGATCAACTGTTGGTGACTGCTGAGGTTGGTAAAATCTATGCATGCCAAATCAGGACTCACTACAAAAGTTCTTTTCAGCAAACCATTGTAAAATATAATTTGCTGATTGGTTTCATCTTTATATACCCCTGCTTTTTGTGCAGGCTTTACCAATAACCAATCATTAATATTTAATGATAAATACTTTTCATCCCATTTAGGAAGTGCTTGTGAAAATGCAAATACGGCAATGAAAATGAAAAAGACTGTGCAACAAAATTTTTTCATGGTCTCTGAATGAGACCTTAAGTTAAAAAATCTTTTTAACTGCTTGTGGGAGAAATTGTAAAGGGTTACTGATGGAAGATTCTATTGAATCAGAAAATGATGAAATGGTTACGACTTTATCCAAGAATATCTTGTGCGCATCACAAACTTCATGTTGTCCGCATATCACCCTAACAGGTTTATCATATTTTTTAGCTATTTCAGCAATATGTCCAACTACTTTCCCCTGCATACTCTGTTCATCTAACATACCCTCACCAGTTATGATAAGATCAGCAGATTTGATATGCTTTTCTAACTCAATGTGGTCAATGATATATTGAATACCAGGAATCAGTCTTGCTCCCAAGAATACATCACACCCCGCACCTAGTCCACCTGCTGCACCTGCACCTGGTTTTTCAGCAACTGATCTTCCAAAAAACTTCATAAACAACGTATCAAGATGTGCGAGTCCCTCATCCAATTTTTTTACCTGCTCTGGCGTTGCACCTTTTTGTGGACCATATACAAAAGCGGCACCATTGGGACCGAATAAGGGATTTTTAACATCACAGGCAATTGTGAATTGAATATGTTCGAGAAAATCACTTTCAGGGAAAATGATCTCATTGATCAAGGACATGTTTTCACCGCATGGCTCCAGTGGATCACCTTGTTGATCTAAAAACATATAACCCAATGCGTCAGCCATTCCAATTCCACCATCTGTTGTTGCGCTTCCACCAATTCCCAAAATAATATGCTTAGCACCGCGAGCAATTGCATCACGTATCATCAATCCAGTTCCATATGTAGATGTTTTATCAGGATTTTTTTCTGATGCAGAAAGCAAGGCTAATCCACTTGCGGCAGCCATTTCAATGAATGCTGTATGATTTGATTCAGCATACTGATACTTTGCCACAATTGATCTTCCTAATGGATCTGTTGTTTGTGTTGATACAGGAGATGTCCCTACATAGTGATGGATGATTTGAGAAAATCCATCTCCACCATCAGCCAAAGGGAATTGTAAAATTTCGGCTTGTGGATATAATGAAACAATCTCCTTGTGAATTGCATTACACAAGGAGATTGAGTCGATGCTCCCTTTAAATTTATCGGGGGCGATTAAAATTTTCATATGTTATTTTCTCTTCGGATAAACTGCATTCACTCCCAACTCCTCTTCGATACGAATGAGTTGATTGTATTTAGCCAAACGATCTGTACGAGATGCAGATCCAGTTTTAATTTGTCCGCAGTTCAATGCAACAGCCAAATCTGCAATGGTTGTATCTTCTGTTTCACCACTGCGATGACTCATGATAGAAGTATAACCATTGGTCTGAGCCAAACGAACAGCGTTGATGGTTTCAGTTACCGTTCCAATCTGATTTACTTTCACCAAAATACTGTTTGCAATGCCTTTATCGATTCCTTCCTGCAAACGAACAACATTGGTAACAAATAAATCATCTCCAACCAACTGGCATCTGTCTCCGATAGCATCTGTAAGTTTTTTCCATCCATCCCAATCATCTTCTGCCATTCCATCTTCAATAGAGATGATAGGATATTTATTTACCCACTCAGTCCAGTAAGCAACCATCTCATCACTGCTGATTACTTTTCCAGAGCTCTTATAGAATTTGTAAGATTTTGTTTTTTCATCATACATCTCAGTGCTGGCTGCATCCATAGCAATATTAATTTGAGAACCAGCTTTGTATCCTGCAGCCTCAATCGCTTGCAATACAGTTTCAATGGCTTCTTCATTGCTTTGAATATCTGGTGCAAATCCACCTTCATCACCCACATTCGTGCTGTATCCCTTCTTCTTCAATACATTTTTTAATTGATGGAAAATTTCAACACCCCAACGCAAACCTTCACTAAAAGTAGAAGCACCTGTTGGAACAATCATGAATTCCTGGAAATCAATTTTGTTATC
>JAFMEZ010000036.1 GCA_017856455.1 Parafilimonas sp.
CCAGATGAAAGAATCGCAGATGAAGGTTGAGTGATTTCAAAAGTGTCTCTGACTTCACATTGTGAATTGTCAGTGATGAGAACAGTATATACTCCAGCACTTAAACCATTCAGGTCTTGTGTAGTTGCACCATTCGACCATAGATAGCTATATCCAGGCGTTCCGCCAGAAACTGAAAGATCAATTGTGCCAGTAGTATCTCCATAACATGAAAGGTTGGTTACACTTCCATTTGAAACCAATAATGGAGGTTCAGTAATAGTAGTTGATACAGTATTTGTACAACCAATGGTATCTCGAACGGTGAACTGATAAGTACCTGCTGCCAATCCAGAAAAGATATTAGAAAATTGATAGGTCTTTCCACTATCAATGCTGAATTGATAACCAGCAGTACCACCAGAAGAAGAGAGGGTAACTGAACCAGATCCAATACCAAAACATTGAAGGTTTTGCTGATTGGTTATCAATACTGCTAAATTATTACACTCTGGTGCTGCCACTTGTAAGGATCGATCTTGATTACCAACAGAGACGATACTCCCTTCATAATCCAGCTGTATAACTCTCATGTGATATGGCGAGCCGCTGATGCCACCTGCAGATCTGGCCTGCCCATTTGGTAGCGTTCCCCAATCAAATCTGCTTGCAATGTGACCACCAAAGCCAATGATCACAGGTAGCGCAGAGGCAACAATGGTTACATCCATCTGTGCCTCAAATGTTGCATTCAACTCAGAAAAATCTGGACTTTTACCTGAAACCCAAACAGGATTAGATTGAAAAATTGCGTTCTTCAAAGACATGTTTGCATTTCCTTCAGCTTTTACCAAATTGAAACTTGCCTGTGGTTGATCAGCCCATCCTGAAGGAGAATTTTTATTCCCAGGATCAGGCAGAGGTGCATACGTTGTAACAACAATTGGCACAGGTATCCCTAATTCCTCAATTACTTTCTCAGGCGGATGTTTATAGAACACTCCATGCTTAGAAGTAAATGTATCTGATGTTAGGTAGTCAATTGCAAAATGACCTGAGTTCCTCAGATCAAATCCAATTCTGACAGTTATAGGTACACCTAATGGTATATTGTCTAATGTTATCCGATAAGGAATTGACTGCCCTTCGATATAATGGGTTTTGGTTGTATTCAAATTTCCATTCACCCAAGCGACAGGGTTATTTGGCATATTTGATTGACCATTATCCCCTTGATCAATGTTTACCTTTGGCGCTCCTTTTTGCGAGAATCCGTTTACCTGAATCAACAATAAGAGCATCGTGTAAAGCAACGAATGCAGTAATGTGCATTTTGCTTTGTTGTTTTTTGTTAGATGATACATAACCCATCGTTTTTTGTTAATGAATAGAAAATTATCAGGGCAATCTATCATCATGCACTTGTTTGAACTATGAGCTACCGAGATATAGTTGAATAAAAAGAGAAATTATACTTTCAGCTTTACAACATCCATATTACAATGATGCAAATCAATTATGCACATGAATTCAGGTAGATAAAAAATCTTAGTTTTACATTATACTTTTCCAGCATGAACATCAAAAAAAATATTCTTGAAACAATTGGTAATACTCCACTAATCCAATTGAATAAAATAACAAAATCACTTCCTTGCAATGTTCTTGCAAAAGTGGATTATTTCAATCCAGGTAATTCTATAAAAGACCGTATGGCATTGAAAATGGTTGAAGTCGCAGAAAAAGAGGGAAAATTAAAACCTGGAGGAACAATCATTGAGTGCACTTCTGGTAATACAGGCATGGGACTCGCACTTGCAGCAATTGTAAAAGGATATAAATGCATATTTACTACAACCGATAAACAGTCGAAAGAAAAAGTAGACATATTAAAAGCAGTAGGTGCAGAGGTAATTGTTTGCCCAACAAATGTTGAACCAGAAGATCCAAGGAGCTATTACTCTGTAGCACGCCGACTCTCTAAAGAGATTCCTAATTCATTTTTAGCAAATCAATATGATAATCTTGCAAATAGACTAGCACACTATGAAAGTACTGGTCCTGAGCTTTGGGAACAAACCGATGGCAAAATCACTCATCTGGTTTGCACTGCAGGTACTGGTGGAACTGTAACTGGTACTGCAATGTATTTGAAAGAAAAAAATCCAAATATTAAAATATGGGCCATTGATGTTTACGGTTCATTGCTCACAAAGTATTTTAATACGGGTGAAAAAGACATGAAAGAAGTCTACCCATACATATCTGAAGGATTTGGTGAGGATTTTGTTCCAGAAAATTATGACATGTCAGTTATTGATCACTTTGAGCAAGTTACCGACAAAGATGGCGCCATCATGGCAAGAAGAATTGCAAAAGAAGAGGGTCTATTCTGTGGATATAGTGCTGGAAGCTGTTTACAGGGATTAATGCAACTAAAAGATCAACTCAAAAAAGATGATTTGGTTGTATGTATATTTCATGATCATGGCAGTAGGTACGTAGGGAAAATATACAACGATCAGTGGATGATGGAAAGAGGATTTCTTGAAGTAAAAACATTTAGGGATATTATTTCATCACGCGGATCGAAACAAAAACTAATAACAGTGCAATCAACGCAAATAGTTTCTGATGCGGTTGATTTGATGCGTAAATATGAAATTGAGCACATCCCTGTCATGCATAATGATGAAATGATAGGTTCAATCAGTGAAAACGGACTCTTCCAGAAAATTTTTCAAGATGCAGCAATAAAAAATGCAAGCATACATTCTGTAATCGAAAAAAAATACCCCTTGGTAGAATTCAATTCCCCGATTGAAAAAATCAGCAGTCTGATTACAAAAGATAATGGTGCAGTTTTGTCAAAAGATGAAGGAGGCAATTTGCATATTATTACAAAGTATGATATCCTTCAATCGCTAACCAAGTAGTTAAAGTACCCCCTTTGTTGATGGCAGTGCATCTTGAAAGGGATCTTTTTTGATGGCCATTCTGATCGCCTTTGCAAATGCTTTGAAAATGGCTTCTATTTTATGATGTTCATTTTCACCCTTACATTCAATATTTAGATTGCATTTTGCAGCATCAGAAAATGATTTAAAGAAATGAAAGAACATTTCTGTTGGCATATCCCCTATCTTTTCTCTTTTGAAATCAGCATCCCATACCAACCAATTTCTTCCTCCAAAATCAATCAAAACCTTAGCTTCCGCCTCATCCATTGGAAGCGCAAAACCATATCTTTCCATTCCGCGTTTATCACTTAATCCTTTTGCAAAAGCTTCACCCAATGCTATTCCTGTATCTTCTATGGTATGATGTTCATCAATATGCAAATCTCCCTGTACTTTAACGCTCAAATCAATTTTTCCGTGGCGCGCAATTTGATCAAGCATATGATCAAAAAATCCCAATCCTGTTTGGATACTTGATTTTCCTGTTCCATCAAAATTGGCGTTGATACTGATTTTCGTTTCATTGGTATTACGCACATGCTCAACAATTCTCAATCCGTTTTTTAGATATGCATATATTTCCTTCCAACCATTTGTAGCTAATGCAATACAATTTTGCAAGTCACCCTCTAGTTCATGAATATTGACTGATCCAGCTCCATCCTCATTATTGATAAAAATACATTTTGCTCCAAGGTTTTTTGCCAGTTCGATATCTGTTTTACGGTCGCCTATAACAAAAGAATTTTCCAGGTCATACTTATCATTGTTGATATACTTACCCAACATTCCCAGTCCGGGTTTTCTTGAATACGAATTTTCATGAGGCATACTTGGGTCAATAAAAACTTCATCAAATTTGATCCCCTCTCCCTCCAATGTTCTCATGATATGTTGGTGCACAGGCTCAAAATGTGCTGAAGGAAAAGAATCAGTTCCCAATCCATCTTGATTCGACACCATCGTTAACTCAAAATCAAACTCATTAGCAATACGAGATAAATACTGAAACACATAAGGGTAGAAAACCAATTTTTCAAAATGGTCAATTTGAAATGTTGGAGGCGCCTCTTTGATTAATGTGCCATCCCGATCGATGAATAATACTTTTTTCATTTGAGCTTAAATGTTTTAATTGCTGAAATCAACGCATTATTTTCTTCTTGTGTACCAACAGTTACACGAAGACATCCTTCACAATACTGCACATTGCTTCTATCACGCACAACGATTTCATTTGCAAGTAAATGGTTGTACATTTCTATAGAATGCTTGAATTTAACCAATAAAAAATTGGCATCAGATGGATAAACTTTTACAACTTCATCTATTTGTGTGAGATCATCTTCCAGTTCAGTTCGCATGCTCACCAGCTCTTTGATCATATCATTTACCTGACCAACTTCTTCCAAGGCTTTCATCGCAAGTTCCTGTACCGGTTCACTTAAATTATAGGGAGCTTTTACCTTGTTCATATAGCCAACAATTTCTTTTGAAGCAAATGCCATACCTATCCTCAATCCTGCCAATCCCCATGCTTTACTCAATGTTTGCAATACAACAAGGTTAGGATAGTCGGCTAAATCTGAAACAAAGGATTGCTGACGAGAAAAGTTTATATATGCTTCATCTACCACAACCAAACCATCAAAATTATTTAATACCATTTCAATGGATTGCCGATCAATACTATTTGCAGTTGGATTGTTTGGAGAACATATCCAAATAATTTTAGTATTAGGCTGTATGGCCGACTCCAATTGCTCGAGATCTATCTGGAATTGAGAAGTAAGTGGGACTTTCTTAATAGCGATATTATTGATGCTGGCATTTACTTCATACATCCCATATGTAGGAGGCATAATGATTATCTCATCGAGTCCGGGTTCACAAAAACATCTCATCAATGTATCAATTGGTTCATCACTTCCATTTCCCAGAAATATCTGATCAACAGAAACTTTTTTAATGAAAGCAATCTTTTCTTTCAACTTCCATTGCATGGGATCAGGATAACGATTGTACCATTTGAGGAGAGGTGACCCCAAAGCATTTTCATTGGCGTCAAGATAAACAGAAGCCTTACCTGAAAACTCATCTCTTGCAGATGAATAAGGACTTAACTTTTTGATATTGTTTCTTACAAGTGATTCTATATTAAACATTGCTAAAAATTATTTAATCGGATTTTAACTGCATTAGCGTGTGCCTGTAAACCTTCTGCTTCAGCCATTACAATAATGGTAGTACCTAGTTTTGAAATACCATTTTTACTGATTTGCTGATAAGTAATTTTCTTTACAAAACTATCAACACTTACACCACTGTAAGCTCTTGCAAAACCATTTGTAGGTAGAGTATGATTAGTGCCGCTTGCATAATCACCTGCACTTTCTGGTGTGTAATTTCCAATAAAAACTGAACCTGCATGCATAATGCCATCCACAAACTTTTGTGGTTCATCTGATGCAATGATTAAATGTTCTGGTGCATATTGATTGACAAATTCAACCATTTTATTTTCATCGCTGATGAAAATCGCTTTACTGTTTTCCAAAGCTTTTTCAGCAATTGATTTCCTTCCCAATTTTTCAAGCTGTTGACCCACTTCTTTCAAAGATGCTTCAATGATCTGCATACTATTTGAAACAAGCATAACTTGAGAATCAGGACCATGTTCAGCCTGTGCTAATAAATCAGCAGCAATAAAAGAAGGTATAGCCGTATCGTCTGCTATGATACAAACTTCACTCGGACCAGCTGGCATATCAATTGCGACACCGTCGAGTTGTATCAATTGTTTTGCAGCAGTTACATATTGATTTCCGGGTCCGAATATTTTATCTACTCTTTTAATGGAAGATGTACCATAGGCCATAGCACCAATCGCTTGTGCACCTCCGGCTTTATATATTTGCTTTATCCCCACCAAACTTGCTGCATATAATATCGCAGGATGTATTTGTCCATCTGCACTAACAGGAGTGGTTAAAACAATTTCTTTACATCCCGCAATTTGTGCAGGTACACCCAACATCAAAACTGTAGAAAATAATGGCGCAGAACCTCCTGGTATGTAAAAACCAACACGTTCAAGCGGTACAGATTTTCTCCAACAATAAACACCCTCACTTGTTTCAATTTTTTTGGTTACTTCAATTTGCTGACTGTGAAATTTGGTTATGTTTTGATGTGCGCGTAAAATGGCCTGCTGCAATTCTACTGGAATTTTCCTCTCAGCATCTTTTATTTCTTTTTCAGATACTAGAAGTTTTCTAACAGAAACGCCATCGTATTTTTTAGAAAATGACTTTACTGCTAAGTCGCCCTTCTTTTTAACCTGTTCTAATATTTTACCCACTGCTTTACGCAAGGGAATTTGGTCTATAGCAGGACGTTTAATTAACAGATCCCATTCCTGGATCGAGGGTTCTTGAATGATTCTCATCTTTATAAAATCATTTTTTCAATTGGAACTACTAAAATGCCTTCAGCCCCAGCTGCTTTGAGTTTTTCAATATTATCCCAGAATTCATCTTCACTCAAAACACTATGAACACTACTCCATCCTGATTCTGCAAGTGGTAGAACAGATGGACTTTTCATGCCAGGCAAAAGAGATATAATTTCTTGCAGTTTATCATTCGGCGCGTTCATCAACACATACTTGCTTTTTTTAGCTTTTTTTACTGCTCTTATTCTAAACAACAATTTATCAAGTGTCTCTTTTTGAGTCGCCGTTAGATTTTTGTTAGAAACCAAAACAGCTTGTGAATCCAAGATAACCTCTGCTTCTTGCAATCCGTTCATGAATAAAGTACCTCCACTACTTACCAAATCAACAATTACGTCTGATAACCCTATACCAGGTGCAATTTCAACTGATCCACTGATTTCATGCACAGTGGCCTTAATATTATTCTTTTTAAGGTATGCTCCTACAATACCAGGATAACTGGTTGCAATTCTTTTTCCTTCCAGAGATTTTGCACCCTCATATTTCACTGCCTTAGGCAATGCTATTGAAAGTCTGCATTTCCCGAATCCTAATGCTTCGACAGTCTCAATATTTCTATTTTTCTCTGCCAGTACATTTTGTCCGACGATTCCTAAATCTGCAACACCATCTTCAACATATTCTGGAATATCGTCATCCCTCAAGAAAAATACTTCAATGGGGAAGTTTTCGGAGACGGTTCTAAGCCTGTCTTTAACATTGCGTAAATCAATCCCGCATTCTTTTAAAAGATGTATTGAGTCATCAGATAATCTTCCTGATTTCTGAATTGCTATTTTCAATACGTTTTCGTTTTTCATTGCTTACTCATTTAAAATAAAAAAGGCTTACCAAAGGCAAGCCTGTATAATATACATACCAACATGGCTCACCCTTTCGGAGAGATATGATGATGATGACTGTTTAATGATAAAAACATACTGCAAAGGTAATATTCAAAAACATAATAGCCAAAAACAGAAAATGATTACTTTCGGGAATGAAAACAACGATCGCCAAATTGTCTCACGCCTTAGTGATGACATGCCTTTTTTTAGTTGCAATTCCTTTCGCCTCCAGATCTCAATGGAAATTAGCTTGGAGTGATGAATTCAATACATCCGGACTCCCAGACAGCTCAAAATGGGGTTATGATATAGGAGGAAATGGATGGGGAAATAATGAATTACAATATTATACAAAAGCGAGAAAGGAGAATGCAAGAGTGGAAAATGGTAAGCTTATCATCGAAGCACACCGTGAGCCATTTGAAGGGAAAGAATATACTTCAGCTCGCCTTGTTACAAGGGATATTGCAACATGGTCTAGTGGTAAAATTGAAGTAAGTGCAAAACTGCCATCCGGACTAGGAACATGGCCTGCAATTTGGATGTTAGCCAATACAAAACCTTTTAATTGGCCCGATGATGGCGAAATAGATATCATGGAGCATGTGGGTTATGATCAAGGTGTTGTTCACGCATCAGTCCACACAAAAAAATACAACCACATCATTGGTACACAAAAAACAAATAAAGTAAGTGTTCCAGATTGCTCAACAACCTTCCACCGCTATCAACTTGAATGGAACAATGATAGCATAAGAATTGGAATAGATGATAATTACTATTACAGTTTTAAGAATGAAAAAACCGGTTATGATGTTTGGCCATTTGCCAACAAATGCTACCTATTATTAAATTTAGCAGTTGGTGGAAATTGGGGCGGACAAAAAGGTGTGGCAACAGATATTTGGCCAAGAAGAATGGAAGTTGATTATGTAAGAGTTTATCAAAAGAAATAATCTTAAATCATGAAATTATATCTGACTTTATTTGCTATCAGCATCAATGCACTTGCGTTCTGTCAATCAGACAGATGGCAACAGCAGGTAAATTATAAGATGGACGTTAATGTCGACGCAGGCAATAATAAGTTCACTGGTAAGCAAAGACTAGAGTATACAAACAACTCATATGATACGCTAAAAGTATTGTACTACCATCTTTATTGGAATGCATTTCAGCCAGGCAGTATGATGGACGAGAGGAGTCAACATCTCGGTAAAAAAAGCGTAACTGGTCGCCCAGATTGGGATCAGCGTGTCAAAGACAGGATTTCAAATTTGAAACCTGATGAAATCGGATACCAAAAAGTTAGCAATCTTAAAGTAAATGGTATAATTCAAAAAACAACTGAATATGAGACCATTCTCAAAGTTGAATTATCAAAACCAATATTACCAAAATCTAAATCAATCATTGAACTTGATTTTGAAGCACAAGTACCTCTTCAGGTAAGAAGAAGCGGAAGAGACAATGCTGAGGGCGTAAGATTCAGCATGGCACAATGGTATCCCAAACTATGTGAATACGATAAAAGTGGTTGGCACCCTACGCCTTATGTTGCCAGAGAATTTTATGGAGTTTGGGGTGATTTTGAAGTGAACATAAAAATTGACAGCTCATATACCATTGCTGCAACAGGGTATCTTCAAAATGCTCAAGAAATTGGGCATGGATATCAATCGCCTTCTCTCCCATTTAAATCGAGTAAAGAGAAATTACTTACTTGGAAATTTAAAGCACCAAATGTGCATGATTTCGTTTGGGCTGCAGATCCTGAATATATCCACAATTCAATGCAGGTTAGAAAAGGATTGGTATTGCATTCATTTTATAAAATAAATAGTACGCTATTAGGCAAACAGTATGATGCCATGCCTGCAAGAATGAAAGAGAGAATGACTAAATCTGATTTCATCAACAATTATAAAATGGAATGGGACAGTGTTTTAAATTTTGCTGCAAGGGCTATTCCATACATGGATAATCATTATGGCGAATATCCTTATAAGCAATACTCATTCATTCAAGGTGGAGATGGGGGGATGGAATACCCAATGGCCACACTTTTAAAAGGTGCTGGCAAAGGTGTTGTAATACATGAGTGGATGCATAGCTGGTACCAAATGATTCTTGGCACCAATGAGTCGCTTTATTCTTGGATGGATGAAGGTTTTACAAGTTGGGCAGAAGCAAACGTCAATAATTACCTTGACAATAATAAAGACAGTCTTCCTCACAAGTCAGCATTTGATGCAGTTATTGCCCTTTCAAAAACGAATTACAACGAACCGTTGACAACACACTCAGATCACTTTAGCAGCAATGCTGCTTATAGTATTAGCGCATATTCAAAAGGTGAAGTATTTCTTGAACAATTGGGGTATATCGTAGGGGCAAATGTGAGAGACAGTATACTTTTAAAATATTATAATACATGGAAATTCAAACATCCAGATGTAAATGATTTTATTCGGATTGCCGAAAAGTCAAGTGGCATACAATTGGATTGGTATAAAGACTTCTATGTAAATACAACCAAAACCATAGACTATGCCGTTGACAGTTTATGGGAAGCAGGAGGTAAAATGCAAATTAGGTTCAAGAATAATGGAACCATGCCAATGCCTCTGGATGTTGAACTTACATTCAAAGATGGCACTAAAGAAATGGCATATATCCCCCAATACCTCATGTTCGGCTCAAAACAAAATGAAAATCCATCTGTTAAAAGAACCGTTGGAGAACCATGGAAATGGACACATTCATATTATACCATTTCAATTGACCGAAAATTGATTGATTTAAAAAAATTAGAAATTGATCCATTGCAAAGAATGGCTGACACGGAAAGAAAAAATAATGTATTAGTGCTCAACTGGTAACACTGAAATAAATGACAAGAGGATGTTGAATTTCAATAATACTGAAAAAGCTTTCGCTTATAAGTCTAATGAACAGTTAAAGAAAGCTCGATTTCTTTTTGGTTTAATGCAATACAATGGATTGGTAAAGCTCGGTACTAAACTCACACCGATTGCGCTAAAAATGCGATTACCAATTAAGGGACTAATCAGAAAAACACTTTTTGAACAATTTGTTGGGGGTCAATCATTAGAAGAGTCATCTGCAGTAATTAATATGCTCAACAATCAGCATGTAGATGTAATATTAGATTATGGTGTTGAAGGAGGCGAATACGATGACCCTAAATATGATCACGCACTGAAAGAATTCATTAAAGTCATTCGATTTGCATCTACGAAAAAAAATGCTCCTTTTATAAGTGTAAAATTAACCGGACTAGGTTCGACTTCACTATTGGAGAAGCTAAACTTAAACAGTTACGATAAATTTGAATTTGTTTCTGAACATAGAATGAATCAAAAAATTCAGTCTTTAAATAACGCTGAATTGAACTCATGGGAGTCGCTAATCAAAAGAACAGAAAAAATATGCCAAACAGCTGATGAGGTTGGTGTAGGCATCATGATCGATGCAGAAGAAACATGGATACAAGATCCCATTGATTATATCGCACTGATGATGTCTAAAAAATTCAATAAGCATAAATCAGTTGTTTATAATACCATACAATTTTACAGACACGACCGTATTGAATTTATGCATGCATCACACCAAGAAAGTCTTGATCATTCATACACATTCGCCGTTAAGATTGTTCGTGGGGCATATATGGAGAAAGAAAGAGACAGGGCTGAAAAACTTGGATATTTATCACCCATCCACATCAATAAACAGCGGGTTGACGAAGATTATAACCATGCAATCAAGTTTATTTTAGATCAGCCAAACGCCTCATTAATTGTAGCATCGCATAACGAAGACAGCACATACCTTGCAGTTGAACGTTCAAAACAATCGGATTTGTCAAATAATAAAGCTGAATTGCATTTCTCTCAATTGTATGGCATGAGCGATCATCTCACTTTTAATCTAGCTGATTCAGGATTAAAAGTTTCTAAGTATTTGCCATTTGGACCTATTGAAGAGGTTGTTCCTTACCTGATGAGAAGGGCTCAAGAAAACAGCTCTGTAGCGGGACAAACAAACAGAGAATTGTCTCTAATTAAGGAAGAATGCAAAAGAAGAGGAATCTAGTCCCATATTACCTCTAAAAACCTTAAGTATAAATACTTAATAAGCTCAAAAATAACCTTAGAATAGTATGGTTTTTTTAACTTTAGACACCTAAACCCTTTCAATCCTAGATCCTTTTGAAAATCATCAAATATTCTATGAACAAATAGGCTTAAAATGACCAAAAAAATAAGGATCATAATTGCTGATGACCATCTTTTAATTGCTGAAACCTGGGCCACCCTAATTAATTTAGATCCTGAATTTGAAGTAGTTAAGGTATATGACAATACCAAAACAATGATCGACGAAATAACTGATGTTCGTCCGGATGTTGCCATACTTGATATCAACATCAACCCATTTTCGGGCATTGAGGCAACGACCATGATTAAAAAGCTTGCACCCGGTGCAAAAATCATTGGTGTTTCCATGCACAACCAACCATCATTTGCTAAAAAGATGATTCGTAATGGTGCTATGGGCTATGTGACCAAAAACTCCTCAAAGCTAGAGATGTATGACGCCATTAGATCTGTCATGAAAGGTGAAAAATACATTTGTGCAGAGATTCAGCGTAACATTACCAATCAATTGCTAGTTGAAGAGGAAGACAATAAACTTAGTAAACTAACTGAAAGAGAAATTGAGATCATAAGATTGATAAAAAATGGTTCTACCAATAAAGAAATTGCAGAAACATTATTCTTATCCCCTAGAACTGTTGAAACGCATCGTGCTAGGATATTAAAGAAACTAGGACTCAAAAACTCGCTTTCATTGGTGAAATATATCAATGAGTCATTTCTAGACTTATAATATTAGGGTCAATTAGTCTCCCCAAATATTGTCTTTACCGGCCAACCATTCATTTACTAAGCTAGTAGTAACAGATTTTGGTCTTTCTAATGGCATTGCTAATGCCCTATCCCAACAGAGACTAGCTAAAACGCCCAATGCTCGGCTGACACCAAAAAGCACTGTGTAAAATTCATATTCAACCATTCCATAATGCACCAGTAAGGCACCACTATGTGCATCGACATTTGGCCATGGATTCTTCACTTTACCGAGTCCGTTTAGTATTTCTGGAACTGTTTCGTAAATTCTCCAAACAGTCTGGACAAGTGGATCTTCCGGCATATGTTTTTTACCAAATTCCATTTGTGCAGTAAATCTTGGGTCGGTTTTTCTCAAAACTGCGTGTCCATAACCTGGAACAACTTTCCCTTCAGACAAGGTTTTCTTTACATATTCGGCGATCTGATCTTTGGTAGGAAGATCAACGCCTAGCGCCTCTCTCATTTCAAAAATCCATTTTATAACTTCCTGATTTGCAAGTCCGTGTAATGGCCCTGCTAAACCATTCATTCCAGCAGCAAAACTCAAGAAAGGATCACTCAAAGCTGATCCAACAAGATGAGTTGTATGCGCAGAAACATTGCCTCCTTCATGATCTGCATGTATCGTCATGTATAGGCGCATAAGCTCTTTAAAACCCTCTGCTTCATAGCCCATCATATGAGCAAAATTTCCTGCCCAATCCAGCAATCCGTTTGGTTCAATATGCTCGCCGTTTCTATATTTTCTTCTGTATATATATGCAGCAATACGAGGAAGTCTGGCAATCAAATCCAGTGAATCGTCGAAAGTAACATCCCAATAATCCTTTTTACTCATCCCCGCAGCGTATGATTTTGCAAATTGGCTTCCGTTTTGAAGTGCCATGATCCCAACAACAAACATTGTCATAGGATGTGATGATACAGGCAAAGCTTCAATTGTATCGAAAACATAGTTAGGCACATGAGATCTTCTCTGTAATGTGGCAGTAATTACATCAGCTTCTTCTTGTGAAGGGAGCTCACCCAACAGCATCAAATGAAAGAGTGCTTCAGGCAAAGGTTCATCCCCGCCTGGGGCTTTGGGAAGCTTATCTTTGAGTTCAGGAATTGAGTAACCCCTGAAACGTATCCCTTCGTTGGCATCTAACAGAGAAGTTTCTGTAACAAGTCCTGTGATACCACGCATTCCCTGATAGATCTGAGAAAGAGTGACTTCACCAATCACTTTATTACCATGTTCTTTAAGCATTTGCTTTATTTCAGCACCTACTTGATCCGCTTTCTGCTTGAATCTTTCCTTAATCAAATCCATAGGAAATAGTATGAGGGTTACGCTTATTTTTTGGAGCCGTAAAGTTAACGCAAAGCAGTTGAGTCACCTTATGAAAAAAGAAAAAAACTTGTATTATTTAGGGGCTTTAACATATATCCGCCAGGCGATGTAACCAAAGACAATATTAGGAATCCAGGCTGCCAGATATGGGTTCAGGTCGCCCTTTGTTGAAAAAATCGTTGAAAAACGATCAAACAAGATGAATATGGCACAGATCATCAAACCAATCGCGAGATGAATACCACTCCCTCCCCTGATTTTTCTAAATGAAATCAAGGCTCCGATCAGCGTTAGCACCAATACTGAGAAAGGAGTTGCAACCCGATGCGCATTCTCCATTTCAAGTTCTTTGATGGTTTCTGATCCCCTTAAACGTTCTTTTTTTATTCTCCTAAGTAGTTCTGGAGATGTCATTCTGGTTTGCGTGAAACGATCAAAGTATAAATCCACTGGCTCAAAAGGAAACTTTCTGTAAGCTTCGAAATTAAAAGTGACTTTTTCATCCAATCCATTGATTTCACGTTCCACCACACCATTCAGTTTCCATTTTTTCTTTGTTGTATCCCAAGAAATATTATCTGCTCTTAAGTTGTACACAACATTATTTCCTTTTACTGTTTCCAGGAAAAATGTGCCCCCCATTTTTGCAGTAGTATCATAATACCTCATTCCAACGTAGGTAAATGAATCTATGCGCATGTACACTCCAGTTCCCGACTGACTAGAAAGTAAATTCGGCATATACTTTACTTCAAACGTTGTACGGATGGTATTTGCTCTTGGAATGATAAACGCATTGGAAACTAACAGTAAAAGAGATAAGAAAATCCCACCAATCCAATATGGTCGCATCAGTCTGTTCAAGCTAATTCCAGAAGATAAAACAGGAATAAACTCAGACCTGTTTGCCATTTTTGAAGTAAAGAATATTACAGAGATAAAAACAAATAAAGGAAATAATAATGCTATGATATGTGGAATGAATCCAATATAATAGCCCAAAAAAATTTGCTTGGATGTGAGTCCGGATTTTACAAAATCATCTGTATGCTCTGAAATATCAACAATGGTGCTGATTAGTGTGAGCAGCAGGACTGAAAAAAAGAATGTCCTGAGAAAATTTTTGAGGATATACCAGTCGATCTTACTCAACATATCCCTGCAAAAGTATCATTTAATCTTTTGAAAGATACTTTGCATAGTTGTCGAGGCAGCGTTTTCTTGCAAAATCATGCTCAACCATTGGTCTGGCATATTCCAATGAATCAAACTCTGGAACCCATTTTCTGATGTATTTACCTTCCTTATCGAACTTTTCTGTTTGCAAATAGGGATTAAACACTCTAAAATAAGGCGCAGCATCACAGCCTGATCCTGCTGCCCACTGCCATCCCCCATTGTTTGCAGCAAAATCATGATCAAGCAGTTTTGCAGCAAACCATGCTTCACCCCATCTCCAATCGATCAATAGATGTTTTGTCAGAAAACTTGCCACAATCATCCTCACACGATTGTGCATAAAACCGGTTTGTTCCAATTCACGCATGCCTGCATCAACTATTGGATATCCGGTTTGTCCTTTGCACCATTTTTCAAATTCAGCTTCGTTGTTTCTCCATTGTATATTATCATAATCTCTTTTGAATGAATATCCATCAGAGACGTGAGGGAAATTGGACAAGATGGATTGATAAAAATCTCTCCAAATCAATTCATTTAAGAAAGTTTCATTCAGGCCAGATGCCTTAGCAGCTAGTTCGCGAACACTGATCGTACCGAATCTCAAGTGTACACCTAACTTAGATGTGCCATTGATTGAAGGGTAATCGCGTTGTTGTGTATATTTTTTAATGATGTCTATTGGAAACAATGCAGAGGGAAACTCAATTTGTTTCGATGCAAATCCGATATCAGACAATGAAATGAATGAGTCGGAAGAAATTTTTAGAAAATTAGAAACAAGTTTTTCTGATGGAAAATGTTGAATTGGATTTAAAGAAAGGTTGTATTTCCATTTCCTGGAATAAGGTGTGAAAACAGTATAAGGACTTCCATCATCTTTAGAAACTTCTAATTTTTCAAATATCACTTGGTCTTTATAATCATTAAATGCCACTCCATTTGACTGAAGCATTTCATGCACAGAACGATCCCTCTCAATAGCATATTTTTCATAGTCTCTGTTGGTAAAAACCTTTTTTACATTGTAGTCATTGAGGAGTTTCCTGAATGCATTTACCGGTGTATCGAAGATGATTTTTAAACCAGCACCATGTTGTTTTAATTTTTCATCGATTGCCTGAAGTGACTGATGAATGAACTGAACCCTGATTTGATATGGCTTTTCGAGCCTGTCTAAAATATTTGGATCGAAAATGAATATGGGAAGGACTGGAATTCCTGCACTCAATGCCTGGAACAGACCATGATTATCGTTTAGGCGTAAATCGCGACGGAACCAGAAAATAGAAACCTCGGGTTTGTTCATACTGATTAAACAATCCCGAGCAGAAATAGTTGACAATTAGTTGGATACAGGTCGACTCTCAATAATACCAGATTTAACAGCATACATCACCAATCCGGCAAGTGATTTGGCGCCAGTCTTCACCTTTAATTTATCACGGATGGCTTCAACGGTACGCGGACTCAATTCTACCTCATCTGCAATTTCTTTGGTGCTCTTTTCTTCACATATCAATCGAAGTACAGTAATTTCTTTATCACTCAGTTTTGCATCAACAGGTAGGTTTGCTTCAGCCTGACGCTTTAATCGTAAACCATCAATCAATGCCTTATTGGTAAGTTGATTAAAATAAAACTCCTGTTCAAAAACAGTCTTGATAGCCTGATAGATGATTTCAGAGTCAGAATTCTTCGTCAAATATGAATTTGCACCCAGCTCCATCAACTTGGTAATCATAGAATGATCATTGTGCATGGTTAGCATGATCACTTTAATATCAGGGTAGTTGCTTTTTATCTCAGGTAAAGTAGCGATTCCATCCATGATCGGCATTTGAATATCCAAAAGGATTACATCAGGCTGAACATGTTTTAGAATTGAAAGCAGTTGCATTCCATTATCAGCTTCACCAATAACCTTAACATCCTTATGTATACTCATTGCAGTTTTAACACCCGCACGAAATAATACGTGGTCATCTGCGATAATTACTTTGATTGGTTCTGACATAATTACTGATTTATTCTTCTGCAATGTTAGAGCAATTACGAATAGCCACATAGAGCAAATTCACCAAATTATCTAGTTGCAGAAAATACGGTGAATTGCAATCAGTTATTTAAAAATCATTGACCCATTAACTAGCAACAAAAAGCAATTTATAAAACCAACTTAAATAGAATGTATTCTTATCATCTGATTTTCAATAACTTAAGATTAAGAGGAAAACACATGAGAATTGGGGGAAATTCTCAGTT
>JAFMEZ010000085.1 GCA_017856455.1 Parafilimonas sp.
AGTAAAACACCTTGATCATCTCCAAAATGCTTCATTGCAGCTGTATGAATGTGTTCCTTAATACTTGCATTTAAAAGTCCGACAACTTTCGCCCTAGCACTCTGTGTTGTTCCCATTTTAAATTTGACCAACATTTCATTTGGCACATATTCAGCATTTGAAGCTTGGTTTGCAGCATTTGCTGCAGCATCAATATCCAGCAATAAATCTGTGGGATTCAACTCAACCTTAGAACAAGAAAATAAAAATGCAATTGAAAGTACAGAAACAGCAATTTTTGAAAAACGCATATGATTTTTTTTAGATTTAACCACTGGCTTTTCTAATCAGGATATTGGAAGGATGATGCAATTTAATGAAATAACATAAATGTTATATTAGTATTCTCAATCATGTGTAAAAATGCATGTTTTGAGGCATTTCGCGTTACATTTGTCATAGCCAACAAAGCGTTCAAAATGAAGAAATTCAATCTCAAATCGCTCCTCCCTCATATCATTGCTGTGATCAGTTTCGTGGTGGTTGCAGCAGTATTCTGCAAACCAGCCCTGCAGGGGAAAGTCCTCCAACAGTCAGATAATGTTCAGTGGAAAGCCATGTATGAGGATCAGCGTAAATATCAAGAGAAAAATGGCGAACTCCCCCTCTGGTCAAACGGCATGTTTAGCGGAATGCCAGGTTACCAAATTGCGATGTATGCTCCTAACCCATTTTCTCTTGGGTATGTATATAGTTTACTGACACTTGAACTACCAAAACCTCTGTATTTTTTTGTTTTAGCAGCAATATGTTTTTACATACTTACCCAAATATTAAAGATCAATCCCTACCTGGGAATATTAGGCGGACTATCCTATGCATTTGCCACATATAATCCCATAATCGTTTCAGTAGGACATGATACAAAAATGTTGGCCATAGCATATATACCAGCCTTGATTGGGTCAATCATCGTCCTCTTTGAAAAAAAATATTTATTAGGCACTGCACTTACTGCATTGTTTGCAGGGCTATTAGTAAGTGTCAATCACCCGCAAATCGCTTACTATACTTTCATCATCATCCTTTGCATGTCCGTCGGATATCTTGTACAATGGATCAAACAGAAAGAATACGTACATATTTTCAAGGTAATTGGATTGGCAATTATTGCTGCAATCCTTGGCATAGCTAGCAACGCAGTTTTATTGGGGACCACTTATGAATACACCAAAGAGTCAATCAGAGGGGGAAGTGTTCTGGCAGATGAAAAAAGTAATTTCAATAAAACCGGACTCAATAAAGATTATGCCCTAAGCTATAGCATATTCAAATCTGAGCCTTTGGTTATGATGTTTCCGAGACTTTATGGAGGAAGCACAGGTAATCTGGAAGTTGCTGAGGATAAATCAAAAGCAATCGAAGCTTTGCAACAAATGCCACAGGAGTTAGCGCAACAATTGCAAGGATTTTTACAATTCTATTGGGGTGGAATCACATCCGGCACTGCTGGTCCACCATACTCAGGTGCAATAATCTGTTTTTTGGCAATACTTGGACTCTCATTCATCCCAAACAAACACAAGTGGTGGATGATCGCAGCAATTTTGATTGCATTCATGATCAGTTGGGGTCACTATTTCGAAGGATTCAATGTCTTTTTGCTGGAAAACCTTCCCCTATTCAATAAATTTAGAGCACCAAGTATGATATTGGTGATTCCAACATTCATTTTTGTGATGAGTGCTGTTATTGCCGCTCAAGAACTATTGTTCAATGGAAAAATATCAGAAGCATTTACAAAATATAAAAAGGGACTTGTTACTGTTGCCGGAATTTTTGCTTTGGCACTCATTGTGTACATAACATCAGATTTCAAAACTGAGAACGATGTCAATTTGATTAAACAGGTTGGAGAAATTGCAAATGAACAGCAACGCAATGCAATTCTTCCATCAGCTAAATCATTTGTAGAAGCACTTCAGGAAGATCGAAGAGGACTATTTTGGAGTGATTTTATCAGGACATTGATATTTGTATTGATAGCAGCAGGTGCAATATGGCTCCATTTGAAAAACAAACTGAGTGCAATTTGGTCGCTTGCCATCATTGGACTCGCATCATTGATTGATTTATTTGGCATCGATTCAAAATATTTGAATGAATCAAACTACCAAGAGGAAGAAGAATATTCTCAAACTTTCACACCAGCACCATACAACCTTGAAATTTCAAAAGATACAAGCTATTACCGTGTATTTGATATAACCAATGGAGTAAATGCAGCATTCAATGGATACGCTACACCAAGTGTTTTTCATCAGAATATTGGGGGATATCATGCAGCAAAACTTAGCATTTACCAAGATTTAATAGAAAAACAGTTGTATAATTTTCCTAATTGCGGTCCTACTTTAGATATGCTCAATACGAAATATATCATATTCAGGGATCCTCAAAACAATCAGGTTAGGTATGAAGTTAATCCAAGTGCAGCTGGAGCATGTTGGTATGTAGACTCAGTTATAACAATATCAGATCCTGCAAAGTTGATGAAGAATCTTGATTCACTCAAGATCAAATCAACTGCATTAATTGAAACAAAATTGGAACAGCCGATCAATAAATCATCTGCAGGAGATTCTATTTGGCTTGTAAAAAATGATCATGACAGAGTTTATTATCAATCAACTTCAAATGCCAACAGATTTGCAGTATTCAGTGAAGTATACTACAATAAAGGCTGGAAGGCATATATAGATGGGAAAGAATCGTCTATTTACAAAACCAATTATGTGTTAAGAGGACTCATCATCCCTGCAGGAAAACATGAGATAAAATTTGAGTTTAAACCAGATGCTTATTCTAAGGGAGTTCCAATTGCCATGGCAGCCAGCGGTATCATTTGGCTATTGTTATTAGGCAATATTTTATTTTTTATAAAAGGTATTAGAAAATCTGATTAAGGAAGGCATTGAAAAAAATTGCAACAATTGTTTCATATAAATATCTCCCAGCCGAATCCGGTGGACAAAAGTATATTGCAACATTCTTAAAATATTTAGGAGAGCAAACAGATCTAGTTGTATTTGGCACTAAAAACAACTCAGACAAAAAGGGTAAATACACGCTTGAAAAATGTTTTTCAAATAATCCGCTTAGCTATATTGATATAGTAGGACTAATTAAAACATACAGGCATTTAAAACGCAATAAAATCAATACGCTAATTATTGAGCACCCCTATATAGGTTGGATGGGGATCTTACTAAGAGAACTTCTTGATTTAAAAATCATCATACATACCCACAATATAGAGTACCAAAGATTTAAATCAATTGGGAAATGGTGGTGGCCAATATTGAAATTTTATGAAAAATGGATTTTGCGGCAAGCAAACCATATCCTATGTATAACTGAGGAGGATAGAGATTGGATGATTAATTCAATGAATTTAGATGAATCGATAATCAGTATATGCCCATATGGCATTGAAAATAGCGATGTGCCCAATGACAAAAAAGAAGCAAAAGAAAAAATATGTAAAAAACATTTCATAGAGCCATCTAAGCAATTAATCTTTTTTAATGGCTTACTTAGTTATAAGCCAAATCAAGATGGCATTGAATCGATCATACAAAATATTCTTCCTCATCTAGATAAAACTGATTTTAAATATCACCTTATCATTGCTGGAAAGGGACTATCAAAAGAATTAACAGATGCATTATCCGCATTTAAAAACGTTACATATGTTGGTTTCATTGAAAGAATTGAGGAATACACAAAAGCAGCAGATATTTTTATTAACCCTATTCTAAGTGGAGGTGGAGTCAAAACAAAACTCATTGAAGCACTTGCGATGAATTG
>JAFMEZ010000086.1 GCA_017856455.1 Parafilimonas sp.
TCTATTCATTAATCTCTATTGGGTATTGATACATCCCATCATAGCCCGGATAAAATCCTTCAAAAAGAATTTTCTTAGGCGACTTTGATAGGATATTCGTCAATTCCTCTGTGGTCTTAATCTCAGTGCCATTCGCCTTCAATATAATAAACCCATCTTTCATTCTTGTCTGTTCATCAATTAAGCCAGTACTGATTTTACTTACAACAACACCTCCTTTTACGCCATACTCTGCTGCTTTTTTCTTGTCAAGTGTTTGTAAGCTTGCACCGAGTTTATCAGAAACAGTATTTTTTACAATGTCGTAAGTACCGGTTTTATTTTTGAGCGTTACGCTGGTGGTAAATTCCTTTCCATTTCTCAAGTATGTTACATTGATTTTATCACCTGGTTTGTAGCTCGCAATTTGCTCCACCATCTCACTTCCGCCTGTAACTTTTGTACCGTTTACTTTCGTGATATAATCGCCGGTCTGGATTCCAGAACTAGCCATTGCACCATCTTTTGCTACTTCTAGCACAAGTACACCTTGACCTTCTTTGTATTTGTTTTTTGTTTTTTCAGACTCTGGTGCTGTTTCAGGTAAATAACTGATACCCAAGTAAGCTCTTTGTACAGTACCATATTGCAAAAGATCATTAATAATTTTCTTTACAATATTAACCGGGATTGCATAAGAGTAACCTGCATATGCTCCAGTTGGAGAAGCAATTGCAGAAACGATACCCACCAATTCACCTGTAGTGCTAACAAGTGCACCTCCTGAATTTCCTTGGTTTACAGCTGCATCTGTTTGAATAAATGATTCAATAGGAGAGTTGCTCTTTCTTGAATTTAATCCAAGAGATCTTGCTTTTGCACTTACTATTCCAGCAGTTACAGTTGTCTCAAGATTTAATGGATAACCTACTGCAAGAACCCACTGTCCTAATTTTACATTATCTGAGTTTCCATACAGCAAGAAATTCAAGCCCTTTTCTTCGATTTTAATCAACGCCAAATCACTGCTTGGATCTGTGCCGATTAATTTGGCAGTGTATTGTTTTTTATTATTGAGGGTTACCTTGATTTCACTTGCTTCATCAATAACGTGGTTATTTGTTACAATGTATCCATCCTCGCTGATCACAACACCTGATCCACTTGCACGCTGAGGAACAGATCTCATTTGTGGACCTCCAAAAAAGTCTTCAAAAAAATCTTCACCAAAAAGGTCGCTGAAAGGACTCCTTCTTGTTTTGGGAAGATTATTGCTAGCCTGGGAATTACCTATTGTAGTTGTAATATGTACTACAGCAGGAACCGCTGCCTGAGATGCAGGCTGGAAGTCAACCGGTTGTCCGGGAATATTAGTATTACTGTCATAGAACCCCGCATAGCTTGCAGGAAGTTTTGAAATGTTCTGTTGAATGGGGTTTGGCTTTCTAATAAATGAATCATAACCAAACATAGCTCCAACAGAGGTTGCTGCGCTGATAAGAACTACTGTCAATGTTTGCCTCATGTTCATATGATTTTTTTTAAAAAAGTGATCAATTTCTATGCCTAACAATTGCAAATAAATAAACATGACTGAATTTCAGTCAACCTGTCATCCTATTTAACAAATCCTTATATGGCTTGATTGTTCAACTAGGTTCCGGATAGATTACTCAGGAACTCCATGGTGTCTATTCCGTCGGCAAAATCGTTTATTCCTGGGTTTTGTGCCTGCCCAAATGGGACAAAACCTTTCCCTACAATACATTGAATTTGATCCATATCCAGTTCCTTTAATATTGCATCTTTTTCAGTATAAAATTGGTAATGCAGCTGAGAAATCGGGGAGAATGGATTGGCGTTTTCGATCAAGACTATTGAATCATTGGTCATGTAGAACTGATTATTCATGATGGCGATAGTCAGTTGATAATCGAAATTATTCTTGTATTTATCGTGGTCGCAATAGTGTTGATATTTTTTCAATGCATTTAATAGGGGCAAAAAATCATAATTTCTGGGCACTAATATCTGTGTTACATTTCTACATCCCAATCCAAAATATAAATGAATATCATCTGCCAATTTTTCTAAATCATCATCGCTCTCATTTCCCTCTAAAAAGGCAATGGATGTCTTGTTTTTTCTGATGATGTGAGGATATTTTCCAAAATAATAATCAAAATATCTTGCAGAATTGTTACTGCCCGTCGCCATATAGGCATCACATCCTTTCAGCATCTCCTTGATAGAAATGTAGTTATCAATTTCAGGATCAATTGACCTTAAATACTCAATTATTCTTTTTGGAAGCACTGTGTCTTTTGAAGAAAGCTTCACTGAAGTCTGATGGCCAGATAAAAAACTGCATATCAAATCATGCAATCCTACAAATGGGATATTGCCAGCAAAAATGATTCCAATTTGTTTCTTCACTTTGGGTTCATCCCTTACAGCATACTTGTTGGCAAACTCCTCTAAAATGTGGGCTTGGAGCATCTGCTTGGATATGGATTTTCCTGCTTCCCATATGTACTCAGGAAGAAACCATTTGTTTTCGGAAAAGGCCTGCTCTCGGGCGGACTTATAGAGTGGACTATCTGTTGATAGATAATGCCCCAATTGGACTAAAATTTGTATCCTTTTTTCTAATTTCATGCTATTATTTTCAGCACATTGAACTAACTTTAATGAGTTAGCAAAATGCAAAATTAACGCCTTGTTGAACCTTATTAAAATTTAATAATATGGCTATTAAAATTACAGATGAATGTATCAATTGTGGAGCTTGCGAACCCGAGTGTCCAAATAACGCTATTTACGAAGGTGGAGTAGAATGGGCAATTTCAGATGGTACTACTGTCAAAGGTGGATTTACGCTCATGGATGGAACCGTGGTCGATGCAGACCATAAAAATGGACCCATCAGTAATGATACTTATTACATCACTCCAAATAAGTGTACAGAATGCCAGGGTTTTCATGAAGAACCACAATGTGCTGCTGTTTGTCCAGTTGATTGTTGTGTTCCAGACGAATTATATCGCGAGACTGTTGATGAATTGATGTCTAAGAAAGACAAATTACACATTTAAGCATTTTACATACATGTCGAAACCGACCATTGCCTTTGTAACTGGTGGGTATTCTTCAGAAGCTGTGATTTCATATAAGAGTGCAATCACAATTGAAAAGAATATTGATGCATCCAAATACAAAGTTTATCGTATTGATATTACCCCTGATAAATGGTTTCATAAAGCTTTATCAGGTGAAGAGATCGTTGTGAACAAAGATGATTTTTCGTTATTGGTTGATGGTGAAAAAATAACTTTTGATGCTGTCTTTATTGGTATTCATGGCACACCTGGTGAAGACGGAAAATTGCAGGGGTATTTTGATCTGCTGGAAATTCCATATACCTCTTGTGATGCAACAACATCAGCAATTACTTTCAACAAAAGATATACTGTTGCAATAGCCGGTGCTGCTGGTTTCCATGTTGCGAAGTCGATCCATCTCTTCAAAGAAAATTATCAGCAGAAAAAAACTGTTTTAGCAGAATTAAATTATCCCGTTTTTGTAAAACCCAATAATGGCGGTTCGAGTATTGGGATGAGTAAGGTCGCTTCATTTGATGCTATCGAAGAAGCTATGTTAAAGGCATTCAATGAAGATGACCAAGTGTTGGTGGAAGAATTTATTGCAGGAAGAGAGTTTACTATTGGCGTTTTCAAGTCTAATGAAAAGATCATCACACTTCCATTCACTGAAGTAATGTCGCAAAATGATTTTTTTGATTTTGAAGCAAAATATCAAGGAAAATCTACAGAGGTAACGCCTGC
>JAFMEZ010000087.1 GCA_017856455.1 Parafilimonas sp.
TATAAAATGCATCAAAAATTGAATTGGCTTCATCTAATGAAATGTTGCAATCTATAGTTGATGAAGCAAAGATTCCTCTTGTAAAATCACCGCGCCAAGGAACAAAATGAACGGCAGCTTCTTTTGCGTTTAACTTGTTAAGCGACTGATGAATTTCACCAAGGTGCTGATGGGTAAGAGTTTTATAAGCTTGAATATTATTTACTCTCCAAGAAAAATGACTTGTTGAAGAGAGTGATTGTCCTGCGCCAGTGGAGCCAGTAATACCGGTTGTATATACATCATTGATCAAACCTTTTGCTGCCAGAGGGAGGAGTCCCAGTTGTATGGCTGTTGCAAAGCAACCAGGATTTGCAATATTTTTTGCTGATGCAATCAGTTCATAGTTTAATTCAGGGAGACCGTATATGAATTTTCTATTTGCATGTTTTGCATTTTCATCCAGTCTAAAATCATTTGCGAGGTCAATGATGTTGATGTTGTCATCAATCTTATTATCTGATAAAAATTTGGATGATTCGCCATGTCCCAGACAAAGAAAAAGGACATCAATATTTTGGTTCATTACATCTGTGAATGAGAGATCTGTAGAGCCAAGTAAATCTTCATGCACTTCGTAAAGCTTATTTCCGGCGTTGCTTTTGCTATGAACAAAAGTCAATTCAGCATTGGGGTGGTTAAGCAAGAGACGGATCAGTTCACCGCCTGTATACCCAGCTCCACCGATGATGCCTGTCCTGATCGTTGCTTTCATAATTACTACTTTTTATTTTCTTGTTGAACAGCGTTCCAAATAATCGTTTGGTTTCCGAATATCTTACTGAATCCTCTCACATCTTCACCGGTAAAGCCAGCATTCATTTCGCCATATTTTCCAAATTTACTGTTCATCAAATCGAAAGAAGATTCGATACCAATGATTTGAAATCTATAGGGCATTAATTGAACGAAAACTTTTCCTGAAACATTTTCTTGTGTGCTTTCAAGGAATGCTTCAATGTTCCGCATTACTGGATCCAATATTTGTCCCTCATGCAACCAGTTTCCATAAAATTGTGCGAGGGTATCCTTCCATTGGAGTTGCCATTTTGTTAGTACATGTTTTTCCAATGCATGATGTGATTTCAGAATAACCATTGGAGCAGCTGCTTCAAATCCAACTCTTCCTTTGATGCCGATGATGGTATCTCCAACATGGATATCTCGACCAATTCCAAATGGTCCTGCGATGGATTGCAAATATTGAATTGCAGCTGATGGGTGCTGAAATTTTTTATCATCGATACAACATAATTCTCCTTTTTCAAAAGTCAGTACAACTTCTTCAGGATTTTGTTTTGTAACCTGAGTGGGCCAAGCTGATTCAGGTAGCATTCCTTTTGAAGAGAGCGTTTCTTTTCCTCCAACACTTGTTCCCCATAATCCTTTGTTGATGGAGTACATTGCTTTTTCTGCGTTCATATCAACGCCTTTTGATTGGAGATAAGCAATTTCCTCTTCCCTGCTAAGCTTTAAGTCGCGAATTGGAGTGATGATTTCAACACCTGGGATCATGATGTGAAAAACCATATCGAATCTAACCTGGTCGTTTCCAGCTCCTGTGCTACCATGTGCAACGGATACAGCTCCTAATTGCTGTACATGTTTAGCAATATGAATAGCCTGACTCAATCTTTCTGCACTTACACTGAGCGGATAAGTATTGTTCTTGAGCACATTGCCATAAATAAGGTATTTGATAATGCTGTCGTAGTATGATTCAACTGCATTTACGGTAGTATGAGAGGCAACACCAAGTTTGTGTGCATGTTCTTCAATCTTTTTCAATTCATCTTCACTGAATCCACCTGTATTGACGATGATGCTATGAACTTCATATCCTTTTTCTTCTGATAGATATTTTACACAAAAAGTTGTATCCAATCCCCCGCTGAATCCCAATACAATTTTTTTTGACATGGTATTTTGATTTAAAAATTCAAGAGCGACAATAAAGCTCCAATGATTGATTTGCTGTTGTTATCTTTTTTTGAAAATGCTTTGAGGAAATTCAATTGTTTGAAGCTGAACAATCTTTCGAACCCTTTTTTATTTTCTTCGAAATACTGAGTGGTTTCGGCTGTTGTGTAATGATCTTTTGGATCATAGAGCATTGCAGTACACATACAATTTTTTCTCTCTTTGCTCATGAGTATTTCGTAGTTCACGCAACTTTTGCACCCTGCCCAAAAATCTTCATCTTGGGTAAGTTCTGAATAAGTAACAGGCTCGTAACCCAGTTCTGAATTGATTTTCATAACTGCTAAACCAGTCGTCAATCCAAATATTTTTGCATCAGGGTAAGTTTTTCTGCTCAACTCAAAAATTTTCTTTTTGATCATTTTTGCCAATCCGCTCTTTCTGAAAACAGGCTTTACAATGAGTCCTGAGTTTGCAACATATTCACCATGACTCCATGTTTCTATATAGCAGAATCCAGCCCATTCTCCAGAAGCGGTAGTTGCTATAACTGCCTTGCCTTCCGACATTTTTTTTCTTACATAATCAGGACTTCTTTTTGCAATACCGGTGCCGCGGGCTTTTGCCGATTCCTCCATTTCTGTGCAAATAATTTCTGCAAATTTGAAATCTGCGTCGCTGGCTATATATATGTTGAATGACTGTTGTTCCATTTTGAATTGAAGAATTAAAATTAATTGATGACGGGTCCAATTGTTAAAATCGGATCCATGCTATCGAATCAATCGTAGTTTGAGGGTAGTGAATATCAACGTCGTACCAAAAATGGAATCGGTCGGCGTAAAAAAACTGTAGCACTTGGTACAGTAAAAACCCAACGCGTGGAAGCGGCGTGTGCCGTTTCTGCTATTGTTGAAGGGGTTAGGTTTTTTTTCATTTTTCTGTGTCTAAGAATTAAAGAAAAATTGTGAGTTGCAAATAAACAAATTTTTTCTGATAAAGTACCCAATAAATGCGAATACTTTCTTGTGTCAGCGGGGGCTGGGGATGACTGAGCAGGAGTGAACTGCCTGGCTGATTTCAGTGATGAGGTTACTGTCCTTTTCGATGGCATTTCCCACAACAATAATATCGGCACCGGCCTTACAATTGTTATATGCTTTCTCAGGGTCTACTATTCCACCGCCAATGATCAATGGAATGTTTACATGTGAAGCAACAGCCTGAATCATGGACTCTTTTACAGGGTGCTTGGCTCCACTTCCTGCATCCATGTAGAGCAATTTGAGTCCAAGCATTTCACCAGCAAGGGCCGTGCACAAGGCAATTTCGTTTTTATCGCTTGGAATAGGACTCGCATTGCTGATATATGAAACTGTTGTTGGAGCTCCTCCATCAATTAGCATATAACCAGTTGGAATTACTTCCAAGCCACTTTTTCTAACTGAGGGAGCTGAAATAACATGTTGCCCAATGAGCAATTCTGGATTTCTGCCAGATATCAGTGAGAGGTAAAGCAGTGCGTCTGCGTAAGGAGTAATTTGAGAGGGACTTCCTGGAAAAAGCAACACAGGAATATCACAGGATGATTTGATATGCTGAACCAGGTCCTCTAAATGATCACTCACCACCAAGCTACCACCTACGAATATAAAATCTACTTTTGCTTGAGTGCAAAGTGTGATGAGCTCGTCTGCTTTCTTTAATGAGGTTTTATCAGGATCAACAAGAACAGTAAATCCTTTTTTGTTTTTGCTCTTTAAATCTGTTATTCTATCATAGGTTAGTCCTGGCATGCAGAAAGTACTTCTATTGCAAATGTGCGAAAAAGTTTGCGAGAATCATCAAAAATCTGAT
>JAFMEZ010000088.1 GCA_017856455.1 Parafilimonas sp.
GGCACGTAATTGATCTTATTCAGATAGTTTTCAATGTCCTTATGCGTATATATTTGCCCATTGAGGGGATCAATAAAAAATAAAATTGAAGAACCTTTTTCATCAAACAGTGGTTCCTCTTCATAATAACATAAAAGGTTCTGACGTGGAACATCAACAGGTTTTATGCTTAAGCCCAGCATCTCAGCGATAAGCAAATATAGAGCTGCCAATGGAAAGGTGTTGGATTGTTTTGTATTAATCAAAGCTTGTAGGTCAAAATCTTTCCCATTTTTATAGTTGGTCTCAATTCCTTTGAATTTATAATAACCAAATACGATTTTATTAATAATATTCACTTCCTCTAATGGCGTCAAATAATCATTTAATTCAAGCCAGATGCTTCTTCTGATCTTTTCAATCTCAAAAAAAGTATTCTCTTGATTGAACTCTCGATTAAGAAATTTTGATAAGATCAATGATGCTTCAATGGTGGATTGATCTTCAGTATTTTTCCACTCTAATATTTCATTCGATAGAATAGATAGCGTAATCTTATCGATAATAAAACATATTTTTTTGATCTGACTTTCATCATGCGTAGCATGTTGATGATCTTCCAAAAAGGGAATGATCTCTTGTCCCAATCCAATAAATCTTTCAGTTATTGAAATGAAAACATCTTCATCAGGATCTTCAATTAAATTCAATAATGCAGATATCTCACTGTTTGCCATCATCACGAATTCGATTAAGATTTCTTTTTCGCTTTTCTTTTACCTCTGGTTGGATTAGCAATGGCATGCTCTATCATTGCCTGAACCTCTTCAATGGTTAGGTCTTTTGCATCATCTTGCTTTTCTTTTGGAATTGGAAAGTTTCTCAATCCTTTTTTAATATATGCACCATAAGGACCTTTAAGCAATTGAATCTTTTCCTTTTCGAAAATTTTTATTGTCCGCTCATCCTTTGCTTTTCGTTTTTCTATTATAATAGGCGATGCAGTCTCTAAATTAATTTCGTATGGATCAAATTCTTTTGACAAAGAATAAAATTTTCCGTCATGAGCAATATAAGGACCAAATCTTCCAATATTTACTTGCACATCATTCCCTTCAAACTCCCCAAGTATCCTTGGGAGTTTAAATAACTCCAATGCATCATTCAATAGAATTGTTTCTATACTTTGGTCTGCTCTAAGTTTTGCAAATTTTGGTTTTTCTTCTTCAGTTGTTTCTCCCATTTGAACCATTGGTCCATACCTGCCCATTCTCGCAATAACTCTTTTGCCAGAAACAGGATCATTGCCAAGTTCTCTCTCACCGCTGATTCTCTCAGCTTTTTCCATCGTGTGATCAACGTCTTTCTTGAATGGTGAATAGAAGTCTTTCAGCATTTTACTCCAATCCTGATCACCTTCAGCAATCTCATCAAATTCATTTTCAATTTTAGCAGTAAAACCATAATCCATTACATGATTGAAGTACTGAATTAGAAAATCAGTTACAACTGAACCTAAATCAGTAGGGAATAATTTACCTTTTTCAGCTCCGGTATTTTCTTGGTCAACTACTTTAGAGATTTTTCCTTTAGATAAATTCAGTATCCTAAAATCTCTCTTAGAACCTTCTTTATCCCTTTTCTCTACATATCCTCTTTTTAATATTGTGGAAATAGTAGGCGCATATGTTGATGGACGTCCAATTCCAAGTTCCTCTAACTTCTTAACCAAAGATGCTTCAGTATATCTTGGTTGAGGACGACTATATCTTTCCGTTGCAGTTAGTGTTTGCAAATCAAGTGATTGCCCGATTTCCAACAATGGAAGCATTCCCTCAACTGTATCTTCATCATTTTCATCTTCCTCGTCCTTGCTTTCATTATATACTTTAAGGAAACCTTCGAATTTCATCACTTCTCCCTCAGCTTTCAATTTCTCTTGTTGTGTTGAAATTGAAATATCAGCAATGGTCTTTTCCAATTCGGCATCTGCCATTTGGGAAGCCATTGTTCTTTTCCAAATAAGGTCGTATAATCTTTGCCCATCTGCAATATCAACCGAAGTTTTCTCCATGTAAGTGGGACGAATAGCTTCGTGTGCCTCTTGGGCAGATTCGTTTTTGTTTTTGAATTTTCTGGTTTGCAGAAATTCTTTACCGTATGAGGTGGTGATTTGATTAGAAATATCTTGAACTGCTGTTTCACTTAAACTTACACTATCAGTTCTCATGTAAGTGATATGTCCGGCTTCATACAATTTTTGCGCCAGTAGCATTGTTTTGCTTACTCCATATCCCAATTTACGGCTTGCTTCTTGTTGTAGGGTAGAAGTAGTAAAAGGAGCTGCAGGTGACTTCTTTGCAGGTTTTTTCTGGATATCATCAACTTTAAAATTGGCGTTAATGCATCCCTCCAAAAACTTTTCTGCATCTTGTTCATTATTTTTCTTTGATCCTTCAGCTTTGAATGAAACAGGTTTTCCGTTGATATCTTTTGCTTTGAAAGCTGCTTCGATCTTAAAATGACTGACAGGAACAAAAGCATTAATAGATCTTTCTCTTTCAACAAGGATACGTACAGCAACACTTTGAACCCTTCCAGCAGACAAATTGTTCTTCAAGCTCATTTTTCTCCATAATATTGGAGAAAGCTCAAATCCAACAATTCTATCTAGGATTCTTCTGGCTTGCTGCGCATTTACAAGGTTCATGTTTACCGTCCTGGGTTTCTCTACCGCAGATTTAATAGCAGGTTTGGTAATTTCATGAAAAACTATCCTTTTTGTAGAGGTAGGATCAAGTCCTAATACCTCACACAAATGCCAGCTTATGGCTTCACCTTCACGGTCCTCATCCGTTGCGAGCCAAACTTCATCAGATTTTTTGGCGAGTTGCTTGAGCTCTTTTACTACTTTTTCTTTCTCTTCAGGTACAATATACCTTGGTTTAAAACCTTTCTTTATGTCTATTCCCATCTCATCCTTTTCAAGGTCTCGAATATGACCGTAACAACTCTTCACTTCAAAATCACTTCCCAGGATTTTTTCAATGGTTTTTGCTTTCGCAGGGGACTCAACTATCAATAAATTCTTTGCCATAATTTCCTCAAATCGATGCAATAATAAGGTAAAGAGAATGAATTTCGTGCTCAATTCATTCTAGGGTACAGGTTAAATGCTCCGAAAATGACAGAAAATTCTTTTTGTTTCCGTTGCATAAACAATTGAAAATCAATATAAATTATAATGTCTTTCCACATTGCTATAAATCTTGAAAATAAATTTTCTTTGAAAAGTGCATCTTTTTGAAGCATTTTTAATTATGTGACAATAGAAACTGAAAGGTTAATTTTGTGTAAGGATGGCTGTTCATATACTTGAGAAATTTTCAAAAATTAAATTATTGGCTTTCGATCTTGATGGTGTGTTGACCAATGGAAAGCTTTTGATTCACGATGAAAATATGTGGCTAAGGGAAATGAATATCAAGGATGGATTAGCCATTCAAATGGCCCTTAAAAATGGTATTCAAATTGCAGTTAT
>JAFMEZ010000010.1 GCA_017856455.1 Parafilimonas sp.
TATGCCAGAATCAAATGTTTACGACGCGATTGTTGTGGGATCAGGAATCAGTGGTGGATGGGCTGCAAAAGAACTTACTGAAAAAGGTCTTAAAGTAATCATGCTCGAAAGAGGTGAGAACATCGAGCACGTAAAAGATTATGTGAATGCAACAAAAGATCCTTGGGAATTTCCACACCGCGGTGGAAGAACACAAGAGATGATTGAAAAATATCCGGTGTTGAAGCGCGACTATCCGTTGAGTGAAACGAATTTGAATTATTGGGTGAAAGACTGGGAATGTCCGTATACAGAAGTAAAGAGATTTGACTGGTTTCGTGGTTATCATGTTGGTGGAAGATCACTGATGTGGGGAAGACAAAGCTATCGTTGGAGCAATATGGATTTTGAAGCCAACGCAAAAGATGGCATAGGAACAGATTGGCCTATTCGTTATAAAGACATTGCACCTTGGTATGATTATGTAGAAGGATTTGCAGGTATCAGCGGATCAAGAGAAGGATTGGATGTATTGCCAGATGGAAACTTCTTGCCTCCAATGGAATTGACATGTCTTGAAAAAGATGTAGCTGCAAGATGGAAAGAACATTATAAAGGTCAAAGACATTTGATCATCGGAAGAACAGCCAATCTAACAAAACCACTTCCCGGCAGAACCAATTGCCAATTCAGAAACAAGTGTTCGCTGGGATGCCCATTTGGTGCATATTTCAGCACACAAGCTTCTACACTTCCTGCTGCAATGAAAACAGGAAATCTAACACTTCGTCCTTATTCTATTGTTACGAAAGTGTTGTATGATAAAGACACTCAACGTGCAACAGGTGTTGAAGTGTTGGATGCTGAAACAAACAAGACATATGAATTCAAAGCAAAAATTGTTTTCCTTAATGCATCAACATTAAACAGCACTTGGGTATTGTTGAACTCTGCAACTGATGTCTTCCCTGATGGATTGGGTAGTTCAAGCGGACAACTAGGACACAACCTGATGGATCATCACCTTGGTGTACGCATCACAGGAAAAGCTGAAGGTTACGAAGACAAATATTATTTCGGCCGTCGTCCAAATGGATTCTATATTCCACGATTCAGAAACTTGAATGGAGAAAAGAGAGACTATATCAGAGGATTTGGATATCAGGGTCAGGGCAACAGAGAAAACTGGAACAGAAATATTGCTGAATATAATATTGGTGTGGAATTGAAAGAATTGTTGACCGAGCCTGGTTCATGGCAAGTTGGAATGGGTGGATTCGGAGAAATTCTACCATACCATGAAAACAAAGTCACACTCGACAAAACAAAAACTGATAAGTGGGGATTGAATGTATTGGCCATCGATTGCGAACTCAAACAAAATGAGTTGAACATGCGCAAAGACATGTTGAATGATGGTATTGAAATGCTTGAAGCAGCTGGGCTGAAAAATGTAAAAGGTGTTGATGGAGATGGTACTCCTGGTCGTGGTATTCACGAAATGGGTACTGCAAGAATGGGTACTGATCCAAAAAATTCAGTGCTCAATAAATTCAATCAGGTTTGGGATGCAAAGAATGTATTCGTAACTGATGGTGCGTTCATGACTTCTGCAAATTGCGTGAACCCATCCCTCACCTACATGGCAATGACAGCGCGTGCTGCAGACTTTGCCGTAAGTGAGTTGAAAAAAGGTAATTTATAAAAGTTATAAGTTGTATGTTCTAGGTTATAAGTTTAACTTAGAACTTACAACCTACAACTCTTTCGTACCTTCGCTCCATGTTAAAATCCACGCTCATCAAGGCTGCAAAAGCTTCTGGTGCACTCATCAAAGAAAAAATCAACGGAAAATTTCTGGTCGAACACAAAGAGGGTCCGAATAATCTCGTAACTGAAGTAGACAAGGCTTCGGAAGCCTTGATCATGAATATCATCCGTGAAGCATTTCCTGATCATTATATATTAAGTGAAGAAATTGGAGCATTGGAAATGGACTCCTCTTACAAATGGATCATTGACCCCATTGATGGTACAGTAAATTTTGCAAATGGTATTCCTTTGTGCTGTGTGAGTATCGCAATCGAAAAGGATGGTGAAATGATTATGGGCGCAGTATACAATCCGATGATGGATGAATTCTTCTTTGCAGAAAAACATCATGGTGCATTTTTAAATGATCGCCGCATTCATGTTAGTGAACAACATCAAGTGCGTCACGCTTGTCTTGTTACTGGTTTTCCCTACTCATATTTAAACAGCGAAAACGGTCCACTTGAAGTTTTTGGTAGATTGATCAGAGAAGGAATACCTGTTCGTCGTCTTGGCTCAGCTGCAATCGATCTTTGTTGGGTAGCTGCAGGAAGATTTGATGGATACTATGAACACAAGTTGCAGGCTTGGGATAGTGCAGCAGGATTTTTAATGGTTGAAGAAGCAGGTGGGAAAGTAACAGATTTTAAAGGTGATTATTATTCTCCTTATCAGCCACACCTTGTTGCTACCAATGGAAAAATACACGACGAACTGTTGAAATGGATTTCAAACACGCATCAATAAAATTATATGTCGAACAGAACTGAAGTCAATGATTATGGTGAATTCGGATTGATTCATCACCTCACAAAAAATATTGAACTCCAAAACGCATCATCTATACTGGGTGTAGGTGACGATGCTGCTGTCATTGATCATTTTGGAAAACAAACAGTGGTTACAACCGACCTGTTGTTGGAAGGAGTGCATTTTGATTTGGCATATACACCACTAAAACATCTTGGATATAAATCGGTTGTTGTAAACCTGAGTGATATCTATGCAATGAATGCAACGCCTACACAAATCACACTCAGTATTGGCATCAGCAGCAAAGTAAGTGTTGAAGCGCTTGAAGAGTTTTATGATGGTGTATACATCGCTTGTGAAGAATATGGTGTTGATTTAGTAGGTGGTGATACTTCGGCTTCACAAAAAGGATTTATCATTTCTGTAACGGCAATTGGAGAAGTGAATGAAGAAAAAGTTGTGAAAAGATCAACTGCCCAAAAAGGAGACCTGATCTGTGTTTCAGGAGATTTAGGTGCGGCTTATATTGGATTGCTTTTTCTGGAAAGAGAGAAAAAAATATTTTTGGAATCACCACAAGTACAGCCCGATCTTGAAAACGAATCTTATGTTATCGGCCGTTTACTCAAACCAAAAGCAAGAAAAGATATTGTTGAGTTTTTAGAACAACAGGGAGTTACTCCAACATCAATGATGGATATCAGCGATGGACTGAGCTCTGAAATTTTACATATCTGTGAAAAAAGTGGCGTGGGTTGCGTGATATACGAAGAAAAAATTCCCATTGCAGAAGACTCAAGAAATGCAGCATATAAATTTGAAATTGATCCAACTGCTTGTGCATTGAGTGGGGGAGAGGATTATGAACTGCTGTTTACCATAAAGCAGGATGATTATGAAAAGCTTACACTAAATGAACAAATCAGTGTAATTGGATATATCACTGAAGCTGATCAGGGAGCAAAAATCAAAACCAAGGGTGGTAACACATTTGATGTTACTGCACAAGGTTGGAATGCTTTTAAAAAATAATTAATCAGCAATATAGAAAGCATCAGCATCGCTCCAGAAAGGAAAGCGAGCTCTTACTGCATCAAGTTTTTCTCTGCTTAATGTTATCGTATGAATGTCTTCATGCTCAGAAGCGTGATACAACACTTCACCCAATGGATCAATTACCATAGAATCACCAGCATGATCTGTGCCATTGAAATCTTTGCCAATCCTGTTTACACCAATAACGAAAGACTGGTTCTCTATCGCTCTTGCATTTAATAAGGTTTTCCAAGCGTGACTTCTTGAAGCTGGCCAATTGGCAACATAAAGCAATACATCATACTCTGGATAAACACCTTCATCATCCTGTTGCAATTGCTGTCTTGCCCAAACTGGAAACCTCAAGTCGTAACATATCTGAAGATTAATTCTCCATCCACCAACACTTGCTATTGCTCTCTTTGATCCATGTGCATAATGTTGGTCTTCGCCGGCCAATGAAAAACAATGTCGTTTATTATATTGTCCAACCTGCCCATTGGGCAAAACCCATAGCAGTCGATTGTAAAACTGGTCGTCCTCTTCAATAATTAAGCTGCCTGCTAGAATTACATTTTTCTTCTTCGCGATTGACTTCATCCACTCAACGGTATCACCATCCATTTTTTCAGCAAGCTTTTCCGGCTCCATGCTAAATCCAGTAGAAAACATTTCCGGAAGCACAATAATGTTAGTAGGCGCCTCTATGGATAAAATCTTTTCTTCAAAATTTTTAATGTTTGCTTGTTTATCCTCCCAAACCAAATTGCTTTGAATCAATGAAAATGTAAGTGTATCCATTGTTTAAAATTAATCCTTTTCTTTTTCTACAAGTTGTTTTAACAGTTTGCTGATGACAGGATTTTCAAATCCTCGAGATAAAAAATATTGTCGCGTTTTTGCTTGCTTAACATAAATGGTAATGCCCTGTCCCTTTATTGAGGTCCATTTTTTTTGCATAAGCCTGTTCAGTGTTTTTTCATAATCAGCAGGATCAATTTCTTCCCTGATTGCTTTTTGGATGCTGTATGTTGAAACACCTTTCTTTCTCAACTCTAGTTCTATTTTCTTTTTACCCCATCCCTTCATCCTAAACTTACCCCCAGCAAAAGCTTTTGCAAAGCGCTCTTCATTTAAAAAACCATCTTCAATCAGTTTTGCAATGATTTCATTTGCGGCGGTCCACCCAATGCCCATGTTGGAGAGTTTTGCCTTAACCTCTGCGTGGTTTCTTTCCTGAAACGCACAATAGTGCCGGATCTTTACAAGCGCCTGTTCGGGTGTAATGGGTTTTCTAAATGATTTCTTTTCCATTATGATGGGCAAGTTACTCGATGATTCAGATTAGACATTCGGTTTTCAACATTAAAACATTGTTTTTCGCTCAAAATGTCGAAAAATCAGCATTTCATTTCGTGCTGGTCCAACTATATTTGCTTCATACAAATCATATCTATTTTATGAAATTTATTGTTTCTTCTTCGGCATTGCTAAAACAACTGCAACAGATCAATGGTGTTATTGGATCAAACAACGTATTGCCGATTTTAGAGGATTTTCTATTTGAGATTGAAAAAAATAAACTTACCGTTGTGGCGACCGACTTGGAGACGGTGATGAAAATTCATTTGGATATAGAAGCCAAAGACAGTGGTCGCGTATGTATTCCAGCAAAAATTTTGATGGATTCACTCAAAAACCTTCCTAATCAGCCATTGACGTTTGATATTGATAAAAATTTTGGAATTGAAATCACAAGCGATAATGGTAAATACAAGGTGATGGGTGAGAACCCGGATAATTTTCCAAAAGAACCTCCTGCAGATGGAACATCTGCGTTTACATTGAGCAGTCATGCGCTATTGACGGCAATCAACAAAACCATCTACGCTGTAAGCAACGACGATCTTCGTCCAGCTATGACAGGTGTGTTTTTTGAATTGGAAAAAGCAGGACTCACATGTGTTGCAACAGATGCACACCGACTGGTAAGATATAAACTGAAAGACGTGAAGTGTCCAAAACAAGACTCTTTCATCGTTCCAAAAAAACCGCTCAATCTTTTAAAGACTTCACTGCCAGATAACGACGATGAAATTTCTGTTTCTTACAACAGCAATCATATGTTTGTAACACATGGCACAGTGGAACTTTCATGTCGCTTGCTTGATGCAAGGTTCCCAGATTATAAGGTGGTCATCCCCGCAGAGAATCCTTACAGAATGACAGTTGGTCGACAGGATTTCCAAGCTGCACTAAGACGTGTAAGCATCTTCAGTAATAAGAGTACCAATCTTGTTACATTGAATATTTCAGGAAATGAACTTCAGTTGACTGCCCAAGATGTTGATTTTAGTTTTGAGGGAAATGAAAGAATGTCTTGTCAATACAAAGGAGAAGATATTATCATTTCTTTCAATGCAAGGTTTTTAATTGAAATGTTGTCTGGAACAGAAAGCGACGAAGTGAATGTTGAATTGTCGACTCCAACAAAGGCTGGTTTGATTAAGCCGGTTGAACAGGATGAAAATGAAGACTTATTGATGCTTGCTATGCCATTGATGTCTAATTAATAATCATATGGATAAAATCATAACATATTTCAGTGACCTGGAAAAAAGACCCCTCGAAAGAGCGGGTTTTTTTATCGCCGGCATGATCCTGCTTTGGGCAATCGAACACCTCGTTCCGCTTATTCATAATCATTATAAAAAAAATAAATTGCGCCATGCCGGTACGAACCTGGCGTTTACAGCAATCCATTTTGTCATACATACCCTTTTGGCTGGAGGAATTGTTTTGATTGCTGGATATACCACAACCAATGGCTGGGGAATTGTACAATGGACCAACGCAGGAGCGTTGTCAACCATTTTAATCACTTGTTTAACATTGGATTTTTTTGCTGGATGGCTTTGTCATTTTGTTGAACATAAAATAAGTTTGTTTTGGAGATTCCACATCATTCATCATGCAGACAATAATGTTGATGTAACAACGGGATTAAGACACCATCCGCTTGAATCTGTTTGGAGGGGTTTGTTTTTTTACATGGGAATTTTTGCGGCGGGCGCACCCATGTACGCCGTTCTTTTGTATCAAACCATATTGGTGTTTATAACTGGATTTACCCACGCAAACATCAGCCTTCCTGGTTGGATAGATAAAATTATTTCTTTCATATTGGTATCTCCAAACATGCACAAGGTGCACCACCACTGGAAACAACCCTATACAGACAGCAACTATGGTGCGGTGTTTTCAATTTGGGATAGAATGCTTGGTACCTATATGGAGTTGGACCACAATAAAATTAAATACGGACTTGATCGATATTATCCAAATGAAAAGGATGAAGAGTTTGTATCATTAATGAAACGGCCGTTTCAAAAACTTTAATGGTGAAAAAAATCGCATTCATTCCTGCCAGATATGCTGCTACAAGGTTTCCCGGAAAACTCATGCAAAAAATTGGTGAGAAAACCATTATCAATATGGTTTATGAAAATGCCAAAGAGATGAATTTATTTGATGATGTGATTGTTGTTACAGACAGTGATATCATTGCTGAAGAGATTAGCCACATAGGTGGAAGGTGTATAAAAAGTAAAAAAGAGCACCAAAGTGGAAGCGACAGAATAGCTGAAGCTTGTGTTGATATGGATGTTGATGTGATTATTAACATCCAAGGTGATGAGCCGTTTATAAAAAAACAACCGCTTGAAGACCTTGTGAATTGTTTTAATGACAAAAGTGTTTCGGTAGCGTCTCTCATGCAAAAATTTCCAGAAAACGAATCATACGAAAATTCAAATCTTGTTAAGGTTGTTTGCAACAAACTCAATGATGCTCTTTATTTCAGCAGGTCTGTGATTCCATACAAGAGAAATAAAGAGATTGAGGAAATTTTATACAGACATATTGGTGTTTATGCATATAGAAAAGATATGCTTTTACAATTTACCAAGTGGCCTATGGGAAGGTTGGAAAAACTGGAAATGCTGGAGCAATTAAGATATCTTGAAAACGGAGTTTCAATCAGGATGGTTGAAACCGATGAAGCAAGCGTTGGAATTGACACACCAGAAGACCTTAAAAAAGCAATCGCTTTTTACAACAACAAATAATATTATTTTTTCTTGAACACGGGGACGGTGCTGCAGGGCTCACCATACATTAGTGACTTTGCAACAGGAACAAGCTTGTTGGCAATCATCAGAAATGCTGCAGAGGGAATTTCTAGGTCTCCACAACCTTTTACAACAACCCTTTTGTCTTTGTATTCATCCGTAGAGATTGAATCAATATTTTTTTCTATTGTTTTTTCAATCGCTTCTGATTTATTTCCAAAGTATATATCGTTTGTATATGGAGATAGTTTTGCGCTTATGAGCATGTATGCCCACATGGGAATCACTGCGTCTACCGAACAAAAAACAGCTACCAGCTTATCTTTATAATCTTGCCAGTTGATTTTATCAAGCTGTTCTCTAAAATCTTTTTCTTTCAATATCATTTCCATGAAAAGAAAGTTTTTTAGATCCAACTCTACAACTTCGTTTTTGGGATAAAATATTTCCAGGTCTAATGTAATGATTCCACTATCTGCAACCTTGTTTACAATTCCTTCCATTGTACAAAATTACCCAAAATACAACAGCCACCCATGGGGCGGCTGTGTGTGTTGTTTTCTCATTAGCAGACTTTCTAATATCCTGATTCCCTTCTTTTATCAACGATCTCGGCTGATTTTCTGAGGGCTTCCATTGTGCTGTATCCTGCATATTGCTTCAGCTGTGATTCAAGTGATTTCTTTTGAGAAACCAAATCAACCGCTGCAGAAGGAAGAGATGATACGTTGTTTACTTTAATGTAAAACACGCCACCTTGTCCCGCAATAGCTTCTGATACATTAGACAAGTTCTTTTTATTAAACGCTGCTCCAATTACTTTTATTTCTGTACCAATATTTGTAACAAATGGATCGGCAAACCTTAGTGTGTCTACTCTACCAGTTGATCCGCCAAGAATACTTGCTATTTTTTCAAGGTTTTTCTCGGCTCCAACCTTTTGAGACAATAGCGCTGCTTTTTTCTTTGATTTTAAAATAGGTTCAACAATCACCCTAGCAAGGCCTGGAGGTTGAACACCTTCTTTGATTTCGTTAGTTATTACTGCTACCACATATTGGTCTTTTAAATCAAATGGCTCTGAAACAGTCCCAACCTTGTTTTCAAAAACCCATTTTACCAATGCTCTTGAGCTCAGTTGTCCTGCTCCATAATCCATCTCTCTAATATTATCTGCAAAGTTTTTTTCAACTTTCATTTTGAGAGCGGTTTCATCAAAAGATTTTGCATCTCTACTTGTTCCGACAAACTGGGTTGCTGCAGAAGAAGCTGCATTATCTGTCTCTTCACTTGCAACAATGCTTTTAGCTAAATATGCAACCTTATAGGCTGGTTCAAAATTCTTTTGGTCTAATATTTCTATTACATGATATCCAAATGATGTTTTAAGTACCTCAAATGATCCTTTCGGCTTATTTAACATGTAATTTGAAAAATCTTTATCAAGTGTTGAGGCGTCTGTTGATGAGAATTGATATTCACCTCCATTTTGTTTGCTTCCTTCGTCTTCACTAAGTTGTGCAGCAAGTTGTCCAAAATTTCCGCCTGACTTTATTACAGCAAAAATACTGTCCGCTTTAAGTTTTGCTATACTGTCGGGTCTTGTTTGTTGTCCGGTTTGAGGATTAATTGTTCCAACCAAAATGTGTCTGAGTTTTACCGAATCAGGCAATGTTTTTGTCGCAATCTTTTTTGCGATAACATAACTTCCTCCGTCTATATACGGACCAACTACAGATCCTACTGACATTCCAATGATGGTGTCTTTTGCACCCATCTGAAGTTTAGACTTTAATGCGAAACCATCATAAAAAGGTAGAGTGGTATTGTTTCTTGTAACAAACCCCTTCTCATCATTAGATGCTAAAAACTCTTGTTTTAAAGAAACTAAATTATTGAAAACCCTTTGAGAGTCTGCTGTTGTTGGATTTGCACTGAATGTAACATAAGAGATGCTTTTTACATACTCCTGTTTGAAATCATCTTTATGGTTATTTACATACTCAGAGATTTCTTGGTCTGAAATTTTCACGTTGGCATCAGGAATAGATGTATATGGTCCTCCTGCAAAATCCACTGAAGCAATCATTGCGTTGTCTGCGTTCATTTTTTCCAACATCCATTTTGGAACATATGAAGCCTGTGTAAACAATGAAACATATTTCTGGGTAAGCAGGTTAATCTCAACCGGTTTTATCAGTTGATCAACAACCATGCGCACGTCTTCTTCTTTTGTGCTTTTCTTTACCCCGTTGAACCAATTCTTTGCAGCATTCACATCATACATGCCAGTGTTTCTGTCAGTAAACATTTGTCTAAACTCCTGTGGAGCATCTTCAGAAAACAAAACTGCGCCAAGCTCTTTTGGGGTTACTGTGATACCAAGTTTTTTTACTTCGCTGTTCACCAACTCTTCCTGGATATAACCATTCCAAACATTTTCAATGATGGACTGTGTCATCATGTCGTTTGTTTGCAATCCCTGAGCGCGGTAAGACTGCTCTGCGGAGTTTACTTTCTGGTTAAATTCCACTAAATCAATTGCCGTTCCATTGATTGTACCGGCTGTATTTGACTGGCCGCTAAACAAATTGCCGCTTCTGCCAATAAAAGCATCCTGAACCAAAAAGCCAATAAGACTGATGGCAATCATAACAGACAACAGAACCGCTGCCTTATCTCTTAAACTTTGAATAATTGACATATATATTATATTATATAGGGTCGGCAAAAATAGGTTAAAAACGGGTATTAACAAACTGTGGATAACTGCGTTTTATGCCTTGATAATCAGGTGTTTTTGGATTAAGACACCTGTTCGGGTGTTGATATTCCAGGGTTAACTTTTGGGTATTTTGGTGGGTGTTCTACCCAACAGGAATTTTAAAACAATTTTTCAATGATTAATCAACATGGTTGATATGATCTTGGTTATGTTAAAAACTATAAATTAGTAATCCTTAGTTGTTGATAATATCCTCTGAACATCCGCTTTTTACTGATTTATAATTTTTTTTAGTTTGTGGATTGCTGTGAATTAATGTGATTTATTGTGGGATAAAATTTCAAAAAATAATTTTTCAACAAATCCACATACATAATAGTAATAAGTCTTTTAAATAAATAAGTATAATTATAATTAATACAATGAATATCAACATTCGTTTTTTTAGTGTTATATCTTTTTTTCTTTTTTTATTTTCTTGTGCAGAAATTAAACTTATCCAAGATTATGATGCAGTATCAAATAATAAAATAAATCTGCTTCATGATAAAACCACTAAGTTTTTTGTGAAAATTCAAAGAACTGTAGGATTACCAGAAAACAAATATGAAAAACATATTGATTTTTATGATGATGTAAAATCAGATGTACACGTGTTGCAAACAAGAACGAAAGCAATTGATAAAAGTAATATCACACAGAAACAATTAACTTCATTATTAACACAAATAAATACACTGGAAAAACTTCATCAACTAGGATTTAAATCAAATGAAGAAATTATTATAATTCAGTCTGCTATTGATGAATCTTTTACAGCAATACTTAAACTTCAAATCGCCTTAAAAAATAAAAGCAATTGATTTATGTCAGGAAAAAAAATAAACTTTCAAGAACTTCTAAATACTATGTTATCTGCAAGTAAAGAGGTTTTAAAAAAAGAATGGAAAAATGTGGGTCCTGTTGCTGAATTGCAAATAAAAAATATCATTCATAATCTTGAACAAATTGCAATCCTTAAACTGAGTGGTAAAATTTCTGAGGAACAAGCTAAACTTCATTTAACATTACAAAGAGAGTCGTTTAAAACAATTCTTCTTAGTTTTGAAGGTATTGGTATCATTATAGCGGAAAAGACGATTAATGCGGCTTTAAATGCCGTTAAAAACAGTTTTAATAAAGCTATTGGTTGGAGGTTATTATAATGGAAATTAAAAATATCATATTTGATCTTGGAGGTGTACTGATTGATTGGAATCCTGATTATATGTACAAAAAGATTATTCCTGATGTAGATCAAAGAAAGTGGTTTCTAGAAAATATCTGTACGCTGGATTGGAATGAAGCTCAAGATGGAGGTCGATTAATAAAAGAGGCTAATGAGTTATTAATCAATCAACACCCAGAGTATAAAGAACTAATACTTGCTTATTATTCAAGATGGGAAGAAATGTTAAGTGGTTCAATTTCAGGAACCGTAGATATTTTCAAAGAGCTTAAAACAAATAAAAAACATGGGATATATGCACTTACCAATTGGAGTGCTGAAACTTTTCCCAGGGCATTGGAAATATTTGATTTTTTACATTGGTTTGATGGTAGGGTAGTCTCCGGAGAAGAAAACACCAGAAAGCCACATAAAGAAATCTATGATATTATTTTAACCCGCTTTAATCTCACACCCAACTCCACAGTTTTTATTGATGATAATCTTAGAAACATCAAAGCAGCGGAAGAACTTGGTATTGTTACTATCCATTTTCAGTCTCCCGAGCAACTAAGAAAATCATTGCAAGAGAAAAACATACTTGCTTAACTAAGTAATTGATAGGTAATAAAGCTTAATAAATAAGCTAAAGCTGTCATATAAAACAACTGAATCATTGGCCACTTCCATGATCCTGTTTCTCTTTTAACTACTGCAAGCGTACTCATACACTGCATTGCCAATAAATAAAAAATCAACAAGGAATATCCCGTTGCTCTTGTATATACTTTTGTTCCATCACTGCGTTTTGCTGATTGCATTTTATTTGTAAGCGTTTCTCCTGTTTCATCTTCACCCTCACCCACACTATATAGTGTTGCCATTGTTCCAACAAAAACTTCCCTTGCAGCAAAAGAAGTAATTAACGCTATCCCAATTTTCCAATCATAACCCAGCGGCTGTATTGCAGGCTCTATTGCTCGTCCTAATATACCAGCATAAGAAAACTCCAACAATTCTGCAGCACGCGCTCTTTCATATTGTATTGTATTAATTGAATCCTGCTCAATTTTTACTGCATAATTATTTTCAATCTCTTTTCTTTTTTCATTTGGTCCAAACGAGCTTAACGCCCAAAGCAACAAAGAGATAACCATGATTACTTTACCTGCGTCAAAAACAAAGACCCTGGCTTTTTCAATCATCGTTATAAAAATATTATTCCATCTTGGCTGCTTATATATTGGCAGCTCAAGAATAAAAAAACTTTTTTCTTTCATCTTAATAAAGATGTTCAACACATAAGAAACCAACATTGCAATCAAAACACCAAAAACATATAAACCCATTAATACCAATCCCTGTAAACTCAATACTCCCAATATTTTTTCATTGGGTACAACAAGCGCGGCAAGTATAGTAAACACGGGCAATCTTGCACTACAACTCATAAAGGGCGTTACCATTATTGTCAACAACCGCTCTTTTCTGTTTTCAATATTTCTCGCACTCATGATTGCCGGAACCGCACAAGCAAACCCTCCCACCATTGGCATCACACTTTTCCCGTTCAAACCCACCCTTCTCATAACCCTATCTGTTAAGAAGCTGATTCTGGCCATATATCCAGTGTCCTCTAATAATGTGATTAATCCAAATAATATCATTATCTGTGGAACAAAAACAAGAATTCCTCCTAAACCAGCTAACACACCATTGATCAACAAATCACTATACCAGGATGAAGTAAGCGTCTGACTAAGATATCCACTCAACAAACCCATACCTTCTTCTATTGCATTCATCGGATACTCAGCAACCAAAAACACACTTTGAAACAAAAGAAACAATACCACGCCCATGATCAAAGAGCCCCATGTTCTATGTAAAAAGAAGCTATCAAGCTTTTCTGAAAACATTTTTTTAGACTCAATACTATCTTCTTCAACAGTTCTTTTAATGATCTCTCCAATTCTCTTGTAACGCTGCTGTATGTCTTCTGCCTGAATTTTATTGTGGTTGAAATCAAACTTCCTTTCTATGTTTTCAATTTGTGCTTGAGTATCGGCAGGTAAATCAAAAGACTCGTGATTGATGAGGTGATGTACCAATGCATAGTCGCTCAAAGAAGGTAATAATAGCCTTGCTTCTTTTATCGGTTCATCTGCAATGCTGCTGATGGAAAAAAAATCTTTTGCGTTTACACCATTCCCCAATACTTGTGATAATGTGGTTTTTAAATCTTCAATACCCTTTCCGCTTCTTGCATTTACTGAAACAATGGGCACCTGCATCTCTCTCGACAATTGAGCTACGTTTACTTTTATCCCCCTCTTTTTTGCAATATCTGTCATGGTAAGCGCAACCACAACAGGAATTTTTAAATCAATCACTTGGGAGACATACAGAAGATTTCTTCTAAGTGCTGTTGCATCCACTACCACAATCGCCACATCAATTTTTTCTCCTTCGCTGGGCGACATCAATTGTTTGTACGAAACCCATTCATCACTTCTTCTTGGATATAAACTATAGGTTCCGGGAAGGTCAATTACAACAGCTTCTTCCTTGCTGTTTAATTTAAAAACACCTGATTTTTTTTCTACAGTAACTCCAGGAAAATTTCCCACCTTCTGTCTTAATCCCGTTAAATGGTTAAAAACAGAACTTTTCCCGCTGTTTGGGTTGCCAATTAATGCAATATGTGGACTCCTGCTCACGAAATTTAAAACACAAATGTACTGCTAAATGCAGGCCTGCTCTTACGAAAGCGGTAAAAAGGCCGATTGTACTAACTTTGTAAAAAATTGGAATGATGTACAGGATTGTTTTTGCATTATTATTGGTTTCGTCTTTTGGATACGGTCAAAAACAAAATAAAAAGCTTTTAGCGGCACTTCAGAAACACACGTACTATTTAGCATCTGATGAGCTTCAGGGCAGAAGGGCTGGAGATGCCGGAGAAAAGTTGGCCTCCCAATACATAGCTGATCAATTTAAAAATAACGGTCTATTACCCAAAGGGTCGGTTGAATATTTTCAGCCCTTTGAAATTAACGACGGAAGAAAGGTTGATGAGAAGACCAACTTAAAAATCAACGGCAAATCACTCAAGCTAAAAGAGGAGTTTGAGGTTTTGTCGAATTCAACTTCTGGTAGTTTTAGCGGAGATGCTTCTCCTTCAATCCAAGAAGCCAACCAAGTGTGGTTTGTTGATCTATCAGAATCATTAGAAGAAAATAAAGAAAACCCCCACTTCGACGTTGCAAATCTTATTTCCGAGAAAATAAAAAATGCAAAAAGCAAAAACGCAACTGCGGTAATTTTTTTCAATTCAAACGGAAACAATATTCTTTCTTTTAATGGGAAAGACAGAACCGAGCAAACGCCAATACCCGCAATTTTCTTAACAAAACAAGGAAGAGAAAAACACCTCTCAGATTTATCTACAACGTACAGTGTTGAGTCTACAATTTCTCTATCACCTAAAATTAGAAATGCAAGAAACGTAGTTGGGTATATTGACAATGGTGCTCCTCTTACAATTGTTATTGGCGCCCATCTTGATCATCTTGGATACGGAGAAGACGGAAACTCAATGATTAAAAACGGAGAACCATCAATTCATAATGGAGCAGACGACAACGCAAGTGGCACATCATCATTGGTTGAGCTTTCTGCTATTTTAAAAAAGTCAAAACAAAAAAAATATAATTATCTCCTTATTGCTTTTTCTGCAGAGGAGCTTGGTTTGAACGGATCCAAATATTTTGTTGAAAACCCAACCATTTCTCTCAATACCGTTAATTACATGATCAATATGGATATGGTAGGAAGATTGAATGACAGCACCAATACCATTACGCTTGGTGGATATGGAACATCTCCATCCTGGAAATCAATGATTGATGGGGTTAAAGAAAAGGGGTTCAATATCAAATATGATTCAAGTGGAACAGGACCAAGCGATCATACCTCTTTTTATAGAAAAGATATTCCTGTTTTGTTTTTCTTTACAGGACTACACACCGATTATCATAAGCCCAGTGATGATGCTGATAAAATTAATTATAATGGAATGTCAAAGGTGGTAAGGTTCATACAGCAAATGATAGAACTCGACAAGCCCGCACAAAAAATTGCCTTTGCTAAAACAAGAGAATCTCAAACGGGTACTTCCGCGCGCTTTACTGTTTCTATGGGCATCATGCCCGATTATTCCTTTTCTGGTTATGGTGTTCGTGTTGATGGTGTTTCTGAAAATCGCCCTGCAAAAAAGGTGGGTATTATAGCTGGTGATATTGTCAAACAACTTGGGGAACATAAAACCTCTTCAGTTGAAGCGTATATGCAAGCACTTTCTAAATTTAAAAAAGGAGATAAAACAACTGTTGTTGTTTCAAGAGCCAACCAAGAACTTTCTTTTGAAATTATTTTCTAATGAAGCTTAAGCTTGATGATGAAAGAATGTCGGATGATTTTTTCGAGGATACCAAAATCCTTGGGATAGCTTGTCCGCTAAAAAACTACCAATTCTGTTGGCATGTAGAAAAAATACTTAATATTCCTTTTGCAACATCTGCTGATTTGCAAATTGGAATGGAAAAAAATAAACGCTCATATTCTTTCACGGTTTATGAGTTTATACATCCCATCACTTCAAAAGAACATTTTTTGTACAGCAATAAACACGAAGGTGAATTTTTATTGCCCGAACTGCAACACCTCGATTTTATTTGGCTGATCAGAGATCCATATAATGATGTTGCTGAATTCAATGATCTTCAACAAAGATTGAGAACCATACCAGGCGTTCAATTGGTATCAGAAGTACCACACGAAAAAATAAAATCAAGAGATAACCTACAACGCTGAATCAACAAACGGTTACAGCGTAATTATTTTTCTCGGTGATTTCACCTATAGGCTGTATGAAATTTTCCAATCCTTCATGTTTTAATAGTGCAGCAGCCTCTTCATAACTTTCTTTTGCAACCGAAATCAGCAAACCACCGCTGGTTTGAGGATCGGCTAAAATATTTTTATACAAACCAACAGCTTCGTTGTTTTCAATATGAACCCTCTGTCCATAACTGTCCCAGTTTCTATTTGTTCCACCAGGAACAGAACCCTTTTCAACATACTCAATCAAATCCTTGCTAATCAATGGAACACTATTAAAATCAATCCTTGCTGAAAGTTCACTTCCATCCGCCATTTCAATTAAATGGCCGAATAACCCAAAGCCAGTAACATCGGTCATGGCGTGTACGCCATCAATCTCTGATAATAATGCACCAATCTTATTCAGCTTCATCATTTGATTTGCTGCAAGCATTTTATGTTCTTCTTTTAAAATACCCTTTTTCTCAGCTGTTGTCAAAATACCTACACCAATTGCTTTTGTAAGCAATAACAAATCACCCTTTTTTGCTGTATTGTTTTGTTTGAGATTTTTTATGTCCACCAAACCATTCACTGCCAATCCGAATATGGGTTCAGGGGAATCAATACTATGCCCACCTGCTAAAGGAATACCCGCTTCAAGACAAATGCTTTTACTTCCCTCAATTACTCTGGTTGCTACTTTGGGTGGAATGACATTGATGGGCCATCCTAAAATTGCAATTGCCATGATGGGGTTTCCGCCCATTGCATACACATCACTTATTGCATTGGCAGACGCAATTCTTCCGAAATTGAATGGATCATCAACAATCGGCATAAAAAAATCTGTTGTTGAGATCAGCGCCTTCCCGTTTTTTAAATCATATGCAGCTGCATCATCTTTGCTGTGGTTTCCAACAATCAAACGATCGTTGTCTGGCATACTAAAACTTGAATGAAGGATTTCATCCAAAATTTTTGGTGAAATTTTACATCCACATCCAGCACCATGAGAATATTGCGTGAGTTTAATGTCTTCCATTTTTATTTGATTAAAAGTGTTGCGTTCGCGTCTGCGTCAACTTTTGTAGATGGATACGATATGATTGGCGGTTTAGGATCTTCTCTTTTCTCCAATCCTTTATGATAAAGCTTATCATAGTACTTTAATAATATTGAAAAAGCATCTTTAATATTTTTTTCTTCTAAGAACCCTAATGCTGTTTTCGTTTCCAGTCCCCCTAATTTCTTCTGAATTCTCTCCGTTGCTGATTTTAATTCTTCTATTGGCAGTTTTCCATAGGTTTCAACCAAATAATCCAATCTTCTTTCAAAGGGGATGTCTAAAAAGTGAACAGGACTATTCCTCATATGAATCCAAAAGGATTGCGGAATATTTACCGTTCCAATTCTTTGGCTTTCATCTTCCAGCCATATTTCAGGATTTTTATTTCCTTCAGTATGTATAAATATTTCTCTCGCCAATTTGTTTTCAAACATTTCCTGCGTGGGTTGTTTGGGCAATCCAATATTTCCAAAAGCAGAACCTCGGTGACCTGCAAGTCCTTCTAAATCTATCACAACCTGATTCAATTTTTTTAATCCATCCAACACAATCGTTTTTCCCGATCCGGTATATCCACCCAATATTTTTAATGATGGTTTTGTTTCAAGCATTTTCAATACCCAGTTTCGGTATGCTTTATATCCCCCAACAAGTGTATAAACTTTAAAACCATAAAGATCTAAAAGCCATGCTACGCCTGCACTTCGCATCCCCCCTCTCCAACAGTGCACGAGGATGGTTTTGTTGGATGAATTTGCTTCATTCATTTTTCCCTCAACGAAAAGAATCATTTCTTTCATCTTAGGACCAAAAAATTCCAACCCTTTTTTGATGGCTTGCTCTCTTGAATCTTGTTTGTAGATTGTTCCGACTATTTTTCTTTCATCGTTATTAAACAATGGAAGATTCCATGCGCCAGGAATATGAGCATGCTCGAATTCAGCTTCGCTCCTTACGTCAATTATCGGAAAGTTTTTTGCATGGGCAACAAATGAATCAACTGAAATTTTCTCTACGCCCATATCAAAACATCATCATTTGTTCATGCTGGTGAGGAACTCATAATTGTCCTTTGTTCCTTTCATTTGTTTCAACAACAAAGACATTGCTTCTTCGCTGTTCATATCTGCAATATGATTTCTGATGATCCACATGCGTTGTAAAACATCTTTATCCAACAACAAATCTTCTCTTCTTGTTGATGAAGCTGTAAGATCAATTGCAGGGAATACACGCTTATTCGCCAATCTTCTGTCGAGTGCCAATTCCATATTACCCGTACCCTTGAATTCTTCAAAGATTACTTCATCCATTTTGCTTCCTGTGTCAATCAATGCTGTGGCAAGTATGGTAAGTGAACCACCGTGTTCAATTTTTCTTGCTGCACCAAAAAATTGTTTTGGCTTTTGCATCGCATTTGCTTCCACACCACCTGATAATACCTTACCAGATGAAGGCGCAACTGTATTGTGTGCTCGTGCAAGTCGTGTAATAGAATCTAACAATATCACTACATCGTGTCCGCACTCTACCAATCTTTTTGCTTTTTGCAATGCCATGGTAGACACCTTCACGTGTTTTTCTGCGGGTTCATCGAATGTTGAGGCAAGCACTTCTGCTTTTACACTTCTTTCCATATCTGTTACCTCTTCAGGACGCTCATCGATCAAGACCACCATGAGATAACATTCAGGATGATTGGTTGAAATTGCATTGGCAACTTCTTTCAACAACATGGTTTTACCAACCTTTGGTTGTGCAACAATCAATCCCCTTTGTCCTTTACCCAACGGAGTGAATAGGTCCATCATTCTTGTTGAATAATTATCCTGCTTTGTATAAAGATTGAATTTTTCAAAGGGGAACAATGGCGTCAGGTAATCAAAAGGTACACGATCTCTTACTTCTTCCGGAAGTCTTCCATTTACGGTATCCACTTTCAGCAGTGCGAAATATTTTTCACCTTCTTTAGGTGGACGAATACTTCCTGTAATTGTATCACCGGTTTTAATGCCGAAAAGTTTTATTTGAGATGGAGAAACATATACATCATCAGGCGACGATAAATAATTATAGTCACTGCTTCTCAAAAATCCATATCCATCCGGCATCATTTCCAATACTCCTTCTCCTTCAATTATTCCATCGAACTCTACAGTAAATGCAGGCTCTTTTTTGATAAACAATTGTTTTGATGCGCTGTTGTCCTCTCCGGTTTGCGCTTCTTGTGGCGCCTGTTCGTTGCTTTCTTTCTTTTCTTCCTCTTGCTCTTCTTTCTTGTCTACTCCAACTTCTTTTTGAATAGTTGGCCTACCTCTTTTTTGTGGCTTTTTTTCACCGCCATTTTCAGGATCATTTTCAACAATAGCTTCCTCTGTTGAATTGCCTGTTGTAGTTTTTACAATTCTTTTCTTTTTGGCAGATTTATCATCTTTTGCATCTCCACCCTTAACTGCGCTGTTTAACACAGCCTGCTTGTCGAGTATTTTATAAATCAGTTCCTGTTTGTCGAGTTTTTTTGCTCCGGTAATCTTGAGTTGTTCTGCGATGTCCAATAATTCTGGAACAAGCATGTCATTCAGCTGTAAAATGTCGTACATATGTTTTATTTGATAATAGACCCGTAGGGTTTGATATGCGAAGGATAAATTATGGTGGAAAAGAAAGAGGCTGTGTAGCTAAAAGGCCCCTTTGCAAGTGCAATGTTACGTCTTTTTTGGAAACCCAAAAAAAATTTACCTCATGTGGGCGGGCCTCATTTTGTACCTTCGCAAGCGAAAAATTGGCTTATGTTCAACAAAAGAATCAAAATCAAGGAAATTTTGCTGCAATCACCCGGACAAAAGGGGGTTGTTGTAATGGGGTGGGTAAGAACATTCAGGAACAATCAGTTCATTGCATTGAACGATGGTTCTACCAATTTAAACCTGCAGGTAGTTTTGGAACTGGGGAAGTTTGACGAAAACACACTTAAAAGAATTACCACAAGTGCTGCCTTAAAAATAACAGGAGAATTGGTTGCTTCTCAGGGAAAGGGACAGGCCGTTGAACTGATTGCAACCGAACTTGAGGTGTTGGGCGATTCGGATGCTTCAGCATATCCTCTTCAACCCAAAAAGCATAGTTTGGAATTCCTAAGAGAAATTGCTCACTTAAGGTTCAGAACAAACACGTTTGGTGCTGTTTTTCGCGTAAGACATTCATTAGCTTTTGCTATTCATAAATTTTTTCACGAGAAAGGATTTCTTTATTTGCATACTCCGATTGTTACTGCCAGTGATGCTGAAGGTGCAGGAGAAATGTTTCGTGTAACAACACTTCCGTTTGACAATCCACCTAGAAACGAAAAAGGTGAAATTGATTTCAAAGAAGATTTTTTTGGAAGAAGTACCAATCTTACAGTAAGTGGACAATTAGAGGGAGAGCTTGGTGCCACTGCATTTGGTGAGATTTACACTTTCGGTCCAACCTTTCGCGCTGAGAACTCAAACACTACAAGACACCTTGCAGAATTTTGGATGATAGAACCTGAAATGGCATTTCATGATTTGGAAGACAACATGAATCTTGCTGAATCATTCATCAAATACATCATTCAATTTGCAATGGACAATAACATGGATGATTTGCAATTTCTTGATCAGCGTCTTGCTGAAGAAGAAAAACAACTTCCAACTGACAAGAGAAGTCCAATGGGACTCCTTGAAAAATTGCGCTTTGTATTGGACAATGATTTTGAGCGCATCACTTATACAGAAGCTATTGATATTTTATTGAATTCTCCAGCTTATAAAAAGAAAAAGTTTCAATATGATGTGAAGTGGGGAATTGATATGCAAAGTGAACATGAGCGCTATCTTGTTGAAAAGCATTTTAAGAAACCAGTAATTGTTAGCAATTATCCAAAAGACATCAAGGCTTTCTACATGCGTCAAAATGATGATGGAAAGACGGTTGCTGCGATGGATATCCTCGCTCCTGGTATTGGTGAAATTGTGGGTGGATCTCAAAGAGAAGAGCGACTAGATCGACTTACTCAACGCATGAAGGATATGCATATTTCAGAGGAAGAGCTTTGGTGGTATCTAGACACCAGACGCTTTGGAACGGTTCCCCATGCTGGATTTGGACTCGGTTTTGAGAGAATGGTTTTGTTTGTTACTGGTATGACCAATATCAGAGACGTTATTGCATTTCCGAGAACGCCAAAGAGTGCTGAATTCTAAACAACTGGTTCTGGAACTGTCTTCCTGATACACATCATCGGGATGCTGGTGTGGTGGATGAGTTCTCTAGTAAAGCTTTTTTCAAACAAGCCTTCTATAAACCTGTGTTTTTTGGGAAGCGTTATAATCAGGTCGAGATTGTTTTTAACTGCAAATTCATTGATTCCTTCATCCACATCTTTATTCTCAATAAAATCATAGGTTGGATTAAGTCCGGATAACATTGTATCAAGATTTAATGTTTCTTCCGGCGTATATGTGGTGAAATGTTTTCTTTCAAAATCAACATTCAATACATGCAATTCAGCATTAAACATGTTAATCAAAGATTTAATCGGACTAACCGATACTGTATCTACAACATTTCTCAAATCCGTTGCCAGTCCCACTTTCCTTATTGGTTTAAATGTTGCACCAGGCGGGATGATAAAAACAGGCGTATTGATTTTTCCAATCACTGAAAGAGAATTGCTTCCTAAAAAAAATCTTCCAGCACCCGTAACACCTCTTGTTCCCATTACAACAGCAAAAGGATTCAATGTTTTACAAAGACTATCAACTTCTTCAGCAACATCTCCCAACTTACTCTCTGTATATATTTTTATTTTTCCTCCAGTTATCCTTTCAATCTGTTGCTTAATTTCTGCTAGTTTTTCTTCACTGATTTTTCTAAGCTCATCTACTGAAATGGTTACCATTGGAACTTCGGAGAAACTGATGGGCAATTGGTATACATTCAACAACATCAGACTGCCTTCCATCGCTGAGGCCAAATCCATTCCATATTTTAGGGCATTATCTGCCAGTGGAGAAAAGTCGGTAGGTACGATGATGAGTTTCATGAGTGTGGTTTTCTCAAACTTAACAGCAGAGAAAATCAGTACGCATGATGTTGCTCATAATGATCAATGACCTTGATTATGTTTTTCTTTATACGCATCTATTCTTTGCGAAACGTTTTCACGAATATCTACGTAAAAGAGATTGATATCACCAGCGTGATAGTTTTTGCTTCTATATAAAAAAGAACCTGGAAACTTAGGATGGCTCACCCTTAAAGCATTTCCTTCCACCTGCGCATCCTGTGTATGCTGGTATACCTTATTTAGATTGTAAAGGATTGCTCCCTTATGGAAAAGTTTGTCTACCAATTTTTCATCTGAGCTCCAGCTAATTGGGTTTACCACAGCGATGCTTGTATCAAGTCGACTTACCCAATCGCCCAAATAATCATATCTGTAGGTCCTCCAACTTACAAAGCAACCTGTTTGTTTTGGATCTGTGCACACTGGGATTGATGTGTATTTATTTTTTTCAACGCGCATGCCAATTACATATGCGCAAACCAATTGATTCATCAGTGGTTTGTTGTCAAAAAATTCTTTCAGCAGTTGAGTTGAATGTGTTGTACCCTGACTATGGGAAGCAATAATGATTGGCCTACCGTTATTTTCATGTTGGAGGTAATATTCAAATGCTTTCTTAATATCATTATAGGCAAGCATAAACGCTTGATATAGTTTTAAGCTGTCTTGCTCTCCGTACATTTTTATATGCGCTTGTCTGTACCTAGGAGCAAAAATTCTGGCTCTTTCATTAAAAGCAGAAGCCTGGTAAAGGATGGGAGAATAATCCGTTTTGTAGTTGAGGTTAGGATCATCTATATCCGCATTGGGTTTACCGTCTGGCATTTCACCAGTATAGGTGGTTGGATGCAGAAAAAAGACATCCACTTCTTTTTCCTTTTCCTGTCCTTTTAATGGCAGTGGAATAGTATCTGAGGGGTCCCATTTATTTGGATGGGCAGCCCAGTATTCTATTTTGGAATAATCAGGTTCTCCATTGAGGCTTTTAAAAACCTTTTCGCCTGTATAGCTTGAAATTTTGGGCGAGCAAGCCACTCCGCCCAATAGCATAAAAAGCACCCATTGAATTCCCCTAATCCGATTCATTTTGTTGAAATTATACATCAAAATTATGTTTGTTATTTTTACAATACAATCTTTATTATGAATATACCTCTAGTAGATCTATCACTGTATACAAACGGAACCGAAGCACAAAAAGTTCAGTTTTCTCAAGAACTCGGCAAAGCATTTGAAGACGTTGGATTTGTAGCTGTCAAAAACCATGGAATTGACCAGCAGTTGATTGATAATGTTTATGCAACAGTAAAATCTTTTTTCGAATTACCCCATGACACAAAAAAGAAGTACGAAATAGCAGGATTGGCCGGACAAAGAGGATATACTTCATTTGGAAAGGAACATGCAAAGGGTAGCGATGCGCCGGATTTGAAAGAGTTTTTTCAGTACGGACAAACTGTGCCAAAAGGAGAATCTGCTCCGGAGGCCTATCCTGATAATGTTCAAGTGAGTGAAATTGCTGATTTCAATGAGTTGTTTTTAAATACGTACAGGGCATTCGAAAAATCTGGTGCTGCACTATTAAGTGCAATTGCCAGTTTTTTGGAATTGGGCAACAATTATTTCAGTGAACACATTCATTTGGGCAATAGTATTTTACGTGCTATTCACTATCCTCCAATAACCGTTGAACCAAAGTCGGCCATCAGGGCAGAACAACACGAAGACATCAATCTTATTACATTATTGGTTGGTGCATCTGCAGAAGGTTTGGAAATTCTTTCCAAACAAAATGAGTGGTTGCCTATTCAGGCCGGAGAGGGACAAATTGTTGTGAATGTAGGCGACATGTTGCAACGCTTAACAAATGATCGTTTGAAATCTACTACCCATCGAGTAGTAAATCCTCCTCGCGAAAAATGGAACACATCTAGGTTTTCACTTCCGTTTTTCCTTCATCCGAAGAGTCAAATGTCTCTTGCCTGTTTGGATTCATGCATCACTCCATCACATCCTAAACAATACGAAGATTATACCGCTGGTCAGTATCTCGATGAAAGGCTGAAAGAAATTGGATTAAAAAAATAACCGTTGGTCCTGATTCGCCACATACCCTTTTTACGTGCAGTTTTCTTCCATAGCATTTCTGCGTTTGGTGGACCGCAAGGCCATTTTGGTATGATGATGAAAACATTTGTAGAAAAAAGGAAAGATGTAACCAGCAAAGAGTTGCTTGACATCAATGCTTTTTGTCAGCTGATGCCAGGTGCAACTTCTACACAAACGCTTACATTGATTGGATATAAAAGAGGTGGAGTGCCCTTGGCAATTTTGACGCTATTGATTTGGATGCTTCCAGCTATTATTATTATGTCTGCGCTTTCTTTTATCGTTAATCAAACAGCTGAAAACAGGTTACCCATATTTCATTTTATTCAACCTATGGCATTGGGATTTCTTGCATTTGCTTCATTTAAAACTCTGAAGCTTGTTCAAAACAAGTCATCCCAGTTCATCCTTCTTTTAAGCGCCGTTGCCACCTATGTTTTTTTTAAAACACCTTGGATTTTTCCCATCATTCTGATTGTAGGTGGAATTGCCGGCGCATTCTTTAATGAAAAAAATAATGAACCGGTAAAGTGGAAAGAACGTCCGATTAAATGGTTGCCGATTGTTTTGTTTTCTTTTGTTTTTATTAGTGCAGCATTTGTATCTGAATCTGCAAGAAAAAATGATTGGAAATATCGTGCTCCTTTCAACCTATTTGAAAACATGTATCGATTTGGAAGTTTTGTTTTCGGTGGAGCGGATGTATTGATTCCTGTGATGTATGAACAATATGTAGTGCGACCAGAAACTGAAAGAATAAAATCCAACAATCAAAATGTTATTAAAATCAATCGCGAAGATTTTCTAACTGGTGCTGGAATGGTGCGTGCAATACCCGGACCAGCATTTTCAATTAGTGCATACATTGGCGGACTTTCTATACCCAATAAAAGTTGGAACTGGCAATTGGCGGGCTGTGTAATTGCAAGCATTGGAATTTTTCTGCCCAGTTTTTTATTGTGTATTTTCTTTTATCCCATGTGGGAGAATCTGCACAAGTACAAAGCAATGGAACGCATGATGCAGGGCATCAATGCAGCAGTAGTTGGTATTATGCTTTCAAGTATTATTTATTTGATTAACGATACCGTTGTTCCTCAAATGAATCAACCAATGGTTGATGCCGGACTTTTCTTTTTTGTGATTATTGCAACTTTCTTATCACTCACTTTTACGAAAATTCAAGCCCCATATGTTGCACTTGTTTGTTTAGTATTGGGGTGGATAGTTGGATAAACTATCTGTAATAATTTCCTTTTTCAATTTCTTCATTCACTGCATCTGGAACAAGGTATCGAATTGATTTCCCTTCTTTCAACATTCTTCTGATCAGTGAGGATGAGATATTTAATAATGGAGCTTTCATGTCAATGATCATTGCATCATCTAAATCATCTCTCATTGGATAACCCTGACGCTCGTATACATAGAGCGGAAAATTTTTCATGATCAATTCAGCATTTTTCCAACGATCCAGATTATTTAAACTATCCGAACCCATAATAATTCCAAACTCATGCTCAGGATATTTTTCCTGTAAATAGGCAAGTGTATTTATGGTATAAGATGGTTTAGGCAAACCAAATTCAATATCAACTGCTCTGATTTTTGTTTCACCTTCAAGTGCTTGTTGCACAAGAAACAATCTGTGGTATTCATTGAGCAAACTATGATTTTGTTTGAATGGATTTTGTGGTGAAACGATCATCCAAACCTGATCTAATTTTGCATACTGAAGTATATAGTTTGCAATGATCAAATGACCGTTGTGGATTGGGTTAAAGGTGCCGAAATAAAGTCCAATCTTCATAAATAATTGACAATCAATATATTATGCAGTTTCCACCAAGATGGAAGCTGCTTCGTTTAATCTAAGGCTTACCTGATATCCTGCAACAGTTACTGAAATTGGATCACCAAGTGGTGCAATTTGCTCAACTACCACTTCTTCGCCCTGAAGGAATCCCATTTCCATTAATTTCAAAATCAATTCCTGGTCCTCCAGTGACTGAATCACAGCTTTCTGCCCAACATTTAAATCTGATAGTTTTTTAAGCATGATAGTTATATCAGGAACGCAAAGCTACTTCGCTTCGGGGGATTTCTTGTACTTTTATTCCTTCAATGTCAACCATTCAATTTTTTTATCAAAAACGCCTCAATTCTTTCAGAAACAGAGAGAAACTGAAGCAATTTCTCATAAAAACGGCCAAATCACATAAAAGAGGGGTTGATGAAATCAATATTATATTTTGCTCCGATCCCTATCTTTTAGAGATCAATAAAAAACATTTATCACACGATTATTATACTGATATCATCACTTTCGATCTTTCACAAAAAGGCTCCCCATTACAGGCTGAAATTTACATCAGCATTGACCGTGTGAAGGACAATGCAAAATCTATTGGGACTTCCTTTAATCAAGAGCTTCACCGGGTAATATTTCACGGGATGCTTCATTTACTGGGATTGAAAGACAAATTACCGGCAGATCAAAAAAAGATGAGAAAGGCAGAGGATGAGTTGCTTGGCAAGTATTTTAAATAATGTTCCACGTGAAACATCTTGTTTTCATCTTATTATTTCCACTCTTATCCAGTGCACAAGGAAGCTTTACTTTAAAGGATACGCCATTGATAGTTAAGCTGGAAGTAGACCAAACCATCAAAGCACATGTAGATAGAGAATTGATAAAGTCGGGACTCTCAAATGAGGAGAGAGAGTTTTTCTATTGGGTCAATTATCTGAGAAAAAACCCTCCACAGTTCTATACAGATTGTATCCTTCCTTTTCTAAAACAATTCCCTGAGGCCAATGGCAAAGAGGCAAAAAGCCTTCAAAAAGATCTTTTGTCATCTCCCAAACTAAATCTCTTGTCTTTTTCTGCTGCTGCTACAGATGCAGCAAAAATTCATTGTGCAGATTTGGCCCTGAAACAGAATAATATCGGACACAATAGTTCAGATGGAAAGAACTTCTCAACGAGAATGCGACTTGCAGGCATTACCAAGTGTGCAGCAGAGAATATTTATACCGGTAAAAACGAGCCACTGCTTTCCCTCATTATGCTCTTGCTCGACTTAGGACTCGAAGTGCCGGGACACAGAAAGAATTTGTTGGCCCCATGGTATAATCTAATGGGACTCTCCATGCAAACCCATCGATCCATGAAAAGGATTGTTCTGGTACAAATTTTCTCCTGCTCCTGATGTTCCACGTGGAACACTTACAGTTAACTGTTAACGGCAACTGTTAACTGCAAACTCCTGTTTATCTTTGCAATATGTTTCCAAAGTATGATGTGATCGTTGTGGGAGCTGGACATGCCGGCTCAGAGGCCGCCGCAGCCGCAGCCAATATGGGCAGCAAGGTTTTATTGGTGACCATGAACTTGCAGAACATTGCCCAAATGAGTTGCAATCCCGCTATGGGAGGCATTGCAAAGGGGCAAATTGTACGTGAAATAGATGCTTTGGGAGGATATTCTGGAATTGTGACCGATCAAACCATGATCCAGTTCAGAATGCTTAATCGGTCGAAGGGTCCTGCTATGTGGAGCCCAAGAGCCCAAAGTGACCGCATGTTGTTTTCTCAGCGTTGGAGGGAAAAATTGGAGGCAACACCAGGACTGGATTTTTATCAGGATATGGTGAAAGGGTTGTTGGTGAAAAATGGAGTCGTGAGAGGCGTTATCACAGGAATGGGAAATGAGATTGAAGCCAAGGCTGTGGTACTTACAAATGGTACATTTTTAAATGGGATCATTCATATTGGAGAGAAAAATTTTGGTGGAGGAAGGATGGCAGAGCGAGCAGCGACGGGCATTACAGAGCAATTGGTAGCATTGGGATTTGAAAGTGATCGTCTGAAAACAGGCACACCGCCAAGGATTGATGGAAGGAGTTTGGATTATTCCAAGATGGAAGAGCAGAAAGGAGACGATGAAATAACTGGATTTTCATATTTGAATTTCGAGCGCATCAAACCCGAGCAGCAGAGAAGTTGTTGGGTTGCCTATACCAATGAGCTGGTGCACGATACACTTAAAACCGGATTCGATAGGAGTCCTATGTTCGCCGGCAGAATCGAAGGAACAGGTCCAAGGTATTGCCCAAGTATTGAAGACAAAATCAACCGCTTTGCTGAGCGCGACCGCCATCAGCTTTTTGTAGAGCCTGAAGGATGGAACACCGTGGAGATCTATTTAAATGGATTTTCAACCTCTTTACCAGAAGATGTTCAGTATCAAGCACTTATAAAGATACCAGGATTTGAAAATGTGAGGGTATTCAGGCCGGGTTATGCCATTGAATACGATTATTTTCCACCCCATCAGCTTCATTACTCATTGGAAACCAAGCAGTTACGTGGTTTATTTTTCGCCGGACAGATCAATGGAACTACGGGTTACGAGGAAGCAGCTTGTCAGGGACTCATGGCGGGGATCAATGCACATAATTATGTGGTTGACAGGGAACCATTGGTTTTAAAAAGAAGTGAAGCATATATCGGTGTCTTGATTGATGATCTGATAACAAAAGGAACTGAAGAACCATATAGGATGTTTACATCAAGAGCAGAGTATCGAACATTGTTGCGACAAGACAATGCAGATTTGCGATTGACAACGATTGGTTATGATTTGGGATTGGCAAGTGAGGAAAGATTTCAAATGGTTCAAAAGAAAAAAGAAAACATTGAAACGATCATAAAAAAATTCAATGAAGTTTCTGTAGATCCAATTGACATCAATTCATTTTTTGAAAACGTTGGATCAACACCGCTCTCACAAAAACAAAAATTAGCACAGCTCGTATTACGTCCGGGTATTGGTGCAAAAGAAATGATTGATCATCATGATGGGTTGAAAAAAGATTTTTCTCATTATCATGAAGTTGAAATTGAGCAGGCGGAAATACAAATGAAATATGCAGTGTACATAGAGAAGGAAAGAGAAATGGTGGAGCGCATGGGACAAATGGAAGATCTTGAAATCCCTGCCAGCTTTGACTTTTCAAGGGTTCAGGCCATCAGTGCTGAAGCAAGAGAGAAGCTTAAAAAAATACAGCCGAAAACACTTGGACAAGCATCACGTATTTCAGGAATCAATCCAAGTGATGTTCAAATTCTCATGGTATACATGGGCAGATAAATTATCTTAGCTAAAATTAAAAAATCCGGATGACATCATTGAATGCAATACAGTTGATGGAAGTATTCCCTATTTTTACTTCAGACCTTGCGGAGTTCATTCATCAAAATGGAGAAACAGCAGTTTTCAAAGCAGGTGAAGTTTTAATGCGTCCCGGTCAGTTTTTCAAGTCTGCCATGTTGATTGTAAATGGAAAAGTGAAACTCTACAGAGAAGGCGAAGAAGGAGAAGAGTTTTTCATGTATTTTCTTGAAAGAGGTGAAGCCTGTGCATTGAGCATGCTGTGTATGGCAAGAAACCAATTCAGTACAGTGATGGCTGTTTCGGTTGAAGAAACAGAAGTCATCATGATTCCCATCCAGCTGATGGATACATTAATGAAATCATATGCTTCCTGGTATCATTTTGTGATAGAAACATATCGGTCAAGATTTGAAGAGTTGTTGACAGTGGTAGATCAGATTGCGTTTAAGAATATGGACGAAAGACTCGAGTGGTATCTTCAGCGGCAGGCGGCTGCTTTTGGAAAAGATTTAAACTTAACCCATCAGCAAATTGCACACGATATCAATTCTTCAAGAGAAGTTGTTTCAAGGCTATTAAAAAAACTTGAAAAACTGGATAGGATTAAAATGGAAAGAAATACTATTCACTGGGTAGGTTAAGATTCTCTTTTGATTATTAACCGTATTATTGATAACTTTTGTTTCTAAAGCCATTTTTAAAATGAAGTATTTACACATTGTTTTTTTGCTCTTGATGATTTCTTTTTCATCCAATGCTCAATCGAACAAACATAGAGTGGTATGGGATTTATCAAGTACTGATACAACAGTTCAAGCAGCTGTATTTCGTCAAATCAACAACGCACGTGTAGAATTACCAGATCTTGATATTGAAGTGGTGTTTCACGGACAAGCAGTTTATGTAATGATGAAAGACTCCACACAATTTGCTGATCGCATTAAAATAGCAAAAGATAAAGGTGTTACACTCGCAGTATGCAACAATTCATTGCGCAGGTTAAAAATTGATCCATCACAAGTATCTCCATCTGCAATTGTAGTTCCAAGTGCTGTTGCAGAATTGATCAAAAAGCAAACTGATGGATGGAGCTATTTGAAAGCCTCGCATTAATCTCTTAGTTATGGGTTATGCCATTCATGTTTTGGGTTATCGATGTTATCGGGTTGTCTTTGTTGTCGGTTTACTATTCGTTTTTTCTTTCTCATTTTCACAGTCGAAAGTAAAACCCAATATCATTTATATCTATGCGGATGATTTGGGATATGGCGAGCTGGGCTCATATGGTCAGACCAAAATAAAAACTCCTCATCTTGACCAAATGGCAAGAGAGGGAATGCGTTTCACACAACATTACAGCAGTGCACCAGTTTGTGCACCTTCCAGATGCATGTTGATGACTGGTAAAAATCCGGGTCATTCTTATATAAGAGGTAATTATGAGTTAGGCGGATTTGAAGATGAGAAGGAAAGGGGACAAATGCCACTTCATGAAGGTGCCTATACCATTGCAAAAATGTTGAAGGAAAGAAATTATGCAACAGGCATGGTGGGAAAATGGGGAATGGGCGTGGTTGGCACAACAGGGAGTCCACTTAATCATGGCTTTGATTATTATTATGGCTATCTCGATCAAAAGCAGGCACATAATTTTTATCCAACACATCTTTGGGAAAATGACCGATGGGATTCTTTAAACAATCCATTCATCTACGTTCATCGTCCACTTGATTCAACTACCGCCACCGAAAATGATTTCAATTATTATAAGGGCAATGATTATGCACCACAAAAAATGACGGAGAAAGCATTGGCATTTATTGAGCAGCATAAATCCAACTCATTTTTTCTTTATCTCCCTTATACCATTCCACACCTTTCGCTTCAACTGCCTGATGAATATGTAAATAAATACAAGGGACAGTTTGATGAGCGTCCTTATTACGGACAAAAAGGCTATGCTGCAAACAGGTTTCCACTTTCAACCTATGCAGGAATGATTTCATATTTGGATGATCAGGTGGGAATCATTCTAAAGAAAATAAAATCATTGGGGCTAGACTCGAATACCATTGTGATGTTTTCATCTGATAATGGCACAACTTTTTCATCTCCTGTTAATAAAGATTATTTTAACAGCGTGAGTGGATTAAGGGGATTGAAAATGGAATTATATGAAGGAGGAATAAGGGTACCGTTTATTGCAAGATGGCCAGGTAAAATAAGGGCTGGCTCAATTGCAGATTTGGTTTCCGTTCAATATGATGTGCTTGCAACATTGTCTGAATTAACCGGAAAGAAAATAGCAAATACAGATGGCATTTCTTTTCTACCAACATTATTTGGAAGGCAACAAAAAGAAGTACATCCTCATTTATATTTTGAATATCCTGAAAACGGCGGACAGGTTGCCATCAGGATGGGGAATTGGAAAGCAGTGAAAAAAAATATGATCAAAAATTCATCTGCTACATGGGAGCTCTATGATTTGTCTAATGATCCTCAAGAAAAAAACAATCTTGCAGATTTACATAAAGAATTGCTGAAAGAATTTGATGCTATTGTAAAAAAGGAACATCAGCATCCTGTTGTCAATGATTGGGAAGTAGTTGACCGTATTAAATGATTAAAGTGCACATAAACGCTCAATTGCATTTTGGAGCGTTGTTTCTTTTTTCGCAAAACAAAATCTGAGCACCTTATCATCTTCTCCATTTTGGTAGAAGGCAGATACTGGAATCGTTGCAACGCCAATCGATTTGGTCAGATGAATAGCCATGTCCATTGAAGACAAGTCAGAAATATTTTCATAAGTACCACAAACAAAATAGCTTCCAAAAGATGGGAGCAAGGTAAAGCGAGACGACTTCATTTTTTCAACGAAGAAATCTCTTTTGTTTTGCATAAATCCAGCCAGAGATAAGTAACGCTCTTTCTTTTTGAGGTGTTCGGCCAATGCTACCTGTGTTGGAGTGAAGCAGCAGAATGCATCAAATTGATGCAGCCTTCTAAATTCCGCTGTATAGGCTTTCGGAGCAACACAATAACCCAATTTCCATCCGGTGCAATTGTATACTTTTCCAAAAGAGAAACAGACAAAACTTCTGTTGTAGAGTTCAGGATATTTTAGTGCACTATTGTGCTGCTTTCCATCAAATACCAAATGTTCATATACTTCATCGCTGATCAAAAAAATATTAGTATTGCTCAGTATAGATTGAAGCGTGAGCATATCATCATGTGAAAGAATTGTTCCAGTTGGATTATGTGGAGAGTTGATGATGATTGCTTTTGTTTTCGCATTGATGGCATCTTTCACTTTGTTCCAATCAACTGTATAGTCTGGAAATTTCAAAGGTACACGGACAGGAATACCTCCATTTGCGATGATGTTGGGAATATAACAATCATAAGCAGGCTCTAGAACTATTACTTCATCACCGGGTTGCAGTATCGTTGTAAATGCAGTATAGATTGCATAACTGCCACCAGGTGTGATGGTGATTTCATCTGCTGCAGAGACATTATTATTGTATAAAGAAGAAATTTTTTCTGCGATGGACTCCCTCAATGGCATATATCCTGCCATTGGAGCGTATTGATTGTATCCGTCTAATATTTTTTGTGAAGCGAGTGCTGCCAGCTCTTGGTCCATTTCAAAATCTGGAAATCCTTGTCCAATGTTGATCGCATTGTGTTCTGATGCCAACGCGCTCATCACTGTAAAGATGGATGTGCCTGTATTAGGAAGTTTGGATTGAATGGGAATCATTCACTAAAGATATTTATCTCCCTTGTTTCTTTTTACTTCAGCAACGTATTGTTTTATTTCCTGTTCTTTATCTTTTTTACAGATCATCAATACATCATCTGTATCAACGACGATGTAATCATCCATTCCCTGCAACAAAACCAGTTTATTGTTGGGGGCATGCACCATGCAACGTGTTGCATCAATCACCATCACTTCGTTTCCTGCAACAGCGTTACCAAGATAATCTTTCTCCATATTGTCGTGTGCTGAATTCCAGGTACCGAGATCGCTCCAGCCAAACGAGGATGGAATAATGTAAACATTTTCTGCTTTTTCCATGATGCCAAAATCAATGGAGATATTGGAACACAGAGGATAAATTTTTTCAATGGAATCTTTTTCTTTTGGGGAATTGAAAGCAGATTTTTCTGTTTCAAACAATTCTGCCATTTCAGGCAAATGTTTTTCGAACGCAGCAATAATGCTTCCCACCTGCCAAACGAAGATGCCTGCGTTCCAGAGAAACTCTCCGCTCGACAAAAATGTTTTCGCCAATTCAAGATTTGGTTTCTCAGTAAAAGTTTTCACTTTATATACATTGTCACTTGCAGGCTGTTGTTCAAATTGAATATAGCCGTAACCGGTGTTGGGGTGTGAAGGTTTGATACCCAGGGTAATCAAAGCTTTATGTTGGGCAACGAAGCTCAATGCTTCGAGACAAACTTTTGTAAATCCGGTTTCATCCAATATCAAATGATCAGCAGGCGCACAAATCAGTGAACCTTTCTCATTGAGTGCTCTCAGTTTGTATGAAATATATGCAACGCATGGAGCTGTATTTTTCCTTGATGGCTCAGCTACAATGTTTTCAAATTTTAATTCAGGCAATTGTTCCTGTACAATTGGAACATATTCTTCAGAGGTTACAATGAAAATATTTTCTTCAGGAATAAATTTTTTGAATCGGTCGTATGTCGATTGAATCAAAGTTCTTCCACTGCCAAGAATATCCAGAAATTGTTTTGGATAAGTAGTTCTACTCATCGGCCAGAACCTGCTTCCTATCCCTCCAGCCATGATGGCTACATAGTGTTGTTTGTTTTTCATGGTTGCTATTTATACCAATCCTTCCTTTATTAGATCATGCAAATGTATAACACCTGCATATGCTTCATTTGTTTTTACGATCAACTGTGTGATATTATTTTTTCTCATCTTATCTAGCGCATCAACAGCAAGTGCATCAGGAGCAATGGTCTTGGGATTATTGCTCATGATATCTTTTGCCATTTTATGTTCAATATCAATATCTTTTTCCAGCATTCTTCTCAGGTCTCCATCGGTGATTACTCCCAATAGTTTTGATGCATCATCAACCACTGCAGTTAATCCGAGTCTCTTTCTGGTCATCTCTACAATTACTTCTTTGATGTTGCTGTCGGATTTCACTTCAGGTTTTTCATTCATTTTACTCAGGTCACTCACTCTTAAGTATAGTTTTTTTCCAAGTGTTCCACCTGGATGAAACTTTGCGAAATCATCAGCTGTAAATCCTTTCAATTCCATCAAACTCACTGCAACAGCATCCCCCATTGCCATTTGCGCAGTAGTACTTGCAGTTGGTGCGAGGTTATTGGGACAAGCTTCCTGGCTAACTGTTGTGTCTAACAAATAATCAGATGATTTTGCAAGTATGGATGCTGTATTTCCCACCATCCCGATCAGTTTGTTCCCCAGATTTTTGATGAGGGTGATGAGCATTTTGATTTCAGGACTTTCCCCGCTTTTGGAGATGATCATTACTACATCATCATGTTGTATCATGCCAAGATCACCATGAATGGCATCTGCTGCATGCATGAAAATCGATGGGGTTCCAGTGCTGTTAAGTGTGGCAACAATTTTCTGTCCAACGATTGCACTTTTCCCAATTCCACTGATTACCAATCTGCCTTTCATGTCATTTAAGACATGGATAATTTCATCAAATGAAGGATTGATTGATTTTGACAGCTCCATCAAGGCTTCTGCCTCGAGCTCTAATGTGCGCCTTGCGATTTCCTTGATAGAAGGGCTTATCATTCGGTGTTATTCTCTGGGAGCACGAATTTAGTGAGCGACAAAATTACCATAAATTATAAATGTTTTAGCTTGAATCAGAGTGGTTTTAGCATTGCTTTTAGGTAATTTCGTTGCCCTTTCGTATATTATAGGAGAAAGATGTCCCCAGTTAAGCATAATAAAACAAACACAGCAAAAGCTTCCACAAAAAAAACTGCGAAGAAATCAGGTATAGACCTCCTCGGACCTTTGCATGATTACTTTGGATTTGAAGGATTTCGAGGAAATCAGGAAGCGATCATTGAGAACCTGCTCAATGGAAACGATACGTTTGTGATCAAACCAACGGGTGGTGGCAAGAGTCTTTGCTATCAGTTACCTGCCTTGATCAGCGAGGGATGTGCCATAGTGGTTTCTCCACTGATTGCCCTGATGAAAAATCAGGTTGATTTGGTAAGAAGTTATAGCAGTAAAGATGATGTGGCCCACTTTTTAAATTCTACACTGACCAAAAAAGAAACAAAAGAAGTGCACGATGATTTGAAGTCGGGCAAGACCAAGATGTTATATGTTGCTCCTGAAACATTAACCCGTCAGGAGAACCTTGATTTTTTCAGTGATTTGAATGTTTCTTTTTTTGCGGTGGATGAAGCACATTGTATTTCAGAATGGGGACATGATTTCAGGCCAGAGTACCGCAGGCTAAAAGAAATGATGGACCAAATCAATCCGGATGTTCCCATCATAGCACTTACTGCAACAGCAACGCCTAAAGTACAGCAGGATATCGTTGCTAATCTTGGATTGAGAAATCCAGATATATTTATATCATCATTCAATAGACCCAATCTCGATTATGAGGTTAGGCCAAAAGTTGCAAAAGATCAAACGATCAAGGGTATTGTAAAATTCATTCACGAAAACAGGGGAAAGAGTGGAATCATTTATACCCTCAACAGAAAAACAACAGAAGAACTTTCTGAAATACTAAAAGTAAATGGCATCAGTGCTGGGGCATATCACGCCGGACTCGACAGCAAATTAAGGGCAGAGCGGCAGGATATGTTTTTGAATGAAGACATGCAAGTGATTGTTGCCACCATTGCGTTTGGCATGGGTATTGATAAACCCGACATCCGATTTGTAATACATTATAATATTCCAAAGAGTCTTGAAAATTATTATCAGGAAACAGGAAGAGCAGGCAGAGATGGGATGGAGGGCAAATGCGTGCTTTATTATTCGCATAAGGATGTTTCAAAACTCGAACACTTTTTAAGAGATAAACAACTCAGTGAAAGAGAAGTCGGTTCACAGCTGATTGATGAAATGGTTGCCTTTGCAGAGAGTGGTCAGTGCAGAAGAAAAGTGTTGATGAAATACTTTGGCGAAGATTATACCAATGAAAATTGTGGAAGGTGTGATAATTGTAATCATCCCAAAGAAAAAATTGAAGCTAAAGCTTCAGCAACAAGTTTATTGAAAGTTGTAAAAGCACTAGACGAAAGATTTGCATCCGATTATGTGGTTAATATTTTAATTGGCAGGATGATTCCTCAAATGAAAATGTATCGACATGATGAATTGGATGTGTTTGCATCTGGTAATGATCAGCCAGAGCATTACTGGACTTCACTGATTCGTCAGATGCTGTTGGAAGGGTTGCTTGAAAAAGATATCACAGAACATGGCGTTTTAAAAATTGGAAAGAAAGGATTGGCGTTTTTGAAAAAGCCCACTTCGCTCAAAATGGTCATGAGCAATTTATTTGAAGATGCAAATGAAGATGATGAAGATGGTATTGATGGAGGCGGATCGACAGCAGCTGTAGACAGCAAGCTTTTTGTAATGCTGAAAGACCTTAGAAAGCAATTTGCCAAAGAAAAAAAACTTCCTCCTTTTGTCATTTTCCTTGAGTCATCTTTGGAAGACATGGCTACACAGTATCCAACCTCATTGGAAGAATTAGAAAAAATAAGTGGCGTCAGCAAAGGCAAGGCTATTCGATACGGTCAAAAATTTGTGGATTTGATTTCCAAGTATGTTGAGGAAAACGATGTCGTCAAGCCAGACGATTTTGTCATGAGAAGCGTTGTGAATAAGAGCGGTGATAAGGTTTTTATCATTCAACAGGTTGATAAAAAAGTTTCATTGGATGTAATTGCAAAGAACCGCGACATGAAGATGGAGCAATTGTTGGAAGCCATGGAAACCATTGTTGCAAGCGGAACTAAATTGAACCTGAACTATGCTATCGACCAAATGGTTGATGAAGATCACCAGGAGGAAATCATAGAATATTTTAAGAGTTGTGAAACGAGTAGTCTTGATGTTGCAAGAGAAGAGCTTTCAGATTTGGATTTAGAATGGGAGCAATTGAAAATTATGAGAATAAAATTCCTGAGCGAATTTGGTATGTAATTTATATCTCTCCTATTTCCTTTAAGTAATTCATCAAGTCAATCGGATTTTTTGCATTTAGTTTTCTCAGAATATTTTTTCTATGTGAATTGATTGTATGCAGACTGAGTGACAGCTGCTCAGCTATCTGCTCGCTCGATATACCCTGCGTTACCATTTTGGCAATTTGCATTTCTCTTGGGGTAAGCAATGTTTTATAGTTTGGATCTTTTGCTTTTATTTCCTCTTCTATTGAATCAAAAAATTCCATTTGCAGTTCAGTGATCTGATCCAACCCTTCTAGTAACTGTTCAGCACCAATTGATTTTAGCATATATCCTTTTGCCCCCATCTCTTTTGCCTTATTGCGGATATTTATATCTCTTCTCATCGTAAGGATGATGGATATACAATCAACTTTTGCTTCGTTTATGTTTTTCAACAACTCAATACCAGTAGTTTCTTCCAGGTGGTAGTCAATTAAAACGATGTCTGGTTTCAAGGTTACAATATCATTGGTCGCTTTTTCCAGATGGGTTGAATGACCTATAACATTGTATTTACCCTGCAGATTCAGAAAAGCCTCAATGCTCTCCAAGAAGAGAGAATGATCGTCACATATATATATGGTAAAGGTCCGCATAATCACTACAAAGGTAATTTGATATAAAATGAAGTTTTACCAGGATTGCTACTTGTTTCTATTTCACCATTCAAAAACTTAACCCTGTTGAATATGCTGTCAATCCCGTGCTTTTTTCTTACACCATCAAAATTAAGTCCAATTCCATTATCACTGAAATTGATATGAAGCATATCTTTTTCTCTCAATAAACCGATGCTGATTTCAGTGCAATTTGAATGTTTAAAAGCGTTGGTAATCATTTCAGAAATGATTCTATAAACATTCAAGCTGATATTTTTATTGATATTAAGTTTAATTGGATTGTAATTGAATTTAATGTTTGTAGCATTTTCAATCAGCCTTATTCTTGTCAATAAAATTTCGGAAAAATCTTGCTCATCAAATTGTGGAGGAACCAAGTCATCAATTATATCATTCAATTCATTTGAACACTGATCAATGATTTCAATAAATTGATCGAGGTCCTTGTTCAATTCCGTATCATTTTTTTTGATTTTCACAGTTTGCAACTTGATTTTCATCGCTGATAATAATCCGCCTACCTGATCATGAATATTTTTACCGATCGTTGTTCTTTCATGTTCCTGTGCTTCCATGATTTTACCCGACACTTCCATGTCTCGCACATGCGACTCTTCCAATTGTCTTTCAAATTTCCTTTTCTTATTCGACCTGTATTGTTGAATGTTGGCAAGTGAAAACATGGAAACCAGAAAAAACTGTGAGAATACTGGTAAGAATAAATTTGTCTTATCTAATTCGGATAGATCAATCCCAAAAAGCTTCAAGGTTTCTTTAACGAGGTAAAGAAAATAAATTGCAAATCCAATGTTGTGAAAAATAAATTCTTTTTTCTTGAAAAATTTGATCAAGTATATCAGGAAAAAAATAATACCAGTTCCTAGTAAAGGGGTTCCGACGATCTGGAAAATATACTTTAAGTTGGAGTCATTGTACAGCTGAGGTATCATCAATACAGTTAGTGCACGAAGCACCAAAAAAATGATAAAGCTTTTGAAAATGAGCAGGGCCTTCGGACCAATATCTTTTCTATAAAAAGTAATAAAATAGTAGATGAAGAATCCGATCGAAAGGGCTGAAAGGGATGTTCTGGAAATATGTTGCAAAATCAAATCATTGGGCCAGAGTATCTGAAACCATATTCCATTGTTGTTGTATAACCAAAACGTTGATATTAAAATAAATGCTGCGAATACGAAATTGTGTTTCTCTTTTTTCAATATTCCCAATAGCATGAATCCTACTGTGAAAATCATTGAAAAGGCAAATAATCCTCCAAAAAGCATGAGCTCCCAATTCTTCACGATGTCGAGTTCCCGATCGTTATAAAGTTGCAAGTTATATGCTAGACTTTCACCCGATTTGTCCATTGTTAAAAGAAGTGAGTCTGAAATTTTTGGCTCTTTTTGAATATGGAAGATGAAATCCCAAAAATGTATAGGCCTTGAACTGAATGGAAGGTGGTCGCCAGATTTGTACAGTGTATCTTTTGTAACATAATCTGTCAGGTATATATAATTGATGTTCGCATTATTGATTTTTAAAAAATGCTTCTCCTGATGGACAGCATTCAAATCAAGAACCAATCCAATTTTTACCGGCTCCTTTGTAAATCCATGATTATGGTAATAACCTTCTGTTGCTATTTTATTCATACTAATCCATGGAATGGAATCCTCTGCATGAACAAATCCTGCGCAACATACCATCAGAACGATATAGAAGCATTTCCTGATCACATCCAAATATACAACCTTCAAGCAGAGATAAACCGTTCTAAAAGTCTACCAATTAGATATACTAATAGAATGTTGTATCTTTATACTTCAATTGTACACATGAAATATTTTTTAAATATAATCGCGGTGGTATTGATTGCACAAGTATCATTTGGGCAGTCTAACGAGAAGAAATATAAAGAAGAGATAAAGCAATGGGATGCAAAAAGAATTGAATCATTAAAAAGCGCAACCGGTTGGGTGAATCTTGCCGGCTTGTTTTGGCTTGAACCTGGCGAAAATAAATTTGGAGCAGCAGCTGAAAATCAACTTGTATTCAATGATCCTCGATTTCCTGCTCATTTAGGGACATTTATATTAACCGATAAAGAAGTGATTTGGAAAACAAATCCGGGCAATGAAGTTTTTAATAAACAACAACAGGTTGAACAAACAACCATTTTTGATCTTGGTAAAAATCAGGGAATTCAATTGGCTTATAAAACATTCAGGTGGACAATCATAAAAAGAGAAGATAAAGTTGGTGTGAGGTTTAGGGATTTGGATCATCCAAACCTGAAGACATTTAATCACATTGAACGTTTTAATGTTTCACCCAAATGGAGCATCAATGCAAAACTTGAACCAAGTTTGTACGCAAGTGTGCCCATCACCAATGTACTTGGACAAACTTATCAAATGCCATCACCTGGGAAAATTGTATTTGAAATCGATGGGAAGAAGTATAAGTTGGATGCAGTTGATGAAGGCGGAGAGGATTTATTCATTTTATTTGGTGATGAAACCAATGCTGCATACAGCTATGAATCAGGAAGATTCTTATATATACCCAAACCAGATGCAGAAGGAAAAACGGTGATTGATTTCAACAAAGCCATCAATCCACCTTGTGCGTTTTCAACCTTTGCAACCTGTCCTCTTCCACCAAAACAAAATGTATTACCCATTGCAATAACAGCAGGTGAGAAAAGGGTTCACCTCAAATAAAGTTCTGCAGTAATTTGGTTATATTGATATCAAATTGCTGCATATGAATTTTCTTGGTCCTATTGATTGGCTATTTGTTATCGCGTATTTAATTGTAATTGGACTTGTTTCCATTTGGAGTATTCGTAAGAGCAAAGAAACCACTTCAGATTATTTTCTTGCCAACAGAAACCTGGGATGGTTTGTGATCGGAGCATCTATCTTGGCTTCAAATGTAGGCTCGGAGCATATTGTAGGACTCGCAGGTTCTGCTGCACAATCGGGAACAGTATTGGGTCATTATGAATTGCATTCATATATCGTTTTGATTTTGGGTTGGGTGTTTGTACCCTTTTATATCAGAAGCTCTGTATACACAATGCCAGAATTTTTGGAAAAAAGATTCAATCCACAATCACGCAGATTATTAACCATCATTCAACTCATCAGTTATGTCATTGCAAAAGCATCTGTTACTATTTTTGCAGGTGCCTTGGTTTTCAATCAATTCATTGGAGTTGATTTTTGGACCGGTGCAATTATTCTCGTTGTTGTGACTGGTGTTTATACAGTATTGGGTGGATTGCATGCAGTGATGTATACAGAGGCGATTCAAGCTATTGTATTGTTATTGGGTTCATTGGTATTGATGATTTTTGGTTTGAATGAAGTGGGAGGATGGGACAGTTTGATGCAGGCTATTCCAAAAGAAAAATTGAATATGTTTCTGCCATTGAGTGATCCTGAATTTCCTTGGTTGGGAATTTTATTTGCATCACCGATTGTAGGCGTCTGGTATTGGTGTACCGATCAGCATATTGTACAAAGATGTTTGGCTGCGAAGAACGAAAAGGAAGCAAGACGAGGAACCATCTTTGCTGCGTTTTTGAAACTGATGCCCTTCTTCATTTTTTTGATACCCGGATTGATTGCATACGCACTGCATCAGCAAGGAAAAATACAATTGGATGATGCCAATGCTGCATTTCCCGTGATGGTAAAATCCATTATGCCCATTGGATTGCGTGGCGTGTTGGCAGGTGGATTGCTCGCAGCTTTGATGAGCTCACTTGCATCTGTTTACAATGCATGTTCTACTTTGTATACGATTGATATTTATAAAAAATCTCATCCTGATGCAACTGAAAAAGAATTGGTGAAGGTGGGAAGGATTGCAACCGGAATTGTGGTATTGATGGGAATGGCATGGATTCCTTTGATGGGAAGAGTCAGTGATGGATTGTATAATTATTTGCAGAGTGTTCAATCGTACATGGCACCTCCGATCACTGCAGTTTTTTTATTGGGTGTTTTCTTCAAGCGACTCAATGCACAAGGCGCTTACAGTTCAATGGTAATAGGATTTGTTGTTGGGATGTCTAAACTTGCTTTGCAATTGATGCAAGATCAATTGACGCCAGGCAGTATGGTACATCAGTTTGCGACGATGAACTTTTTGTATTTCTGTATTTATCTCTTCATCTTCAGCATTGTCATTTTTGTTGTTGTGAGTTTGCTCACACCAGCACCAACTGAAGAGAAGGTAAAGGGACTAACATTTTCAACGACTGTTGCAGAAGACAAAGCAAGCAGCAGGGCAAGCTGGAATTCAACAGATGTTATACTTTCATTGATTGTGATTGCCGTGATTATTGGCATCATGATGTACTTCTCTCCTCTCGGAGTAGCAGCATAATTATTGTTTTGGAACAGGCGGTGGACCATCTGGTAACATCGCCTTCCAAACTTCATTGCCTTTTCTTTTTTCAAATTCTGCACGGATTTCTTTTCTCAGTGTTTCGTTTTCGAAAAGATCCACCATCGTTGTACCCAAGGACTTTGCTGCAAACAACATGCCTTTATGACCAATACTCATTCCTCCACATGCAACAACTACCCATGAGTGCCATGGCGATTTATATGGGGCAGTAGCTGCATTCAATGTGATTTCAGGAACGATATAACTGATGTCGCCTACATCTGTAGAGCCTCCGCTTGGATCAGCTTTTGTTTCTTCTAATGGTTTGATGCTACCATCTATACCTAAAGCCTCTGCTCCATATTCTTTCATGATTTTATCTGCAAATGCTTTTTCTTCATTGGTATAAGTAACAGGACCAACAATTTCCATATTCTTGTGAAGTGTTTTTGCACCCGTTTCATTCACTAATAATTCATACAATCCATTTTCCATTTCAAACGATACATTGGTTCTTGTCATTTGTGCTGCTCCTTTTGCAACTTCTTTCATTCTTTCTTCCACCTCTGCCACACCACTTCTTTTTGAATCCCTGATCCATATCCAAACACTTGCTTCATCAGGAATCACGTTCGGAACATTTCCAGCTTGTTTATATACATAATGTATTCTCACGCTCGGCTTCACATGTTCGCGCATAAAGTTCATTCCGATGTTGAACAATTCAGCAGCATCCAAAGCGCTTTTGCCATTCCATGGATCGGCCGCAGCATGTGCACTTTTTCCTTTGAACTTTACTGTATAGCTCACGATTGCCTGCGTACTTTGCATGTTGGCCTTGTTCTCATAATCAGGATGCCAATCGAGACAAACATCCAAATCATTGAAAACGCCTGCTCTTGCCATGTATACTTTACCAGCGAGATCTTCTTCAGCTGGTGTACCATAAAAACGCACAGTGCCTTTCAGTTTTCCTGATGCAATCAGTTCTTTCACTGCTACCGCCGCACCCAAACTTGCTGCTCCGAACATATTGTGTCCACATCCATGTCCTGCTGCACCTGCATTCAACGCTTCTTTTGTTGGTTGTGCTTTCTGTGAGAGTCCGGGTAATGCATCAAACTCACCCAAGATTCCAATGATTGGTTTACCCGATCCATATTCTGCAATAAATGCAGTGGGTATATCAGCAATATTGCGTGTTACTTTAAATCCCTTTTTCTCAGCATATGCTGAAAGTACTTTTGCTGACTGCTGTTCTTTCATTGCAATTTCTGCGAAAGACCAAACCTGATCACTCAGTGTAATCAATTCTTTTTCCTGATTGACAATTGAGTTCAATACAGATTGTTTGTTTACGGGAACTGTTTTATTTTCTTGTGCATGAGTGCCAATAGCCATCAATACAAAAAAAATTGTCAGTAATTTTTTCATATCATTTAAGTTTTACTGTTTTAAAAATTTACCAAGTTGTTCAATATGATCGGTGTTGATGAAGTCGGCATTAACCTCCATCAGTGTTTTCCAACTCTGTTCTGTATCTGGAGTAGCCCAAAAGCGAAATGGTTTTTTCATTTTATGTGATGCGCTTACTGCATCAATCATTTTTTTCTTTTCTTCTTCCTTGATTGTTCCCTCTCCTTTCCACAAAGAAAATTTATAAAATGCTTCGCTGATGAGTGCAACTTTTTCCAGCGATTGTTGATTGTAAATTTCTGTTGGTCTTCCATCAAAATAAATGAATGAAGGGTAATGGATATAATCATCTGGCTTCGGGCGATTGCCGCTTACAGCGATGATGATATTTTTATTCTTTATGATGGATGGGTATGCTTGCAATTGACTAACCAATGCATCAAGAGAAGCTTTTGCTTCGGTTTTGATATCAATCAGTAAATATAATTTATGCTGCTTGGGGTAAATATGTTTTGATAATTGCAGAAGTTTATTGATGGGTTCAAGGTATAGTTTAGAAAGGGTTCTTTCTGATTGAATATCTTTTGCATCATGTGCGACATAGATATTTCCATCTTTCAACCATATGTCTGCTTCAATTGATCCAAATTGATGTTGATAGGCTAAGCTGAATGGCAAAGCCTGTTCATAATCATTATGTGAATGGGCATTGAAGCTGGTATATGTTTTTTGTGCCTGTGCAGAAACAATTGAAAAACAAAGAACAAATACGAGCAACTTTTTCATCATTATCTTTTCAATGAAGATGTATCAACGCGTGAAGGTGTTTCTGTACCGGCAACGATACCTCTTGAACTCAATGCGATAGCCTTGATGATTTCATTCATGTTTTTTAAATCAAGTGTGCCAATTTCATCACTGGCTTTGTGATAGTTTGGTTCACTGTCCATTTTTGATGTAGAGATGGTATGTGCAGGAACACCTAATCTTGCGAGTGTTGCATTGTCTGATCTGTAAAAAAGTTGTTGATCTGGATAAGGATCAGGTTGGAATGTAAAAGAAGTGCCCGTTAAATTCTTTTGAAGGATTTCACCCATATTGGTTTTTTCATAACCGGTAATATATGCTGAATTCTTACCCCATTTACTCTCTGTTCCAATCATTTCAATATTGAACATGGCAACTACTTGCGCGGGATCGAATTGCTTTGAAAAATAGGTTGCACCGAATCCACCCATTTCTTCTGCATTGAAGGCAGCGAATATCAATGTTCTTTCGTTGTTGTTGAGTTTTTTGAAATACTTGGCCAGCATGATCATTGCTGTGGTTCCTGCTGCATCATCGTTTGCACCATTAAAGATGCTATCATTGTTTTGCATGTTGCGGCTGCTGATGCCGATATGATCAAAATGTCCGGAGAAGATTACATATTCATTCGGCTTTGATTTACCGGGGATTACTCCAACTACATTTGAGAGTTTTACCTGTTCGCCTTCCTGAGTAAGGTCAAATGTAAAAATGGTGCGCTTGTTGGCATTCATTTTTTTCACCATTGAAAAAGTTTGCAAGTATGAATCTCCGTTATTCCACTTTTGGAGTCCAATTTTTTCAAATTCATCTGCAATGAAAGCAGCAGCTTTTTCATTGCCTGCAGAAAAAGCTCTTCTGCCTTGCATATCATCTGCAGATAGAAT